>JARXKM010000511.1 GCA_030272785.1 Pseudomonadota bacterium
AGCAGGTTGTAGAGGATCATCGCGTCGGCGATGTCGGAGACGTGGAATTCGTCGAAGCAGATCAGGCGGTATTTCTTGGCGATGCGGCGCGCCACTTCGTCGAGCGGATCGGCGACGCCCTTCAGTTCGTCGAGCTGGCGATGCACGCCGCGCATGAATTCGTGGAAGTGCAGGCGCGTCTTGCGCACCAGCGGCACCACCGAGTAAAAGCTGTCCATCAAAAACGATTTGCCGCGCCCTACCCCGCCCCACAGGTAGACGCCGCGCGGCACGTCGGGCCGGTTGATCAGGCGCTTGAAGCCGGACGAACGCTGGCCCTTGAAGTGCACCCATTCCTCGTACGCGCGCTGCAGGCGGTCGACCGCCTTCTGCTGGGCATCGTCGGACTGGAAGCCGCGCTCGCTGAGCGCGTGCTGGTAAAACTGTTGAACATTCATGGAGGCGCGATGCATGCAAAACGGGCCGGCTTGCGGCCGGCCCGTGGGGACTATCAGAAGTTGAGCGAACGCTTGTCGACGGCGAGCGCCGCTTCCTTGGTCGACTCCGACAACGACGGGTGCGCATGGCAGATGCGCGCGATGTCTTCGGCCGAGGCGCGGAATTCCATCGCCACGACCGCTTCGGCGATCAGCTCGGACGCCATCGGCCCGACGATGTGCACGCCGAGGATTTCATCGGTGGCGGCATCGGCCAGCACCTTGACCATGCCCGAGGTGTCGCCCAGCGCGCGCGCGCGGCCGTTCGCCATGAACGGGAAGGTGCCCGCCTTGTACGCCACGCCGGCCGCCTTGAGCTGCTGCTCGTTCTGGCCGACCCAGGCGATTTCCGGCGACGTGTAGATCACCCACGGCACGGTGTTGAAGTTGACGTGCGGGTGCTGGCCGGCGATGCGCTCGGCCACCGCAACGCCCTCTTCCTCGGCCTTGTGCGCCAGCATCGGGCCGCGCACCACGTCGCCCACCGCCCAGACATTGGCCAGGTTGGTCTTGCAGTCGTCGTCGACGGCGACGAAGCCGCGCTCGTCGAGCTTGAGGCCGACGCTGTCGGCGTTCAGGCCGATGGTGTTGGGCACCCGGCCGATCGAGATGATCAGCTTGTCGAACACGGCCTTCTGGGCGACGCCCTTGTCGTCGGCGTAGTCGACCGTGACCTGGTTGTCGGCGGCAGTGATCTGGCCGATCTTGCAGCCCAGGCTGACCTTCAGGCCCTGCTTGGTCAGCAGCTTGTGCGCTTCCTTGGCGATCTGCTCGTCGATCGCGCCGAGGAAAGTGGGCAGCCCTTCGAGCACGGTGACGTCGGCGCCGAGGCGGCGCCAGACGCTGCCCATTTCGAGGCCGATGACGCCGGCGCCGATCACGCCCAGTTTGGCCGGGACGGCGTCGATGGCCAGCGCGCCGCTGTTCGACAGGATCAGTTTCTCGTCGAACGGTGCGCCGTCGAGCGCGCGCGCGTTCGAGCCGGTGGCCACGATGACGTGCTTGGCACTGATCGTGTCGGCATTGGCGCCGGTCACGCTGATGCTGTAGGTGCCGTCCGCGCTGCCGGCGAAGGCGCCGCGGCCGTGGAAGAAGCTGACCTTGTTCTTCTTGAACAGGTACAGGATGCCTTCGTTGTTCTGCTTGACGACGACGTCCTTGCGCTTCAACATCTGCGGCAGGTTCAGGCTCAGGCCGGCGACATCGATGCCGTGTTCCTTGAAGCTGTGGCCGGCGTGCTCGAAGTGTTCGGACGATTGCAGCAGCGCTTTCGAGGGAATGCAGCCGACGTTGGTGCAGGTGCCGCCCGGCGCGGGACCGCCCTTGGCATTGACCCACTCATCGATGCAGGCGACCGAAAAGCCCAGTTGCGCGGCGCGGATGGCGGCGATGTAGCCGCCGGGACCGGCGCCGATGACGACGACGTCAAATTGCTTGGAAGTGCTCATACTTGAATTCCTTGATTTATTCTTCTGGGACGAAAATCCACATCAATATGTAGACCAGCACGCCGACGCCGAAGCCGCACAGCGCGACGAGCGTAAACACCAGCCGCCAGATCCACGCTTCGACGTTCGAGACCTTGGCCAGGCCGCCGCAGACGCCGCCGATCCAGCGGTCGCCGCGCGAACGGCGCAGGCGGCCAAATTCGCTGGCCAGGTCGCTGCCGTCGGCGTGACCCGGCTTGTCGAAATTGACGCTGCCGCCGAGCGCCTTGGCCTTGGCCTGTTCGTATTCGGCGTCGGTCAGCGCGCCGGCCTGGTGCAATTCGTGCAAACGCTTGATTTCATCGGAGACATTCATGGCGACACCTCGTAAAAAATGGTTGGCACGCGCTGCAGCCAGCGCGCTGTGGTCAGTTGCCGGCCTGGTACTTAGACTTAGAGGTCGAGCAGCAGGCGCGCCGGATCTTCCAGCGTTTCCTTCATCGCGACGAGGCCGAGCACGGCTTCGCGGCCGTCGATGATACGGTGATCATACGACATCGCCAGGTAGTTCATCGGACGCACCACGACCAGGCCGTTCTCGACGACGGCGCGGTCCTTGGTCGCGTGCACGCCGAGGATGGCCGACTGCGGCGGGTTGATGATCGG
>JARXKM010000512.1 GCA_030272785.1 Pseudomonadota bacterium
GCGCGTTCGACCGCGCCCTTGTTCATCACCGGCAGCACGCCCGGCAGCGCCAGGTCGACCGGGCTGGCCTGGGTGTTCGGCGCGGCGCCGAAGCGGATCGCGCTGCCGCTGAAAATTTTCGAATTGGTGGTGAGCTGCACGTGGTTCTCAAGACCGATGACGACTTCCCATTGCATAGTTTTCTCTCTTTTCGTCTTCAGACGCCGGCCGGCGCGCGGGTGTGCCAGTCGGTCACTTGCTGGTACTGGTGGGCGATGCCGAGCAGCTTCGCTTCGGCGAAATAATTGCCGATGATTTGCAGCCCGACCGGGCGCTTGGCGTTCTTGTCGCCCTGGCCGAAGCCGCACGGGATCGACATGCCGGGCAGGCCGGCCAGGCTGGTCGAGAGGGTGTAGATGTCGGCCAGGTAGGCGGCCACCGGATCGTCGGTCTTCTCGCCCAGGTCCCACGCCACGGTCGGCGCGACCGGCCCCATGATGACGTCGCAGCTGGTGCCCAGAACCGTCTGGAAATCGTCGGCGATCAGGCGGCGGATCTTCTGCGCCTTCAGGTAGTAGGCGTCGTAGTAGCCGTGGCACAGCACATAAGTGCCGACCATGATGCGGCGCTGCACTTCGGGCCCGAAGCCTTCTGCGCGCGACTTCTTGTACATGTCCGACAGGTCCTTGTACTGGGCCGCGCGGTGGCCGTAGCGCACGCCGTCGAAGCGCGACAGGTTCGACGACGCCTCGGCCGGCGCGATGATGTAGTAGACCGGGATCGACAGCGCCGTCTTCGGCAGCGAGATGTCGACCAGGGTGGCGCCGAGCCTGACGAACTGCTCGAGCGCGGCGCGCACCGCCGCCTCGACGTCGGCGGCCAGCCCTTCACCGAAATACTCCTGCGGCACGCCGATGCGCAGGCCGGCCAGCGGGGTGGCCAGCTCGCGCGTGAAGTCCTCGCGCAGGTTGCCCTGTTCGGCCGTCAGGGAGGTCGAGTCGCGTGCGTCGAAGCCGACCATTTCGCCGAGCAGCATGGCGCAGTCGGCCGCCGTCTGCGCCATCGGGCCGCCCTGGTCGAGCGAGGAGGCGAAGGCGATCATGCCGAAGCGCGAGACGCGCCCGTAGGTCGGCTTGATGCCGGTGACGCCGCAAAAGGCAGCCGGCTGGCGGATCGAGCCGCCGGTGTCGGTGGCGGTGGCGGCCGGCGCCAGCCGCGCGGCGACCGCCGCGGCCGAGCCGCCCGACGAGCCGCCCGGCACCGCGCCGGTGTCCCACGGGTTGCGCACGGCGCCGAAGGCCGAGTTCTGGTTCGACGAGCCCATCGCGAATTCGTCGCAATTGAGCTTGCCGAGGGTGACCATGCCGGCCGCGCCGAAGCGCTCGACGACGGTGGCGTTGAACGGGCTGGTGTAATTGGCCAGCATCTTCGAGCCGGCCGTCGAGCGCCAGCCTTCGGTAACGAAGATATCCTTGTGGGCGATCGGGATACCGGTCAGGGGGCCGGCGCTGCCGGCGGCGAAGCGGGCGTCGGCGGCGCCGGCCTGCGCCAGCGACAGCGCCGGGTCGATGTGCAGGAAGGCGTTCAGGTCGCTCGCCTGGGTGCGCGCCAGGAAGTGCTGCGTCAGCTCGGTCGACGAGACCTGTTTCGCGTGCAGCAGGGCGGACAGCTGTTGGATCGTTTTAGTATGCATGGCTCGGGGTCGGATGGGGGAGGGCGGCGTCGTCGTGGGGCGCGATCATTCGATCATTCGATGATTCGATGATTCGATCACTCGATCACTTTGGGCACCAGGTACAGGCCGTCCTGGGTCTTCGGCGCCTGCGCCTGGTAGTCCTCGCGGCGGTTCTGCTCGGTGACGACGTCCTCGCGCAGGCGCAGCGGCAGGCTGCCGAGCACGGCGGCGAGCGGCTGCGACAGCGGCGCCACGCCGTCGGTGTCGACCGCTTGCATCTGCTCGGCCAGCGCGAAGATGCGGTTCAGGTCAGCGAGCGCACTGGCGGCGTGCGCCTCGTCCATGTCGAGCTGGGCCAGGTGGGCGATCCGGGTTACGTCTGAAAGGGTCAGGGACATGGCAGGTGCGCGGTGAAGGCCGCGTTCGATTGGTTGAGGAATAATGTAGAAGTCTATGCAACGCCGCACTAACAGGCCGTAAAAGCTTGGCAATGCCGCCGATTTGGGTCCCCCGGCGGTCTGCAATTGAGGGGTGCTGCGGCATTTGACGGGCAAATTATAAGGTAGAATGGCGGGTTAATGCGTTGCCGGCGCCGAAAACGGGCTGCCGCAGCATATAAAACACCCCGCCTGCCCTGCGATGTGCGGCAGCGCGGCGGATGCTACCGACGTTCCTTATTAATGCTTAGGCGCACACCGTTGCGCATCAGGACTTACATGTTTGGTTTTTTACGCAGTTATTTTTCGAACGACCTGGCAATCGACCTGGGCACGGCGAACACTCTGATCTATGTGCGCGGACTGGGCATCGTGCTCGACGAGCCCTCGGTGGTGGCGATCCGCCAGGAAGGCGGCCCGAACGGCAAGAAGACGATCCAGGCAGTCGGCAAGGAAGCCAAGCAGATGCTGGGCAA
>JARXKM010000120.1 GCA_030272785.1 Pseudomonadota bacterium
CAAGCCGCGCCACTGGATCAACTGCGGCCAGGCCGGCCCGCTCGGCTGGACCATTTCGGCGGCACTCGGCGTGCGCTGCTCCGACCCCACCGGCGACATCGTCGCCATCTCGGGCGACTACGATTTCCAGTTCATGATCGAAGAACTGGCGGTCGGTGCGCAGTTCAAGATGCCGTACATTCACGTCCTCGTGAACAACTCCTACCTCGGCCTGATCCGCCAGTCGCAGCGCGGCTTCGAAATGGACTACTGCGTGCAGCTCGGCTTCGAGAACGTCAACGTCGACACCCCTGAACTCGAGGGCCGGGGCGTCGACCACGTCGCCGTCGTCGAAGGCCTCGGCTGCAAGGCGATCCGCGTGTTCAACCCCGACGACATCATCCCGGCATTCGAGAAGGCGCGCGCGCTGATGGCGCTGCACAGCGTGCCGGTGGTCGTCGAGATCATCCTCGAACGCGTCACCAACATCGCGATGGGCACCGAAATTAACGCGATCAATGAATTCAACGACGTCCTCGATGTCAAATAAGGAGGAGACCACCATGCCAAAATTTGCCGCCAACCTGACCATGCTGTTCAACGAAGTGGGTTTTCTCGACCGCTTCGGCGAGGCTGCGCGCGCCGGCTTCGAGGGCGTCGAGTTCCTGTTCCCATACGCGTATGAAGCCACGCAGATCGCCGAGCGGCTGGCCGCCAACAAGCTCGCGCTGGTGCTGCACAACCTGCCGGCCGGCGACTGGGACGCCGGTGAGCGGGGCATCGCCTGCCACCCGGACCGCAAGGGCGAATTCCAGGACGGCGTCGGCCGCGCCATCGAGTACGCCAAGGCGCTCGGCGTGCCGCAGCTGAACTGCCTGGTCGGCATCAAGCCGCGCAACGTCACCGACGGCGCCGCCTATGGCACCGTGGTCGACAACCTGCGCTTTGCCGCCGCCGCGCTCAAGGCCGAAGGCATCGGCCTGCTGGTCGAGCCGATCAACACCTTCGACATTCCCGGCTTCTACCTGTCGGGCACCGAACAGGCGCTCGGCATCATCCGCGAAACCGGCTCCGACAACATCCGCGTCCAGTACGACATCTATCACATGCAGCGCATGGAAGGCGAGCTGGCGGCCACCATCAAGGCCAGCCTGCCGATGATCGGCCACATCCAGCTGGCCGACAATCCGGGCCGCTTCGAACCGGGCACCGGCGAGATCAACTACCGCTACCTGTTCGGCATGCTCGACGAGATCGGCTATACCGGCTGGATCGGCTGCGAATACAAGCCGAAGAACGGCACCGTCGCCGGCCTGACCTGGATGGCCGAGCACGGCGTCTGACCCCGTGAACATTACCCTCATACGAAAACCGGAGACCAGCATGACTAAAGTAGGATTTATCGGCCTTGGCATCATGGGCGCGCCGATGGCGGCCAACCTGCAGGCCGGCGGCTGCAAGCTGTACCTGCACGACCAGAAGAACCCGCCCGCCGCGCTGATCGAAGGCGGCGCCACCGTCTGCACCTCGGGCGCCGAAGTGGCCAAGCGGGCCGACATCATCATCATCATGGTGCCCGATACGCCGCACGTGGCGGCGGTCCTGTTCGATGCCGACGGCGTCGCCGCCGGCCTCTCGACCGGCAAGGTCGTCATCGACATGAGTTCGATCTCGCCGATGGAGACCAAGGTTTTTGCGAAAAAAATCAACAAGCTCGGCTGCGAATACCTCGACGCGCCGGTGTCGGGCGGCGAAGTGGGCGCGCGCGCCGCCTCGCTGACCATCATGGTGGGCGGCTCGGAAGAAGCGTTCGCCACCTGCAAGCCGCTGTTCGAGCTGATGGGCAAGAACATCACCCTGGTCGGCGGCAATGGCGACGGCCAGACCACCAAGGTGGCCAACCAGATCATCGTCGCGCTCAACATCCAGGCGGTGTCCGAGGCGCTGCTGTTCGCCTCCAAGGCCGGCGCCGACCCGGCCAAGGTCCGCCAGGCGCTGATGGGTGGCTTCGCCGCCTCGCGCATCCTCGAGGTGCACGGCGAACGCATGGTCAAGCGCACCTTCGCGCCGGGATTTCGCATCGAGCTGCACCAGAAAGACCTGAACCTGGCGCTTGCTGGCGCCAAGGCGCTCGGCGTGGCGCTGCCGAACACCGCCACCGTGCAGGAGCTGATGAACTCGTGCGCCGCGCACGGCGGCAGCGGGCTCGATCACTCGGCGCTGTGCCAGGCCATCGAGCGCATGTCGAACCACGAGATCGCAAAGGCCTGATGCCCATGAGCGACGCGCGCCGCGACCCTCGCCAGTTCTTGCTCGACCTGTTCGGCGCCGCGGTCGGCGCCGTCACCGCCGAAGGCTGTCTGCCGGCGTTCCTGCCGGCGCCGCCGGTCAACGGCCGCACCATCGTGATCGGCGCCGGCAAGGGCGCCGCCGAGATGGCGCGGGTGCTCGAGGCGCACTGGCCCGGCCCGCTCGAAGGCCTGGTGGTCACGCGCTACGGCCACCGCGTGCCGTGCGCGCGTATCGAAGTCATCGAGGCGGCCCACCCGGTGCCGGACGAAGCCGGCCAGCGCGCCGCCCAGCGCATCCTCGACCAGGTCGCCGGCCTGACCGAGCACGACCTGGTGCTGTGCCTGATCTCGGGCGGCGGCTCTGCGCTGTTGTCACTGCCGGCCGACGGCGTCTCGCTGGCCGACAAGCAGGCGCTCAACAAGGCGCTGCTGGCCAGCGGCGCCACCATCGCCGACATGAATTGCGTGCGCAAGCACCTGTCAAGCATCAAGGGCGGGCGCCTGGCGCTGGCCTGCGCGCCGGCGCGCGTGGTGACCCTGCTCATTTCCGACGTGCCCGGCGACGATCCCGGCGTCGTCGCCAGCGGCCCGACGCTGGCCGACGCCGGCACCTGCGCCGATGCGCTGGCGATCCTGGCGCGCTATAAGATTGAGGTGCCGGCCAACGTGCTGCGCGTGCTCGAATCGGGCGACGGCGAAACGCCCAAGCCGGGCGATGCGCGCTTCGCCCGCAACAGCTGCCACATCATCGCCTCGGCCCAGATCGCGCTGGAAGCGGCTGCCGCGGCGGCGCGCGCGGCCGGCATCACGCCGCACATCCTGTCCGACGAAATCGAAGGCGAGGCGCGCGACATCGCGCTGATGCACGCGGCGCTGGCGCGCAACGTGGCGCTGCGCGGCCTGCCGTTCAGCCGGCCGTGCGTGATCCTGTCGGGCGGCGAGACCACCGTCACCGTGCGCGGATCGGGCCGGGGAGGGCGCAATACCGAATTCCTGCTCAGCCTCGCGGTGGCGCTGAACGGCCAGCCAGGCGTGCATGCGATCGCCTGCGACACCGACGGCATCGACGGCTCCGAGGACAACGCCGGCGCGCTGCTGGCGCCGGAAACGCTGCAGCGCGCCGTTGCGCACGGTTTGCGTGCGCGGGCCATGCTGGATAATAATGACGGCTACAGTTTTTTCGAAGCGCTCGGCGACCTGGTGGTTTGCGGCCCGACACTCACCAACGTCAACGATTTTCGCGCGCTGCTGATCCTGTGAGCGGCAACAGCGCGCATGAAGGGATACCACCATGAGCACACTCGTTTATACCCACGCGGCCTGCTTCCGGCACGAGCCGGGCCCCAGCCATCCTGAATCGCCGGCGCGCCTGAAGGCGGTGCTCGAGGTGCTCGAGACGCCGGCCTTCAGCGCGCTGGCCTGGCGCGAGGCGCCGCTGGGTGCGCGCATGCAGGCGATGCTGGTGCACGATGAGGACTACGTCGACCGCATCGCCGACCTGGCGCCGGCCAGCGGGCGCGTCGCGCTCGACGGCGGCGACACGGTCATGTCGCCCGGCTCGTGGGACGCGGTGATGCGCTGCATCGGCGCCGCCTGCGCCGGGGTCGACGCGGTGATGGCCGGCGAGGCCGACAACGTGTTCTGCGCCACGCGCCCGTGCGGCCACCACGCCGAGCCGGATCGGGCGATGGGCTTCTGCATCTTCAACCAGGCCGCCATCGCCGCGGTGCATGCGCTGCAGGCGCACGGCCTCGAGCGGGTCGCCGTGGTCGATTTCGACGTCCACCATGGCAATGGCACCCAGGCGGCGTTTTATGCCCGCCCCGAGCTGTTCTACGCGTCCAGCCACCAGTCGCCGCTGTATCCCGGCACCGGGGACCGCAGCGAGCGCGGGGTCAGCGGCAACATCGTCAACGTGCCGCTGCCGCCGGGCTGCGGCTCGGACCTGTTCAGGGCGCGCATCGAGGCCGACATGCTGCCGGCGCTGAGGGCGTTCAAGCCGGACTTCATCATCATCTCGGCCGGCTTCGACGCCCACCGGCTCGATCCGCTGGCCGGCATGAACCTGGAGGACGAGGATTTCGGCTGGATTACCGAGCGGCTGATGGCGGTGGCCGACGAACAGTGCGCCGGGCGCATCGTGTCGATACTCGAGGGCGGCTACAGCGGCGAGGGACTGGCCGGCGGCACCGCGGCGCACGTGCACGCGTTGATGGGCCAGCAGGCCATGCAGGCAGATTAGCTTGCCGCCTGCGCGGGAACGATGGTGCTTTACCGTAGGGATATTTGCCGCAAGCGCGCCTGTCCCTGCACCCGCACGGCAATTGCCTCGTTTTTGCTCGTTTTGCCTCATTCTGCGCCGCGCTTTGCGCAGCGCTGGCGCGGCTGCTCTATGAAAACGGCCGACTCGTTAGTTCCCGCGCGAGGAAAAACGAGGCAAAGCGTGCAAAAACGAGGCTATCGCCGCGCCTCCCGCCGGTCGGGTATCGACACGGCAGGCCCCCTTGGTTTGCAACAGCCGCCGGCGCGAGGACGACGCGAGAATTTATCGGGCGAACAGACGCCGCACCGCGTCCGCTACAGCGTCGAATGCCGGGGGCGATGCTGAACATGATTTGCATCGCGGCGCGGACGACGGCTTGTGGTGTATCGTTACGCGTGACCCTCGTCAGCGCCGGCGCGGGCCAAAAAAAAACCGCGTCCCTCGCAGACCGCGGTGAAAATACTTCGGAGTGAAACGCTGCCGAGTCTGCGCCGCCAGGCCGGCGTTTTCCTTGACTGCCGTCAAGAATCGCCGATTTATCCGCGCCCCGCCGGCGCCATCGGGATCAGTTTGGCGATCAGCGCCGCGCCATCCCTGAGCAGAAATTCCTTGAACGCGCGCGCCACCGGCGGCAGCCGCTTGTCGTTGCGGTGCACCACGTACCAGTCCAGCATCAGCGGGAAGCCCTGCACCGGCAGCACCACCAGGCTGCCGGTCTTGAGTTCCTGGCCGATCGTGTGCGCCGACAGGAAGCCGATCCCCATGCCGGCGATGATCGCCTGCTTGATCGTCTCGGTGCTCTTGATCTCCATCGCGATGTTCAGTTCGCGCAGGTGCTCGCCGAAGCCGGCCTCCATCGAGAACCAGGTGTCCGAGCCCTTTTCGCGCACCACGAACGGCTCGCGCATCAGCGTCTCCATCGAAATGCGCTTGCGCCCGGCCAGATGGTGCCCGGGCGCGGCGACGATCACGTAGGGGTGCGGCGCGAACGATTCGTTGAGCGTGTCGAGGTTGTGCGGCGGGCGCACCATGATGGCCAGGTCGGTCAGGTTGTTGGCCAGCTGGCCGAGCAGCTCTTCACGGTTGTGCACCGTCAGGTGCAGCTTGACGCCGGCGTGCTGGCGGGCGAATTCGACCAGCAGGTGCGGGAAAAAATAGTCGCCCGCGCTGATCACCGCCACGTTCAGGGTGCCGCCCGAGATGCCCTTGAAATGCGCCAGCGCTTCCTCGGCGTCGCGGAACTGCTGGATGATCGCGCGCGAGTGGTACAGCAGCTCGGCGCCGCCCTGGGTCAGGTAGATCTTCTTGCCGAGCTGCTCGAACAGCGCCAGGCCGACGTGGCTCTCGAGCGTCTTGACCTGGGTCGACACGGCCGGCTGGGTCAGGTGCAATTCCTCCGCCGCGCGCGAAAAACTGAGATGGCGCGCCACCGCTTCGAACACTTTCAGCTGGCGCAAGGTGGCGTTCTTCATGGGCGTTCACTTCCATCTATTCAGGGTCATGAATCATTATGCTTAAGAACTTTAACTATTGCTAATCATTTTTACGGGCTACAGTGAACTCACTGACTTCCCACCGCACCTTTCGGAGACCCTCATGAACACCACGCCAAGCAGCCAGCACGCCGACGCCCACCGCAACGCCTACAACGCCGCCTTCCACGAGCTGGGCCTGAGTTTTCACTGGGACAGCGCACGCTACCAGAGCGTGCTGTGCGCCGATGGCGAGCGCGACTGCCTGCGCCGCTACCTCGAACAGCACCAGCCGCACCTGCTCAAGGCCTACGACGCCGACTTCCTGGTCGAGGCGATCCAGGCTGCCAAGGAGCGCTGCTACGGCGTCATGACGGGCGCCGGCTGCCGCCCGGGCGCCTTCATCAACTGGGCGGAAATCCAGCAGCACCACGCCGGCGTGTAAACACAGATTCCGTCGCCCAGATGTCGAAACTTAACCGGGGTCAAGGATATCGAAAAGTGCTTCTTCCACAATCTGGCATCTGTTGGGACTTCCGCATACAGGTGATCCCGCTGTAAATCGGGACGCCAGCCGGGCCGCAAAGTGGTTTTTTCGGGCCGGGGACGAGGAAGTCTTGGTGATACCGCCAAGCCGCGCGGCCCGCGCCAGAAGGGGCCGGCGGCACGAC
Organism: Pseudomonadota bacterium; assembly: GCA_030272785.1. Lineage (GTDB taxonomy): Bacteria > Pseudomonadota > Gammaproteobacteria > Burkholderiales > Burkholderiaceae_D > JAFCUW01. The sequence goes on from JARXKM010000120.1 coordinate 6,677, forward strand.
AGAATAGTCCATGTGCTTGCAAAAAAAATCAGGAGACAGCGCTTATGAACATCCACTTCGACCTTACCACCGGCGGCATCGGCTACGACGATCTGCTGGCGAATTCCACAGCAATGGCGGGGGCAGCACGGGCTTGACCAAGCTGCCACCCGGACGCGCATAGACGCGACAATCAAACCATCACGGAGACATGGAAATGACACAAGAACCGACAAGTAGCACCGCGGGCAAGCCAGCCGCCAATCGCTGGATACAGCTCGTCATGGGGATCATCTGCATGGCGATGATCGCCAACCTGCAGTATGGCTGGACCCTGTTCGTCAACCCGATCGCCGACAAGTACCACTGGTCGAAAGCGGCGATCCAGGTAGCCTTCACCATCTTCATCCTCACCGAAACCTGGCTGGTGCCGATCGAAGGCTGGGCGGTCGACAAGTTCGGCCCGCGCCCGGTGGTGCTGTTCGGCGGCCTGCTGTGCGCCCTCGGCTGGGTCATGAACTCGTTCGCCGACACGCTCACGATGCTCTACATCGCCGCCGCCATCAGCGGCATCGGCGCCGGCGCTGTCTACGGCACCTGCGTCGGCTCGGCCCTGAAGTGGTTCCCGGATCGCCGCGGCCTGGCCGCCGGTCTGACGGCGGCCGGCTTCGGCGCCGGTTCGGCGGCGACCATCATCCCGATCTCGATGATGATCGAAAAGAGCGGCTACGAGCAGACGTTCCTGTACTTCGGCCTCGGCCAGGGCCTGATCGTCATGCTGCTGGCGCTGATGATGGTGCGTCCGCCGGCCCACGTGGCCAGCGCGATCCGCAAGGTCACCAAGGTCCAGCAAGGCAATGGCGACTTCACGCCGTCGCAGATCATCCGCAAGCCGGTGTTCTGGGTGATGTACGTGATGTTCGTGCTGGTCGCCGCCGGCGGCCTGATGGCAACGGCGCAAATGGGCCCGATCGCCAAGGACTTCGCCATCGACGGCGTCAAGTTCAACGTGATGGGCATGATCCTGCCGGCCCTGACGTTCGCCCTGGCGATCGACCGGGTGCTGAATGGCCTGACGCGGCCCTTCTTCGGCTGGGTATCGGACCAGATCGGCCGCGAGAAGACCATGTTCATCGCCTTTGCGATGGAGTCGGTCGGCATCCTGGCGCTGTACTACTTCGGCCGCGACCCGATCGCCTTCGTGATCCTGACTGGCGTGGTGTTCTTTGCCTGGGGTGAGATCTACAGCCTGTTCCCGGCCACCTGCGCCGACACCTTCGGCACCAAGAACGCCGCCGGCAACGCCGGCCTGCTGTACACGGCCAAGGGCACCGCATCGATCTTCGTGCCGATTTCGAGCATGATCGCGGCCGCCTCGGGCAGCTGGGAAGCGGTGTTTTTCGTCGGCTGCGGCCTGAACGCGGCGGCCGCGCTGATGGCCTGGTTCGTGCTCAAGCCGATGCGCCAGAAGTTCATGGACACCGCCGTCACGCCGGCCGCCAACGGCGCCGTCGACATCGCCTCCGCGGCGCGCATGGCACGTTAAGCGTCAACCGGCGCCGCGGCGGCATGCTCGCCGCGGCGCCTTTTCCCTACGGCCGATCCGGCGTACGACGAGGTAAATAATGAAGATTCAACGCTGGGTTCGCTTCCAACACATGGACGCGGTGTGCTTCGGCACGCTTGAAGGTGACAAGATCCGGGTCTACCAGGGCGACATGTTCGACGCCCCTGAGCCGACCGGCACGTCGATGCAGCTGGCCGACGTGAAACTGCTGGCGCCGCTGGTGCCGGGCAAGATGCTGGCGATGTGGAACAACTTCCATGCGCTCGGCAAGAAGCTGGGCCTGGCACCGCCGGCCGAGCCGCTCTACCTGGTCAAGACGCCCAACACCTTGCTGGCGCCGGGCGGCACGATCCGCCAGCCGCTGTGCGAGGGCAAGGTGGTGTTCGAAGGCGAACTGGCGATCGTGATCGGGCGCCGCTGTTTCAACGTCAGCGAGGAAGCGGCGAGCGACTACGTGTTCGGCCTGACCTGCGCCAACGACGTCACGGTGGCCGACATCATCGCGCGCGACCCGACCTTTGCGCAGTGGTGCCGGGCCAAGGGCTTCGACACGTTCTGCCCGCTCGGGCCGGTCATCGCGCAAGGGCTGGACCCGGCGATGCTGGTGGTGCGCACCACGCTCAACGGCGAAGTGCGGCAGGATTATCCGGTCAACGACATGGTGTTCTCGGTCGCCCAGCTGGTCAGCAAGATTTCGAAAGACATGACATTAAATCCGGGCGATGTGCTGTTGTGCGGCACGTCGGTCGGTGTGGGCTCCATGCGACCAGGCAGTACGATCGAAATCGAGATCGATGGCATAGGCAAGCTCAAAAACCGGTTCGAGTAAACAGGTGGGAGCACGTCATGAAAATTGCAATTATCGGGGCAGGGGCAATCGGTGGTTATGTCGGCGCCAAGCTGGCATTGGCCGGCGAGGAAGTGACGTTCATCGTCAGGGGCGCCAACCTGGAGGCGATTCGGGCCAGGGGCATCAAACTGATCGATAACGAGGGCGTGGAGCATGTCGCGCCCGATGTGAAGGCGACCGATAACTACGCGGAAGCCGGTGTGCAGGAGCTGGTGATCCTGGCTCTGAAGGCGCACCAGGTCGACGCCGTCGCCGACCAGATCGGCAAACTGATGGGCCCGGACACGGTGGTGGTAACGATGCAGAACGGCATCCCGTTCTGGTATTTCCACCAGCACGGCGGGCCGTTCGAAGGCCATACCGTCACCAGCGTCGACCCGACCGGCACGCTGGCGAGCAAGATCGATCCCGCCCGCATCCTCGGCTGCGTGGTCTATCCGGCCGCCGAACTGATGGCGCCAGGCGTGATCCGCCACGTCGAAGGGGAGCGCTTCCCGCTGGGCGAACTGGACGGCAGTGCCAGCGTGCGCGCGCAGGCGATCTCCGAGGTGTTCCAGCATGCCGGCCTGAAGGCGCCGGTGCTCGACAACATCCGCGCCGAAATCTGGCTCAAGTTGTGGGGCAACGTCTGCTTCAATCCGATCAGCGCGCTGTCGCATTCGACGCTGGTCGACATCTGCCAGTTTCCGCTGGCGCGCGAACTGGCGGCCGAGATGATGCAGGAAGCGCAGGCGGTGGCGGCCAAGCTCGGCATCTCGTTCCGCGTCACGCTGGACCGCCGCATCGAGGGCGCCGAGAAGGTCGGCAAGCACAAGACGTCGATGCTGCAGGATGTCGAAGCGGGGCGCGGGCCGGAGATCGACGCGCTGGTCGGCTCGGTGGTGGAACTGGGGCGCCTGACCGGCACGCCGACGCCGCACATCGACTCGGCCTACGCGCTCGTCAAGCTGCTCGAGCGGTCGATGACCGCCGAGCACGGCGGGGTGCGCATGCAGAAACTGGTGGCAGCCTAAGGGGCAGACCGCGGTTCAGCCCGCGCGATGCCGCACGCCAGGGTGTTGCCCGAAAACCGGGTCAGACCCGATTAAATGGGTGTTGCCCGAAAACCGGGTCAGACCCGGAATTGAAAACGCACCGGTACGCCATGAACTGGCTCGCCGGTGCGCTTTTTTATTGCGCCGCACTATTGCTGCGGCATCAATGAATGACTGCGAATATTACAGGCCGTAGGTGTAGGCGGCGTCCGATTTGTCGCCAGCCGTGTCGGCGTCGAGTTTTTCGCGCAGGTTGACCATGAACAAGGCGGCGACCAGCGACGAGAACGAAAACGACGGCGCTGGGTAGGTGGATCCTGCTGGTGCGGTGCTGGTGATCGAGGTCATGTGGAGCTCCTGGAAGGTTGGTTGGATTCTATAATTGAAATTATAGGGACACCGTCCAGGCTTGGCCAATGACAAGTTCTGATATGCGTTATTCGCGCTGCGAATATTGCCTATGAAAAAGCTGGGTTTTGGCACGATCTATTTTTTTGTTGCGCCGCAAAACAGTGCCGGCGCTCAGAGGCTGAGAGTGTTTCGGGCAGACCGCAAGCCGCTCGGCGTGTCAGATCTTGCCCTGGTTTTTCAGCCGGCTCAAGGTCTCCGGCGACAGGTTCAGGTAGGCCGCCAGTTCCTTCTTCGGCAGGCGCTCGAACAGCTCCGGATACTTGCGCATGAAACGGTGCACGCGGCCGGGCGCGTCGAGCAGGTGCAAGGTGATGGTGTGGCCCATGATCGAGCTCATCAGGTTCATCACCTCGTACTCGAACGCCGCCTTGACCGCGCTGTGGCTCTCCAGGAAGGCCACCCATTGCTGCAGCGGCATGCGTGCCACGCGCGCCTTGGTGACGCAGACGATGCTGTACGGCGTCGGCGTGCCCAGCCGCCAGGCGGCGTAGCTGGTCTCGATGTCGCGTTCGGCCGGAAAGCGCAGGATCATCTCCTTGGCCTCCTGGTTCGTCACCACGCGCTTGAGGATGCCGTCGAGCACAAAATACTGCTCCATGTCGTGCACGCCCTGGCGCAGCAGCAGGTCGCCCTTCTGGTGGTTCTCCACCGTCAGGTAGGGTTCGAGCGCTTCCATTTCGCTGTCGCGCAGCGCCTTCAGAACGACGTTCTGTTTCAGCTGGACACGGATGATATTCCGTTCGGGATGGTTGGCGACTAACGTCATGGGAGTTTCACTACCTAATTTCACAAGTGCCGACATCATGCGGCGAAAATTGACCTCGGTCAATGAGAGATATCAAGCGCGCTCGCTATGATGGCCGCTACTAAAAGACGGGCTGCACATCGACCGACACGGGCCAAACGATCACCAGCCCCGTTCCGCAGGTCGCGTAGCAGGGCCATTTTCGAATCACAAGGAGGAGACACCCATCATGACAGACACCACGCAAACACCAGCAATGACCGACGGCTTCCATCTGGTCATCGATGCTCTCAAGCACAACGACATCGACACGATTTTTGGCCTGGTCGGCATTCCGATCACCGACCTGTGCCGCCTGGCGCAGGCCGAGGGCATGCGCTTCATCGGTTTCCGTCATGAGCAGCACGCCGGCAATGCCGCCGCGATTTCCGGCTACATGACGCAAAAGCCGGGCATCTGCCTGACGGTGTCGGCGCCGGGCTTCCTGAACGGCCTGACCGCCCTGGCCAACGCGACCACCAACTGCTTCCCGATGATCCTGATCTCCGGCTCGAGCGAGCGCGAGATCGTCGACCTGCAGCAGGGCGACTACGAAGAGATGGACCAGCTCAACGCGGCCAAGCCGTACGCCAAGGCCTCCTACCGCATCAACCGCGCCGAAGACATCGGCATCGGCATCGCCCGCGCCATCCGCGCCGCGGTATCGGGCCGTCCGGGCGGCGTCTACCTCGACCTGCCGGCGCAACTGCTGGCGCAAACACTGGACGCGGTCAAGGGCAAGAATTCGCTCGTCAAGGTGGTCGATCCGGTGCCGCGCCAGCTGCCGGCGCCGGACTCGGTGCAGCGCGCGCTGGACCTGCTGAAAGGCGCCAAGAAGCCGCTGATCCTGCTCGGCAAAGGGGCCGCCTACGCGCAGGCCGACGCCGACATCCGCGCCTTCGTCGAACAGTCCGGCATTCCCTACCTGCCGATGTCGATGGCCAAGGGCCTGCTGCCCGACACCCACGAGCAATCGGCGTCGGCTGCGCGCTCGTTCGTGCTGGCCGAAGCGGACGTCGTCGTACTGATCGGCGCGCGCCTGAACTGGCTGCTGTCGCACGGCAAGGGCAAGACCTGGGGCGCGATTCCGAAGCAGTTCATCCAGATCGACATCTCGCCGACCGAGATCGACAGCAACGTGCCGATCGCCGCACCGCTGATCGGCGACATCGGTTCGTGCGTCGCCGCGCTGCTGCACGGCATTAGCGCGAACGGTCACAGCAAGCCGGACGCCGCCTGGACCGGCGCGATCGCCGAGCGCAAGGACAAGAACCTGACCAAGATGGCCGCCACGCTCGACCTGAACCCGTCGCCGATGAACTTCCACAGCGCGCTGCGGGCGATCCGCGACATCCTCAAGCTGCGTCCGGACATCAACGTCGTCAACGAAGGCGCCAACACGCTCGACTACGCCCGCTCGATCATCGACATGTACGAGCCGCGCAAACGCTTCGACTCCGGCACCTGGGGCATCATGGGCATCGGCATGGGCTATGCGATCGGCGCCGCCGTCACCAGCGGCAAGCCGGTGGTGGCGATCGAAGGCGACAGCGCGTTCGGCTTCTCGGGCATGGAACTGGAAACCATCTGCCGCTACGACCTGCCGATCGTGACGATCATCTTCAACAACAACGGCGTCTACAAGGGCACCGATCCGAACCTGAATCCGAACGACCCGAAAGACGTGCCGGTCACCTCGTTCGTCAAGGGCGCGCGCTACGACAAGATGATCGAAGCGTTCGGCGGCATCGGCTACAACGTGACGACGCCGGAAGAACTGAGCCGCGCGCTCAACGAAGCGATCGCCTCTGGCAAGCCATCGTTGATCAATGCCGTCATCGATCCGAACGCCGGCACCGAAAGCGGCCGCCTGACCAACCTGAATCCACAAAGCGGCAAGAAGTAAGCCAACCGAACACCCAAGGAGACATCATGAGCAACAAACCGTTAGAAGGCATCAAAATCATCGACTTCACGCACGTGCAAGCCGGTCCCGCCTGTACCCAGATGCTGGCATGGTTCGGTGCCGACGTGATCAAGGTCGAGCGTCCCGGTTCCGGCGACGTCACCCGCTCGCAGCTGCGCGACATCCCGGACGTCGACGCGCTGTACTTCACTATGCTCAACAGCAACAAGAAATCGCTGACCCTGGACACCAAGACCGACGCGGGCAAGGAAATCCTGACCAAGCTGATCAAGGAATCGGACGTGCTGGTCGAGAACTTCGGACCGGGTGCGCTGGACCGCATGGGCTTCACCTGGGAGCACATCCACACGCTCAATCCGGGCATGATCGTCGCGTCCGTCAAAGGCTTCTCCGACGGCCACCACTACGAAGACCTGAAAGTGTACGAAAACGTTGCCCAATGCGCCGGCGGGGCCGCCTCGACCACCGGTTTCGACGACGGTCCGCCGACTGTCAGCGCCGCTGCGCTGGGCGATTCGAACACCGGCATGCACCTGGCGATCGGCATCCTGACCGCGCTGCGCGGGCGCGACAAGACCGGCCAGGGCCAGAAGGTGGCCGTATCGATGCAGGACGCCGTGCTGAACCTGTGCCGCGTGAAAATGCGCGACCAGCAGC
>JARXKM010000121.1 GCA_030272785.1 Pseudomonadota bacterium
TGGTGCTGGTGAACGGCAAGCGGCGCCACCAGCAGGCGCTGGTGAACGTCCAGCAAACTGTCGGACGCGGCTCGGCCGGCACCGACATCAACGCCATCCCGCTGTCGGCGATCCACCACATCGAAGTGCTGCGCGACGGCGCCGCCGCCCAGTACGGCTCCGACGCGATCGCCGGTGTAATCAACATCGTGCTCAAGCAGCAGACCAACGAGACGCAGATGAGCGCCACCGCCGGCAGCACCTCGCAAGGCGACGGCGACCTGTACTCGGGCAGCGCCAACACCGGCTTCGCGCTCGGCGGCGACGGCGGCTACCTGAACCTGACGGTCGAAGGACGCCACCGCGGCGAAACCAACCGCGCCGGCCTCGACACCTTGCGCGTCGATCCGCCGCGCGTCACCCAGCGCATCGGCGACAGCCTGGCGAAGGACGCCTACCTGTGGTGGAACGCGGCCCTGCCGATCGACAAGAGCGGCGAACTGTATGCCTTCGGCGGCATCTCCAAGCGCACCGGCGACTCGGCCGGCTTCTTCCGCTCGAAGGGCGACGGCCGCACCGTGCCGGCGGTCTACCCGAACGGCTTCCTGCCGAACATCCTCACCACCGTCAAGGATGGCTCGTTCGCGCTCGGCTACCGGCACGACCTGGCCGGCGACTGGAAGCTCGACCTGAGCGTCAACCACGGCGAAAGCGAGCTCGGTTTCCACGAGCGCAATTCGATCAACGTCAGCTACTGGTACGAGCCGAAACCGGGCGGCGGCATCTACGCCGAATCGCCGCTCGACGCCGATACCGGCACCTTGCGCTTCAAGCAGACCACCTTCAACGCCGACCTGAAAGGCCCGCTGGCGCTGGGCGACAAGCAGGTCTCGCTGGCCGCCGGCTTCGAATACCGCAACGACACCTACATCATTGAGGCCGGCCAGCCGGTGTCGTACCAGTACGGCCGCACCAACAACCCGGCCGTCAAGATCGTCGACCAGACCGGCGGCGCGGCCGCATCGGGCATGCAGGGCTTCCCTGGCTACACGCCGGGTACCGCGGTCGACGCCGGCCGCCACAACATCGCGCTGTACCTGGACGCCGAACACAATCTCACCCAGCAGCTGCTGGTGGCCGCGGCGATCCGCTTTGAAAAATATTCGGACTTCGGCAACACCACCACCGGCAAACTGAGCATGCGCTACGATCCGTCGCACGAACTCGGTTTCCGCGGCAGCGTCTCGACCGGCTTCCGCGCGCCGAGCGTGCAGCAGAAATTCTACAGCTCGGTGTCGACCAACCTGAACTCGGCCGGCGTGCTGACCGAGACCCTGACCGCGCGCGAAGGCAGCGCCGTCACGCGCGCCTTCGGCATCGCCCCGCTCAAGCAGGAGACGTCAAAGAGCGGCAGCATCGGCATGGTGCTGCGCCCGGCGAAGAACTTCTCGATCACCGCCGACGCCTATCGCATCGACATCGCCGACCGCATCGTCTTCTCGAGCAATATCGCACCCGAGTCGGGTGCCTGCCTGACCGCGGCCGCCTGCCCGATCAAGGCCATCCTCGATCCGCTCAAGGTCGGCCAGGCGCAGTTCTTCACCAACGCGATCAGCACCTCGACCAAGGGCCTCGATATCGTCGCCGAGCACACCATGAAGATCAGCGACGCCAAGCTGGTGCTGACCGGCCAGCTCGGGTTCAACCAGACCGAAGTCACCAAGCGCAATTCGCAGTCGCCGGTGCTGTCCGGCACCCAGCTGTTCGACGATGCGCAGGTCACCCTGATCGAACGCGGCCAGCCGCGCAAGCACCACGTGATCGCGGCCGATTACACGGTCGGCCCATGGAACCTGAACACCCGCGCCAACTACTACGGCGAAGTCCAGGGCCAGGGCTTCACCGCGCCGTTCATCCAGACCTGGGATGCGAAGTGGCTGGTCGACCTGTCGGTGCGCTATGCGTTCAGCAAGCGCATCAGCGTGTCGGCCGGGTCGAACAACATCTTCGACACCTACCCGACCGAGTGGGATAAGACCAAGGCCTTCCCGTTCCCGCAACTGGGCTTCACGCATTGCTGGGAAACCTGCCCGATCGGCATCAACGGCCGCTCGTTCTACGTGCGCGCCGACTACGCGTTTTAAGGCGAGCGCCGCTCGCGCCACCACAGCGCGAGCATCGCCAGCGTGAACAGCAGCGCGAACGGCCATGCCGGCACCGGCGCGCTGGCCGGCAGCGCCGGCACCGGCGTGCGGGCGGCGTAGCGCGCGGTGGCATCGCGCCGCTGCGCCGCCTGCCACATCGGCCAGTCGCCGTCGGCGAACACATACACCGGATTGGAGCGCACCTGCGTGTCGAGCCAGCCCGCCTGGCGCGGCCACACCGCGACGCAGGCGGCATCGGCCTTGTCGGGACGGCGCTGCCATGCAGTTTTCTGTTCCAGCCCATCGAACACCGCTGCGCCGCGCGCCCCTTGCGCGCACAGCTCGAGCCGCTGGCCGGCGAACGCCATCTCGCGCGGCTCCTCCCACGCCAGCGCTTCGTCGCGATGCACGCCGGCCTGGTCGAGCACACCCTGCCACCATATGCCCAGTTGCCGCGGCGCGCTGATCGCATGGCGATGCCAGTCGGCCACGCCGACCCAGCTGATCCGGCCGCCCTGCCATGAGCGCGTCCACACGGCGCCATCGCTTGAACGCCACGCGCCGGCCGCCAGCCCGGGCGGATTGAACGGCGCCACCGGCATCGCCAGCGGCGCGCCGGCGCCGCGGTTGTCGGGCTGCGGCGTCAGTTCAAGCTGCAGTGCGCGCTGCCAGATCCGCATGTCGGCCGCGTTCGCGCCCAAGATCACCAGCGGCGTGCCGCGCGCGACCTGCGCCAGCATGGCCGCGCGCGCGCTGTCCTGCGCATGCTCGAACCAGGCCGCGTCGACCATCAGCAGGTTCGGCGCCGTCATCGGCGTGCGCGCGGTTTCGTTGCGGGTGACGGTCTTGCCGAGCATGACCTGCCAGTCGAGCAGCGCGCCGCTGCCGGTCAGCAGGTCGTTGAGCACGCGCAGGTCGAACGACGGCGCGCCGAAGCGGCCTTGCACCTGCAGCGGGGCTGGATCGACCACATTGAGCGGCACCGGCCCTTCGGCCAGCGTCTTGCCGGCGGCGTCGAGCAGGCGTGCGCGCAGCACCAGTCGTTCGGTCGCCGGCGGCAGCCACTGCACGCTCAGCGAGCTCGCCGCGCCGCTCGCCTCGGCGATGACCTGGCCGTTTTCGGCCAGCAGCTGCAGCCGCGCCGCGCCCGGCCGGCTGCGCTGGACGGTCAGCGTGAAGACGCGGCCCAGCGCCAGCCGGCGCGGGAATGCGAGCCGCAGCACGTCGCCCGCGGGCGCCGTCCTGGCGAACGGGCGCGCCGGCAGGTCGCGCCATTCGGCCTCGCGCAGGCCGTCGCCGGTCACGCTGCGCACATCGGCAGCGAGCGGCAGCGTGAAGTCGCCGGCCAGGCCGCCCAGCGCGGCGGCGGCAAGCAGCACCAGCGCGGCGTCGATCCAGCGCCGGCGCCACAGATGGACGGCGGCGCTGGCCAGGCCGGTCAGGACGATCGCGATCATCATGGCGCCGCCTTGCGCCAGGCCTGCACGAACGGCGTGGCGGCGCTCGGCGTGGCCTGCAGCAGCACCGGCGCATCGGCGATCGCGCCGCGCAGCCAGGCGCGCAGCACCGGCCGGCAGGCGGCGCAGCCATCGGCCACATCCTGCACCGCGCGCTGCGCCGCCAGGCGCTGTTCGTCGTTGCCGATGCGCGCGCGGATCCAGTCGTGGGCGGTGCGGCTCCATAGCGCCGGCATGGCGCCGTCGCCGTCCAGCGCGCGCAGCAGCTCGCGCAGATCGGCCGGCACCGTCTCGCCAGGCGCGCCCTGCTCGCGCCGATAGCTCTTGGTGCCGACCACGTCGCCCGTCATGCGCAATGCTTCCTTGATCGGCGGCGGCGCGAACGCGGTCTTGTGCAGGTAGATGCGGTCGGCCTGCTGCAGCTGCTTGACCGCCTCGAGCGCGGTATATTCCGGCGGCAGCGCTGGCGCCGGGGCGATCGCGCGCAGCGCTTTTTCGGCGTCCCACATGGCGCCCAGGGCGCGCCGCAGGATTTTTTTGGTGCCCTCGTCGAACAGGGTCGCGTTCTCCGCCTGGTCGTGGACGTGGCCGTATTCGGCGACCAGGTCGTGCTTGGCGCCCTCCTTGTCATGCTCATGCTCGTCACCGCCGAACAGGCTCGATTCCTCGCCGAGGAACTGGCCGTAGCGGCGCCGCAACTGCGCCTGGTCGGCGGCGATCGATTCGCTGCGGCTGCGCAGCTCGGCGGCGGCGACCTTGTGCGCCTTCATGTCGGCCACCAGTTGCAAGGTGTCGATGATGACCTGGCGCTGGCTGCGCAGGTTCTCCGGCTTGACCAGCATCGGCAGCGCGGATGCTTCGTCGTCATGGCTCTCCGGCCCGGGCAGGCGCAAGGTGTAAGTCGGCGACTGCACGCTGTGCGGCGGTTCGGCGTTGTCGGTGGCGCGCACGAAGAAATACAGCTCGTCGCCCGGTTCCATGCCGAGCTCGCGCAGGGCCGATTGTTTGGCCCAACTGCGGGTGCGCGGATCGCCCGACTCGGGCAGCGGCACTTCGCGGTCGCTGAAGCGGATGTTCTCGCCGCTGCCGCGCGCCAGCGTCAGGTGCAAGGTCGCCCGGCGCACCATGTAGTCGTCCCGCACGGCGACCGCGATGGCGGCGCTGGTCGCATCCGGCGCCAGCACCTGCACCATGTCGGCCGGCGTGGTGACGACGATCTGCGGCGGCTGGTCGGGCGTCACGCGCAGGTTGTAACGGGCGCCGCGCCAGCGCCAGAAGACCGATTCGGTCGCGCTCCAATGTGCGCAGCCGGCGCCGACCTTCAACTGCTGGCCGTCGCTCAACTCGATGGGAGCGTCGTCCGGCCGGCCGTCGACAGCGCACCAGCGCACGTCGCTGTGCTGCGGCACCTGCAGCTCGCGCGGCGCCGAGTCGAACGGCGCGAGCGCGGTGTATTTGGGCGGCGCGATGCGCATCACGATGCGGCGCGCTGCGGCAACCGCCTGCGCCGGCTGCCGCTTCGCGACCGGCGCATCGGCACGCGCGCCCCACGCCCACAGGGCGGCGGCGGCCAGTGCGCTGACGGCGATCCAGTGGTAGCTGCCGCGCACCCGCGTGCGCACCACCGCCAGCAAGGCGCGCCGGTCCAGCGCGGACACCGCCCGCAACAACAGGCGCTGGCGCTGCAGCTGGCCGATCGGCGACGCCGCGCCGGCCAACAAGGCGCTGCTGTCCTCCAATGCCGGCACGGCGCTGTCGAGCCAGTGGGTCCAGTTGGCGGTAACGCCGCGCTGCAGGCGCCAGCCGTCCCACGCCGCCCATGCCAGCACGGCCAGCACGCCGGGCACAGAGCGCAGCAGGCACCACGGCAGCACCGCGCCCAGCCACAGCGGGGCGCGCCGGCGCCATGCGGCGCGCCACAGGCGGGCGCGGATGTCAGCGCCGGCTTGCATGGGCCAATAGCCGTTCTGCCGCGAACAGCGCGGCAAGCGCCATCAGCAACTGCGCGCGCAGGCCGCCGCCGGGGCCGATCGGCGCCGAGGGTGCCGCCGGCAGCACCATCGACGGCGCCGGAAAGGCGAGCGGCGCCAGATGCAGCCGCTGCCAGGTGTCGAACAGCGCGCGCGCGGCATCCGCATCGGTCGGCGGCGCGACGCGCCACAGGCGACCGCGCGCGCTGTCGGCGTAGCGCATGCCGTCGACCGAACGGCCGTTGCGCAGTTCGGGAAACGCGCTTTCATCGGCGATCCACCACAACGGCGCGCGCAGGCTGGCCGGCGGCGCGTCCGGCAGATCCCAGACGATCAGTTCCGATCGCGCGCTCGGCGTATCGCTGACCAGGTAGCGGCCGTCGAGCGCGCCGAACAGCGCTCGCCACGCCGCAGCGTCCTTGCTGACGACGGCGATATGATGGTCGGGATGGGGAAATTCCGGCGCCGCGCTGCGCAGCTCGACCCGGTGCCGAAACCGGGGCTGCACGGCCGGCATCGCCAGCTTGCCGGCCACCAGCAGGCGGGCGCCGGCCTTCCATTCGCGCTCGTGCGCCGCCAGCCAGCCGAACGCGTCGCCGTCCGGCAGGTCGATGCGGCGCGCGCCCGTGTAGCCGGCGTCGGCGACCTGGTTCGCCAGCCAGGCGGCGTCGGTGCCAGGCACCACCAGCACGCTGTCGCCGCGCCATGCCAAAGTCAGGCCGGCCAGCAGCGCGATCAATGCCACCAGCAGCAGGCAGCGTACCAGCAGCAGCAGGCGGTCGGTCCAGCGCCACACGCGCAACTGCTGCGGATCGGCGCGCGGCAGGAAGCGCGCGGTCGCCAGCGGCGCGGCCTTGACGCGCTCGCGTTTCTGCCGGTGCCACCACAGCGGCAGCAGCAGCACCGGCAACGCCGTCCACCACAGGTTGTTCATGTTGCGCCCGCCTGCCGCAGCCAGCCGCGCAGCACCGCTTGCAGCGGCTGCTCGATGCGCGCCACCAGCGTCTTGATGTCGGTGCGGCGGCAGTCGCCGCTCATGCGGGAGAAATGGTCAGCGCGGTTTTTCAGGTAGCCGGCGCGCGCGTCGGCGTCGAAGCGGAACAGTCCCGCGCCCTGCTCAGGGTCGCACCAGGCGCTGCCGGCGGCAAAGCTGGCGTCGCACTCGGCCTCGGTCTGCAGGCACAGCGCGCGCACGTCGTGGCGCATGTGGCGCAGCCGCAGCAGCGCGTCCGACTGCGCCGACGGCCAGTCGAGGAAATCGCTGACGGCGAAGATCAGGCTGGGCGAGCGGGCGAAATGCAGGCTGGCGCGCACCGTTTCGGCCGGCGCCAGCGTGCCGGCAGCCTCGGTGCGCGAGAGCTGCGCCAGCACCCGCTGCATCTGGCGCGGGCCGCGCGCGGCCGGCGTGAACTGGACGCGCCCGCCGCCGCACACGACCAGGCCGAAGGCGTCGCCCTGGCGCTGCGCGATGGCGGCGATACAGGCCAGCACCACGCGCGCGTACTGCAGTTTGTCGAGGCCGGCGATGCTGCGGCTCGGCTCGGCCATCGAGGCGCTGGCGTCGAGCCACAGCCAGACGGCGACGTGGCTGTCGCGCTCGGCCTCGCGCACGAAATAGCGATCGGCGCGCGCCAGCAGCTTCCAGTCGACGCGGCGCCATTCGTCGCCCGGCGTGTAGGCGCGGTATTCGGAGAACTCGACCCCGGCGCCGCGCTCGCGGCCGGCGTGGATGCCGTGACCGAGTCCGGCCAGCACGTAGCGGATGACCAGGTTCAGGTCGGTGGTGTGCGCCAGCAGCGCCGGTGTCGCCAGCATTGTCAGTCGACGCGGATCTCGCCGCGCAGCGCCAGCAGGATGTCGGCGATCGCCACGCCGTCGGCTTCGGCCTCGAAATTGCGCAGCACGCGGTGCGCCAGCACCGGCAGCAGCATGGCGCCGATGTCGTCGCGCGTGACCGCCAGGCGGCCGTGCATCAGTGCGCGCGCCTTCGATGCCAGCACCAGCGCCTGGCCGGCGCGCGGACCGGCGCCCCAGCCGACGTGCTTCAAGACGCTCGCCACCGGGCTGTCCTGCGGCCGCGTGGCGCGCACCAGGCGGGTGGCGTAGCGCAGCAGGTGCGCGCCGATTTCGATGTCGCGCACCAGCTGCTGCAGGCGCAGCAGGCTGGCCGCGTCCATCGCCCGGGTGGCGTCCTGCAGGCCGGCATGGGTGGTGCGCGCGACCATCGCCATTTCCTCGTCCTCGCTCGGGTAGCCGACGTCGATGCGCAGCAGGAAGCGGTCGAGCTGCGCCTCGGGCAGCGGATAGGTGCCGGCCTGCTCGATCGGGTTCTGGGTGGCCAGTACAAAGAACGGCCGCGGCAGCTGGTGGGTCTGGCCGGCGAAGGTGACCGCGCGCTCCTGCATCGCCTCGAGCAGCGCCGACTGGGTTTTCGGCGGCGCGCGGTTGATCTCGTCGGCCAGCAGCACCTGGGTGAACACCGGTCCGGGCTGGAAGCGGAACACGCGCTGGCGGGTGACGCTGTCTTCTTCGAGGATTTCGGTGCCGACGATGTCGGACGGCATCAGGTCGGGCGTGAACTGGACGCGCCGGAACTGCATGTCGGTGGCCTGCGCGAGCGACTTGACCAGCAGCGTCTTGCCCAGCCCGGGCACGCCTTCGACCAGCGCATGGCCGCCGGCCAGCAGGCAGATGATGAGCGACTCGATCACCTGGTCCTGACCGATGATCACGCGCCCCATGCTGGCCTTGAGGGCCGCCACCTTCGCCGTCAGGTCGGCGATCTCCGCTTCGTTCCACGCTATTGCATCACGCTCGGCCACGTCAGGCTCCCAGTGCATATTGAATGATATTGACCGCGAAGCGGGTGTTGTCGACCACCAGCCAGCGCTTGTTGCGAAAGTCGTAGTCCCACTCGCAGCCGTAGTCCTTGTTCGAATACAGCACCCGCACGCGGCCGTTGATGTCGATCGCCTTCAGGTAGTCGTGCACCAGGTCGTCGCCCCAGCCATTGAGTTCGGCGGCGGTGTTGGGCGGGCCGTCGAACTTGAAAAAGCTCGCATACAGCGGATGGCTGTTCGGGATTTTCTTGAGCGCCGCGGCGCCGAACATCTTCGCCAGTTCGGCTTCGAACGACTTGGCGAACAGGCCGTCGATGTCGTGGTTGCAGTCGTCGACGAAGACGAAGCCGCCGCCGCGCACGTAGCGCTCGAAGTTCTTGCGCTCGGCCGGGGTGAACTGCACCAGCTTGTGGCCGGCCAGGTAGCAGAACGGCGCTTCCAGCATCTTCGGGTCGGACAGGGCGATCACCCGCTCGGCCGGATCGACCCGCAAGGGGGTGTATTCGACCAGCGAATTGAGCACGTTGCTGGGCATGCGGATGTCGACGTCCCAGTCGCCCGAGTCGTACACCAGGCGCGTGAAGTAAAAGTCGACCGGCCGCATAGGCTGCCCCGCTAGACCGCGTCCGACAGCGACGTGAAGTTGAAGTCGCGCAGCTTCATCGGCGGGATCAGCATCTGGTACGGCACTTCGTCGCCGCCGATGATCTGCGGCTTGCCCATTTCATCGACGTTGTTGAGCATCGAGACCGGGCTTTCGTTGAAGCGGAAGTTCTTGATCGGGTGCTTGATCTTGCCGTTTTCGACGTAGAAGGTGCCGTCGCGCGTGAGCCCGGTCAGCAGCAGCGACTGCGGGTCGACCTGGCGGATGTACCAGGTGCGCGTGACGATCACGCCTTTCTTGGTCGAGGCGATCAGCTCTTCGAGCGACTTGGTCCCGCCCGACATGATCATGTTGCCGTGCCTTGCGGTGGCGCGCGCGTTCTGCTTTTGCGCCCAGAAGCGCGAGTAGTCGAGCGCGGCGATCTTGCCGTTCTTGACGACGTCGGTGCGCTCGCGCGGCAGCATCGAGGCGCTGTCCCACGGCCGCACCGGCACGTCCGGATTCCACGGGTCGGCCCAGATGTTGACCTGTTCGTCGAACAGCTTTTCGCCGAGCCGGTTGCCGCCGCCCTTCTTCGACAGGAAGCTGCGTCCTTCGTCGGCGCGGCGCGCGTCGAAGGCGCCGAACATGCGCCCGATCAGCTCCGAGGTGGCGGCCGGTTCGAGGATGACGGTGTAGCGGCCCGGCTCGAGCGCCTTGGCGTCGACCGAGCGCAGCGCTTTTTCGATGGCCACCGCCGACGCTTCGCGCGGATCGAACTTGCGCACGTCGCCGGCCGAGCGGGTCACCCAACCGGAGCCGCGGCCGTCTTCGGTGCGCGCGGTGCAGGTGAAATCGAGGTCGGTGAACTCCTGGTGGCCGAACAGGCCGTTCGAGTTGGCGATGGTCTGGAAGCCGGTGGTGTCGACGAAGTAGCCGGCGGTGAGCAGCTTGTTCTTGCGCCCGGCGACGATGCTGTGCGAGGCCACCTGGGCGCGGTAGTCGGGATCGATCGCCGCGGTGGCGGCGTTGAAGGTGTTCGACGGTTTGAACAGCTGCTTGCCGATGGCCGGCATGAACTCCGGATTCTCGGGTGCCAGGCGGGCCACGTCCTCGGCGCGGCGCACCGCTTTTTCGAGCGACTTGTCGTCGAATTCGTTGATGGTGGCGGTGCCCTGGCGCTTGCCGAAGGCGACGCTGACGGTCAGCTGCATGTTTTCGTTCAGGCCGGCGGTGGTGACGCTGTTCTGCGCGTAGCGGATATTGCCGACGCGGCTGCCGTCGATGACGATGCGGCATTCGTCGGCCCTGGAAAATCCGAGCACGCGGTCGCAGATGCGTTTTGCTTCTTCCTGGTTCAGCTGTTTCATCCTGAAGTCTCCTTAGCCGATCTTGCGAGCGGTGTTGATCACGTTAATGCCGTTGAAACGGGTGGTGGCCGAGCCGTGCGAGACCGCGCTGACCTGGCTCGGCTGGCCCTTGCCGTCGAAGAAGGAGCCGCCCATGCGCCAGTCGCGCGCGTCGCAGATGGCGCTGCAGGCGTTCCAGAATTCCTGGGTGTTCGACTGGTAGGCGACGTCTTCGAGCGGGGCGCCGATCTTGCCGTTCTTGATCTCGAAGTAGAGCTGGCCGCCGAACTGGAAGTTGTAGCGCTGCTGGTCGATCGAATACGAACCGCGTCCCAGAATGTAGATGCCCTTCTTGACGTCCTTGACCATCTCGTCCGGCGTGAGCTGCTGTTTGCCGGCGGCCAGCGAGACGTTCGGCATGCGCTGGAACTGCACGCTGTTCCAGCTGTCGGCATACGAGCAGCCGTGCGATTCCTGCTCGCCGATGAGGTGGGCCTGGTCGCGCGTGGCCTGGTAGTTCACCAGGATGCCGTCCTTGATGATGTCCCAGCGTTTGGCGCGCACGCCCTCGTCGTCGTAGCCGACCGCACCGAGCGAGCCGGCGGTGGTCTTGTCGGCGATGATATTGACGCGCTCGGAGCCGAACCTGAATTTTTTGCTCTGCCACTTGTCGAGCGTGGCAAAGCTGGTGCCGGCGTAGTTGGCTTCGTAGCCGAGCACGCGATCGAGTTCGGTCGGGTGGCCGACCGATTCGTGGATGGTCAGGAACAGGTGCTCAGGGCTGAGCACCAGGTCGTACTTGCCCGGTTCGACCGACCTGGCCGACAGCTTTTCCCTGGCCTGGCGGCCGGCCGCGCGGGCATCCTCGACCAGGTCGACCGAGCCGGTGTACAAGGTGGCCACGCCGCCGGCGGCCTGCACCTTGTCGGCGGCGCGCGCGTCGAAATACTCGAAGCCCATGCCGGCCGGGGCTGCCAGGCTGTCGCGCGTGCGGAAGCGGTTGTTGACCTTGTCGACCGCGGTGGCGGTCATCGGCGCCCACAGGCGATGGATGTCCTGGTCGATGTAGGAGCCGTCGGTGGAGGCGAAGTACTTCTGCTGGTTGACCTGGAACAGGCTGGCGGTCATGAAGCTGGCGCCGGCGTCGAGGCCGGCCTTGCTGGCGGCGATCAGCATGTCGGCCTTGTCCTTGACCGGCACGGTGCGCCAGTCGCGCGTGAACGGCGTCGCCCAGCTCACTTCGCCGACGCCTTTTACCGGCGCCATCTGCAGCGGTGCGGACTGCAGTTTGGCGTTGGCGCGCGCGATGGCGACGGCCTGGCGCGCGGCCCCGGCGACGCCGTCGGGCGACATGTCGTTGGTGGAGGCGAAGCCGTAGGCGCCGCTGGCCACCACCCGCACGCCGATGCCGGACGACTCGGTGTTGACGATGTTTTCGACGTTCAGGTCGCGCGTGGTGATGAACTGGTTCAGGTAGCGGCCGATGCGCACGTCGCAGTAGGTCGCGCCAGCCTTGGTGGCGGCGTTCAGCGCGGCGTCGGCCAGCGCCTTTTTGAACGACAGCGCGACCGGCGCGAGCAGGTCTTCGGCGGCGATGGCGTTGCCGAACACCGGCACCAGCATGGCGCCAGCGCCGGCGCCGCCGATTTTGAGAAAGGTACGTCGTTCCACTCGGTTCTCCGGTTATACCGCGTCCGCCAGGGACGTTAAATTAAAGTCGCGCACCTTCATCGGCGGGATCAGCATGGCGTACTGCCGTTCGCTGGCGGCGATGATCTGCGGCTTGCCGATTTCCTCGATGTTGTTGAACATCGTGACGGGGCTCTCGTTAGCCAATCTTGCGTGCGGTGTTGATCACGTTGATGCCGTTGAAACGGGTGGTGCTGGCGCCGTGCGAGACGGTGCTCGACTGCGAAGGCTGGCCTTTGCCGTCGAAGAAGGAGCCGCCCATGCGCCAGTCGCTTTCGTCGCAGATGGCGCTGCAGGCGTTCCAGAATTCCTGGGTGTTCGACTGGTAGGCGACGTCTTCGAGCTGGGCGCCGATCTTGCCGTTGACGATTTCGAAGAACAGCTGGCCGCCGAACTGGAAGTTGTAGCGCTGCTGGTCGATCGAGAAGGAGCCGTCGCCGACGATGTAGATGCCCTTTTTGACGTCCTTGATCATTTGATCCGGCGTGAGCTTTTTAGTGCCCGCGGCGAGCGAAATATTTGGCATGCGCTGGAATTGGACGCTGCTCCAGCTGTCCGCGTACGAGCAGCCGTGCGACGCTTTTTCGCCGATGATGTGGGCCTGGTCGCGGGTGGCCTGGTAGTTCACCAGCACGCCGTCCTTGATGATGTCCCAGGTCTTGCACTGGACGCCTTCGTCGTCGTAGCCGACCGCGCCGAGCGAGCCGGGGATGGTCTTGTCGGCGATGATGTTGACCCGGTCGGAGCCGTACTTGAATTTCTTCGACTGCCACTTGTCGAGCGTGGCGAAGCTGGTGCCGGCGAAGTTGGCCTCGTAGCCGAGCACGCGATCGAGTTCGGTCGGATGGCCGACCGATTCGTGGATGGTCAGCCACAGGTGTTCGGGCGCCAGCACCAGGTCGTATTTGCCTGGCGCGACCGACTTGGCGGTCAGCTTTTCCCTGGCCTGGCGGCCGCAAGCGCGGGCGTCCTCGATCAGGTCGTAGGAGCCTTTGTACAGGGTGCAGACGCCGCCGGCGGCCTGCACCTTGTCGGCGGCGCGGGCGTCGAGGTATTCGTAGCCCATGCCGACCGGCGCGGACAGGCCCTGGCGCGAGCGGAACTTGTTGGTGGCCTTGTCGACGGCGGTGGCAAACACCGGCATCCACATGCGGTGCACGTCCTGGTCGATGTAGGAGCCGTCGGTCGAGGCGAAGTATTTTTGCTGGTTCACCTGGAACATCAGCGACTGCATGAAGCTGGCGCCGCCGTCCATGCCGGCCTTGTTGGCGGCGATCAGCAGCTCGGCCTTTTCCTTGATCGGCACGCTGCGCCAGTCCTTTTTGACCGGGGTGGCCCAGGCCACTTCGCCGACGCCCTTGACGGGCGCCAGCTGGACCGGCTCGGCCTGCAGGCGGGCGTTGGCCTTGGCGATGGCGACGGCCTGGCGGGCGGCGCCGGCGACGCCGTCGGGCGACATGTCGGAGGTGGCGGCGAAACCGTAGGCACCGTTGCAGACGACGCGCACGCCGACGCCGGCGGACTCGGTGTTGGTGACCGATTCGACGTTCAGGTCGCGCGTGGTGATGAACTGGTTCAGGTAGCGGCCGATGCGCACGTCGCAGTAGCTGGCGCCGGCCTGGGTGGCGGCGTTCAGCGCGACGTCGGCGAGGGTCTTCTTGAATTTGGCGGCGAGCGGGTTAAGCAGTTCTTCGGCGGCGATCGCGCGGCCCATCACCGGCACCAGCATGGTGCCCAAAGCCAGGCCGCTAATATTTAGAAAGGCACGTCGTTCCATGATATCTCCTGACAAAGCACTGACGGGGGCAGCGGCGCACCAGGCGACGGTGGCTGCGCTGTTGAGGCACAAGCGGCGGCACAAGCGGCGG
>JARXKM010000513.1 GCA_030272785.1 Pseudomonadota bacterium
GGTCAGAGCAGGCGTATACCGTCATTTTCGACGGCATACCGAACTTGCAAAAAGCTCTACACCGTCACGGTATAGACATGTCAACATCGCAAGTGAAATGTCGAATTACCTTACATACTTATTTTTTCGCATTGGCAAGCTATTGTTTTATTTGAGATATTTATTCGGGCTTAATAATTGCTTTGGTGGCCTTTTGGGCGGGTTCGGACCAACTTTAACTTTCCTGTTACCGGCAGCTCGACTTGCTCCCGTTCAACACATATAAGAGGAAACGAAATGAAAAAATCTTTCAAGCGTCTTCTGATTACACCGTGCTTTGGATTAGCCCTCGCTCTCGGGGGTGCTGCCGAGTGTCAAGCGAGCTTGGTTGCAACAATAAGTGGGCAGTATGGCGCACCGGTGGGCGACACGCCAAACCTGTTTTTTCACAACTCGACAGCATTCGCATTCACTAACGTAAAAATCTCGGGCCAAGCGTATAACGGTAGCAACTCCCTCTTGGCGAGCGGCATTGACGTTGACAAGTCTAGCAACCTCATCGGTGGCGCTTTTCATCGGACCCAAGTTAAAAACCTACCCGATGTAGCAGCCTTTAGCGATCTGAACTACAGCTTTTTGGATGGGAGCCCGGCTTGCGGACCTAGTAGCAACACAGGATCGCTTTTCGCATGGGATTACGACGACAGTTACGGGTGCACTGCGTCAGCGGCCCCAGGCAATGTTAAATTTACCTTTACTGCGACTTGGGACGGCCAGGATATTTTCGCCGTGTTTAGTCCGGACGACAACTTTACCGGCGGCTTCCTCGGCTTCTTAGGTCTGGACGAAACTGGCAACGCGGAATCAGGTTATGACGCAGGTGGCGCCGTGTCCGGGACCGGCCAATTTGGCACTTTGGCGCAGATATTTACCGGAACACCGCCTCAAGGTGTGCCGGAGCCTTCATCATTCCTGCTATTGGGCATCGCACTTTTTGGTTTGACCGCAAGCAAATTAAGCCGAAAGTCCTAGCAGCTTTTAAAAAAACGCCCACAGCAGTCCCTTAAGCGCCGCCACCCGAAAAGTGGCGGCGCGCCCTGAAGACTTTGCGTCCACTTGTTGTTCAGTTAAGACGAACCCTTGCCCCCCGATATTGGTAAATCCCTGATAAACAATCAAAAAAAATTAACGGATACCGGGAAAGCGCCTCTAAAGCACGTGTAAATTAGATTCGTTTGCCGCGACAACCGCAACCATGCTGTAGGGATATGCGACCAATACTCGCGCGTGCGCGATGCGTGCGGAAATAGCGATGGCCATTCCCGGACCATTACGCGCGCGCGTAATGGTCACGCCGGGCGGCTTGCCGAAGTGGGGCGGCGAGCAGCCGCGCTGTCGGTCGTTCAAGAAAGACGACGAGATCATCGGCTTTTACCGCGAACTCGACAAGCGGATGGCGCCGAAGCTGGCCGACATGTTCGTGTTGCAGCCGAAGGCGCCGCTGGAGCAGCGCCTGGAGCCGGAACTGACCAAGGCGCCAGCGTCGGACCATTACACACCGCCGGCCGGCGACGGATCGCGCCCCGGCATCTTCTGGTCCGTGGTCAATGACGCCACGACCTACGACAGTATCAGGATGACCTCGCTGTATCTGCACGAAGGCCGTCCCGGCCACCACTTCCAGTTCGCGCTGCAGCAGCAGCTGCCGTTGCCGGACTTCCGCAAGTTCAGCTTCATCACCGCGTACGGCGAAGGCTGGGCGCTGTACGCCGAGGGCCTGGGGAAGGAAATGGGCATGTACGATGCGCCAGACCAGTATTTCGGGTACCTCAACAGCGAACTGCTGCGGGCTGTCCGCCTGGTGGTCGATACGGGCCTGCATGACCAGGGCTGGGCCCGCGAACAGGCGATCGCCTGCATGCGCGAAACATTGGGGCAAAGCGAAGCGAACGCCATGATCGCCGTCGAGCGTTACATGGGCGACCCCGGGCAGGCGCTGGGGTACAAGATCGGCCAGATGAAAATTTCCGAACTGCGCCAGAAAGCGACGACGGCGCTGGGGCCGAAGTTCTCGCTGGCGGAGTTCCACCGGGTCGTGCTCGAAGATGGCGCCGTTCCCCTGGCGGTGTTGGAGAAGAAAGTGAATCGATGGATCGAGGCAAGCAAGTAAGCATTTTCCCCGCCGGGCCGCCGGCCAAAGGTGACGCGCGGGCGCCGGCCGCACGCATCCGTCACCGCACGAAGGCGGCACGATCGCGCGACGCTGCCCGACCGGTAGCCTGGCTGGCTGATCCATGCCCCACGGCAAGCAAAGTCAACACTCAATTGATGGGCGTCAATGCGCGCGCAGTTTGTCCAATTTGCGCCATAATGGTTTTTTTGCCCATTTTTGCTTCCCCTCATGAATTCAGACAGTCTCCCCGGCGCCGCCTTGACCGAGCGCGATCAGCGTTTCGAGCTGCTCGTCGCCGGCATCTCGGACTACGCGATCTACATGCTCAGCCTGGACGGCATGGTGACCAGCTGGAACGCCGGCGCCAAGCGCTTCAAGGGCTATGAACCGCACGAGG
>JARXKM010000514.1 GCA_030272785.1 Pseudomonadota bacterium
CCAGCACCAGGATCTCGCTCGGGCCCGCGATCATGTCGATGCCGACCTTGCCGAAGACGCGGCGCTTGGCGCTCGCAACATAAGCGTTACCGGGACCGGTGATCTTGTCCACTGCGGGCACGGTCGCGGTGCCGTAGGCAAGCGCCGCCACCGCCTGCGCACCACCGATCGTGAACACGCGGTCGGCGCCCGCGACGGCCGCGGCAGCCAGCACCAGCAGGTTCTTGTCGCCCTTCGGCGTCGGCACCACCATCACGATCTCGCGGACGCCCGCCACCTTCGCCGGCACCGCATTCATCAGCACGCTGGACGGATACGCCGCCTTGCCGCCCGGCACGTAGATGCCGACGCGGTCGAGCGGCGTGACCTTCTGGCCCAGCAAGGTGCCATCGGCATCACGGTAGGTCCACGAGCGACCACAGGCTTCGAGCTGGCGCCGGTGATAGTCACGCACCCGGTCGGCGGCGAATTCGAGCGCGCTGCGCTGCGCCGGGCTGATCGCGGCCAGCGCGGCCCGCAATTCGGCGTGGCCGATTTCCAGCGAAGCCACCGACGCAGCCTCGAGGCCGTCGAAACGCTGCGTGTACTCGAGCACCGCCGCATCGCCGCGCTGTTGCACGTCGGCCAGGATCGACGCGACGCGCTGCTCGATCGCGTCGTCGGTCTCGGCCGACCAGTGCAGCACGCGCTCGAACTCGGCGGCGAAGCCGGCAGCGGCGGTGTCGAGGTGACGGATGCGGACGGTCATGGCGGGATCGCTCAGCTCGCGGTTTCTGAACCTGGGATGGCAGACGCAAAGGCGTCGATGATGGCGCGGATCGGTTCGCGCTTCAGCTTCAGCGCAGCCTGGTTGACGACGAGGCGGGCCGAGATCTGCATGATCTCCTCGACCTCGACGAGGTGGTTGGCCTTCAGCGTGTTGCCGCTCGACACCAGGTCGACGATCGCGTCGGCCAGGCCGGTCAGCGGCGCCAGTTCCATCGAACCGTAAAGCTTGATCAGGTCGACGTGCACGCCCTTGTCGGAAAAGTGCTGCTGCGCGGTCAGCGTGTACTTGGTCGCCACGCGGATGCGCGAGCCCTGCTTGACCGCGTTGGCGTAGTCGAAATCGGCGCGGGTGGCGACACTCATGCGGCACTTCGCGATGCGCAGGTCAAGCGGCTGGTACAGGCCCGAGCCACCGTGCTCGATCAGCGTGTCCTTGCCGGTCACGCCCAGGTCGGCACCACCGTATTGCACGTAGGTCGGCACGTCGCTGGCGCGCACCAGCACCACGCGCACGTCGACGCGGTTGGTGCCGATGATCAGCTTGCGTGACTTTTCAGGATCTTCGGAAACCTCGATGCCGGCCGCCTTCAACAGCGGCAGGGTCTCTTCGAAGATGCGTCCCTTGGACAGTGCGAGGGTGATCACGTGATGGCCTTCATTGAACGCGCTCGATGTCGGCGCCGATGCCCCGCAGCTTGGCTTCCATCTGGTCGTAGCCGCGGTCGAGGTGGTAGATGCGATCGACGCAGGTCTGGCCGTCGGCCACCAGCCCGGCGATGACCAGACTGGCCGACGCGCGCAGGTCGGTCGCCATCACGGTGGCACCGGACAATTTGGGCACGCCGTGGACGACCGCCAGGTGTCCGTCGACATCGATGCGCGCGCCCAGCCGCACCAGTTCATTGACGTGCATGAAGCGGTTCTCGAAGATGGTTTCGGTGACCTTTGCGGTGCCGTCGGCGATGCAGTTCAACGCCAGGAACTGCGCCTGCATGTCGGTCGGAAACGCCGGGTATTCGCTGGTTCTGAAACTCACCGCTTTAGGCCTCTGCCGGCTGCGCACACGAATCCAGTCGGCGCCCGATTCGATGTTGACACCGGCTTCGCGCAGCTTGTCGATCACCGCGTCAAGGTGGTCGGCACGCGCGCGGCGCAGCACCACATCACCGCCGGTGGCGGCCACCGCACACAGAAACGTGCCCGCCTCGATGCGGTCGGGCACGATGCGGTGGCTGGACCGGCCGGCCAACCCGTGCAGACGATCCACGCCCTGCACGCGAATCCGCCGGGTGCCATGCCCTTCGATGCGGGCGCCCATCGCGATCAGCATGTCGGCCAGGTCGGCCACTTCAGGCTCCTGCGCCGCGTTCTCGAGCACCGTCTCGCCTTCGGCCAGCGTGGCAGCCATCAGCAGGTTCTCGGTGCCAGTCACGGTGACCATGTCGGTGGTGATGCGGGCGCCTTGCAAACGCGGCGTCTTGGCGATGATGTAACCGTGCTCGACGGTGATCTGAGCCCCCATTGCCTGCAAGCCCTTGATGTGCTGATCGACCGGCCGCGAACCGATCGCGCAGCCGCCGGGCAGCGACACCGTGGCCTCGCCGAAGCGCGCCAGCAACGGTCCGAGCACCAGGATGGCCGCGCGCATGGTCTTGACCAGGTCGTAGGGCGCTTCTGGCGACGTCACCGAACCGGTGTCGAGTGTGACCTCGTCGGGTTGCGTCTCGCTGCGTTCGGCCACGGCACCCATGTTGCGCAGCAGCTTCAGCGTCGTGCC
>JARXKM010000515.1 GCA_030272785.1 Pseudomonadota bacterium
GCCGGGTGGTGTGGCAGGGGACCGGTCAGCATGCTGACCGCCCCTATGCCGATCAACTGCCGCCACGACATCGCCGGCGCTTATCGCCTCCGGCTACCACTCGCGACGGGTTTTTCCCCGCTTATCGCATCGCGCACCGCGAGGCCGCGCCCACTGCGATGATGACCGTCCCGACCCCACCGGACGCGCCAGCACGATGCCCAACGAACACCTCTCCCGCCACGCCAAACGCTGCCTGGCGGCCGGCCCCGCCATCTTCGGCGCGCTCGCCGCGCACGCAGCCGGCCAGCTGCCCCCAGCCGACCCGGCTCCGCTCCAGCAAATCGAAATCAAGGGCGCCTACGACGCGCGGCGCGACGACACCGCCACCCGCATCGTCATCACCCAGGAAGAGATCGGCCGCTACGGCGACGCCACCATAGGCGAGCTGCTCAAGCGCGTACCCGGCGTGACGATCAGCGGCGTGCCTGGTCACGGCGGCGAAATCCGCATGCGCGGCCTCGGCAACGGCTACACCCAGATCCTGCTCGACGGCCAACCGGTACCGCCGGGTTTTTCCCTCGATTCGCTCGCCCCCGCGACGATCGCCCGCATCGAAGTCATGCGCGCCGCCAGCGCCGAAACCAGCGCGCAGGCGATTGCAGGCACGATCAACATCGTCCTCAAGAAGGTCTCCGCGACGGCCAAGCGCGAGATCAAGGCCGGCCTGCAACAGGAAAATGACGCACCTGGCGCGAATGCCGATTTCCAGCTGTCCGATCGTGCCGGCGCGCTGGCCTGGTCGCTCGCCGGCGCCACCGCCTACAACCGCAATGCGTGGCCGTTCGACTTCATCACCGAAGGCAGCGACCCCGCAGGCGCGGCGACCTTGCTGCGCCGCACCGAGGTGCGCAGCACCGGACGGTTCGAATCCGCCAACTTGGCGCCGCGCGTGAGCTGGACCGCCGGGCCCGACGACGTGATTGCCTTGCAGGGTTTCCTGAACGTGAACCGGCTGCGCGGCGACGACCTGGTGCGCATCGCCACCTTGTTGGGCGAAGCGCCGCGCTACAGTGGCGCCGCCATCCGCATCGAGTCCGACTTCCAGCTCGCGCGCGGCACCTTGAGCTGGACGCGTACATTGCAGCAGGGCGCCAGCCTGGACACGAAGGCCGGTGTCAGCGCCGCCGACCGCGACTCGCGCACCACGTCGAGCGAATACGACGCGGCCAGCCGGCTGTCGCTGACCCGCGCGATCGCCACCGGCGCGGCCGACAAGGGCGTCACCCTGAACGGCACCTACGCGGCGCCGGTCGCCGAAGCGCACGCGCTTAAAGCCGGCTGGGATGGCGAGTACCGCCGGCGCGCCGAGTCGCGCAGCCAGCGCGAACGCGCCGTCCTGCCCGGTGTCGCGCGCGACCTCGACGAATCGTTCGACGCCGACGTCGCGCGGCTGGCGCTGTTTGCGCAGGACGACTGGACCATCGGCCCGCGCTGGTCGCTATACGCCGGCTTGCGCTGGGAAGCGCTGCGCACGCGCAGCAGCGCCGCCGCGTATGCTGCGCACAGCCGTTCGAGCGTGTGGAGTCCGTCGCTGCAGTCGTTGTGGAAGGTGCCCGGTTCGCAGGCCGATCAGTTGCGTTTAGCGCTGGCGCGCACCTACAAGGCGCCCGAGACGGGCCGGCTGGTGGCGAGCCGCGTCGTCGCCGAGAACAACAGCGCCACCACACCCGACTTCAGCGGCAACCCGGCGCTGCGGCCCGAGCTGGCCTGGGGCCTCGACCTGGCCTACGAACACAACCTGGCAGGCGGCGGCCTGTTGAGCGCCAGCGTCAACCTGCGCCGCATCGACGACGTCATCGTGCAGCGCGTCGGACTGGTTGACGGCGCATGGTTGTCGACGCCCGTGAATGCCGGCGTGGCCACCACGCGCGGCGTCGAGCTCGAAGCCAAACTGCCCCTGCGTTCGATCGACAAGAGCGCGCCCGACCTCGAGCTGCGCGCCAACCTGGCCCGCAACTGGTCGTCGTTGAGCAGCGTGCCCGGCCCCGACAACCGGCTCGACCAGCAGACCGCGTTCAGCGGCACCGTCGGCGCCGACTACAAGTTCGACAAACTGCCGATGACGGTAGGCGGCAGCTACAGCTTCCAGAACGGCGGCCCGGTGCGCATCTCGGTGAACCAGTATGCCTATTCGGTGCCGAAGCGTTCGCTGGACCTGTACGGACTATGGAAATTCAATCCGAAGAACCAACTGCGCATCTCGCTCGCCAACGCGCTACACCAGGACAACCTGGCGCAGTCGAGCTACGTCGACGCCACCGGGCGCCTGAGCGACACCACCATCACGCCGACCGCGGTGGCCGTGCGCGCGCTGATGGAAATGAAGTTTTAAGCGCAGTCGGCACGGCCGGGCCGCCACCCGGGTCTGACCCGTTGTCGGGGTCAGACCCTATCAGTTAGCCGTACCGCATCGCCTCGATAACGCGTTCAGCCCATCGCAACTAGATCAGACAAGATGATTAATCGCCGAGCGAGAGTGCTACGGCATTGTGC
>JARXKM010000516.1 GCA_030272785.1 Pseudomonadota bacterium
GCCGACCTGATCGCCGCGCACAAGGACACCGCGCGCCTGTGCATGCGCGCCGGCGAGCGCCACCTGGTGGTGCGGCTGGACCACGAAGCCAAGTTTCGCAAGGCGGCGCGCCTGCTCGGCTACGGCATCCCGGTATGAGCGGCGCGAGTACCTCCATGACCAGCATCACGACCGACCTTTCCGATGTGCTCAGCAGCGTGCGCTGCGATGGCGATTTCTATGTCGTCGGCGCGACCGAGATCGCAGCGCCGAATTTAAGCGTCGATGGCGTCGGCTTGTTGTCGCTGCCATTCCAGCAGGGCCAGCTGGAGCAATTGATCGCCAGCGCCAGCCTGGCGCCGTTCGGCCGGGGCGTGCAAACCATCGTCGATACCGCCGTGCGCAAGACGTGGCAAATCGATGCCGCGCACCTGCATTTCGGCGGGCGCCACTGGCAAACGTCGCTGGACGCCATCGTCGCCGCCGCGGCCGCCGGCCTGGGCGTGTCCGATCCGGTGACGGCGCAGTTGTACAAACTGCTCATCTACGATACCGGCAGCTTTTTTGTCGAGCATCGCGACACGGAAAAGCAGGCCGGCATGTTTGCCACGCTGGTGATCGTGCTGCCATCGGTGTATGCCGGCGGCGAATTGCTGATCCGTCATCGCGATCGCGAAGTCTGCCTGCCGCTGGCCTGCCCGGACCCGTCCGACGCCGCCTTCGTCGCCTTCTATGCCGACTGCGTGCACGAGGTGCGCCCGGTCACGTCCGGCACGCGCCTGACGCTGATCTACAACCTGATCCGCAGCGGCAATGCGGGGGCCGCGTCGCCGCCCCAGTACCCGCGCGAGCTGGCGGCGCTGGCGGCCATGTTATCGCGTTGGGCGGGCGCGCTCGATACCGGCGTCGACGATCTGCCGCAAAAACTGGTGTACCCGCTCGAACACGCGTATTCGGCCGCGGAGCTGGGCTTCCACAGTCTGAAAAATGCCGATGCCGCGGCCGCGAAGGTGCTGGCGGCGGCGACCGAACTGGCCGGCTGCGATCTCTACCTGGCGCAAGTGGCCATCGAGGAAAGTGGCAGCGCCGAGCATGACGGCTACGATTCGCGGCGCTACCGCCGCTATCGTGACGAAGACGAAGGCTTCGAAGTGTGCGAGGTGATCGATCGCAGCGCCACGGTGTCCGGCTGGTGCCAGCCCGATGGCGGGGTGGCGCCGATCGGCGAGCTGCCGCTGCACGACAACGAGCTGTGCCCGCCCGACGCGCTCGAGGATGCCGATCCCGACGAGCAGCATTTTCACGAGGCCACCGGCAACGAGGGGGCGTCGTTCGAACGTAGCTATCGGCGCGCGGCGCTGGTGCTGTGGCCGCGCGCGCGCCGGCTCGCCGTGATCAACCAGGGCGCACTGGCAAGCACGCTTGCCTATCTCGAGGAGTTGAGCACACGCGCCGGCGCCGAGGTGGCGCTGGCGCTGGCCACACTGATGGTGCGCACCTGGCCGGAACGCGGCGGGGCGCGCGGCGAGGATGCCGCCCGGCTGCTCGCTTGCCTGTGTCAGTTGGAGGCGGCCCGCCTGATCGACACCTTTGTCGCCGCAATCCCGGCGTCGGGCTGTTACGACGGCGCCGAAAACGCCGCGCTGGCCCAGGCGCTGCGGCTGTTGCCGGCGCCGCGCGCCGCCGAACTGATCACGGCAGTCATTGCCGCCAACGCGACCTATGCGCCTGGTGCGTGCGCCGCCTTGCTGGCCGCCTGCTGCGTCGGCAGCGAGCATGCCCTCGATGCGCTCGCTCCCGCCGCTCGCACGCTGGTCGATGCGCTCACCGGTGCCCTACCCAAGTCGCAGGACGCGAATCGCTGGCGCCGGGTGGCGCCGCCGGACGCCGCGTTGGTGGTACATGTATTGACCGCCTTGCAGCGCCAGGGCGACGCCGCGCTGGCTGACGTGGCGACCGATCACATGCTGGCCGCCTACGCGCCGGACGCGGTGCTGGTCGCCGCCGCGCTTGAGTTCGATGTCACCTTGCGCGCGTTCGCGCCGGCCGCGCGGCTGCGCGCGTCGGCGCTGGCGCACCTGCGTGCGCGCATCGCCATGCCGCTGGCGGCTCCGCAGGACCACCGGCGCCCCAGCATGCTGTCGTGCAACTGCGAGTATTGCGTACCGCTGGCGCGGTTCCTCGCCGATCCGGAGCGCGCCAACTGGACCTTGAAGGCCGCCGAAACGCACCGCCGCCATGTCGCACGGACAATCGCGGACGATCGCTGCGATGTCGACCATGTCACGCTCAAGCGCGGCAGTCCCCACGAATTGGTATGTACGAAAAATACGGCCAGCTATCAGCGTCGCGTCGCCGAGCGCGTGCGCGACCAGGACGCCGTGCGCCGGCTGGCGGGGGGCGCGCCGCCAGCCTGATCGGGCGCCGCGCCGCGCAGAGTCCCCACCCCGGGGGTCAGTGCCGGCATTTGCACACGGTCTCAGCCGTTTGGCAGCGCGTTTCCCTCCCAATGACGAGCTCGTGTACGTTTGCCGGCACTGACCCC
>JARXKM010000122.1:0-4103 GCA_030272785.1 Pseudomonadota bacterium
TCGGTGCTCGGCTCCTTCCTCGGCGCCGCCTTCATCGTGCTGCTGCCGGTGATGCTGAACATCTTCGGCCATTTCCTCGGGCTGCCGACCAGCTTTGCATCGAATCTCGAGTTGATGGTGTTTGGCGCGCTGATCATTTTTTTCCTGATCGTGGAGCCGCATGGCCTCGCGCGCTTGTGGCAAGTGGGTAAAGAGAAGTTGCGCCTGTGGCCGTTCCCGCACTAGTACCAGGGCCGTCGGGTAGCAATCGCAGTCTATGCAGTGACTATGAGGAGACGACAATGAAAGCTTTGAAATCGATCATGCTGTGCGCGGCGCTGTTGGGCGCATATGGCCAGGCGCAGGCGGCCGACCAGTTCGTGGCGCTGCCATCGTACCGGGTCGGCGCGTATGCGGCCGGCGGCTCCGGCTTCTACGGCGGCGCCATCGACTACTTCAACCTGGTCAACGCCAACGGCGGCATCAACGGCGTCAAGATCCTGTGGGAGGAATGCGAGACCGAATACAATCCGTCGCGCGGGATCGAATGCTACGAGCGGCTGAAGACCAAGAACGGCGGCGCCACCCTGGTCGAACCGCTGTCGACCGGCATCGCCTACGGCATCCTCGACCGCGTCGGCGTCGACAAGATCCCGATGACGATGCTCGGCTACGGCCGTTCCGACGCCGCCAACGGCCGCGTGTTCCCGTACATCTTCCCGCTCATCACCAGCTACTGGAACCAGGCCGCCGGGATGATCAAGTACCTCGCCGACAAGGACGGCGGCTACGCCAAACTGAAGGGCAAGAAGATCGCCTACCTGTACCACGATTCGCCGTTCGGCAAGGAGCCGCTGCCGGTGCTCGAGGCGCTGGCCAAGCAGCACGGCTTCGAGCTGCTGAAGATCGCCGTGGCGCCGCCGGGCAACGAGCAGCAGTCGCAATGGCTGCAGATCCGCCAGGCCAATCCAGACCACGTGATCCTGTGGGGCTGGGGCGTGATGAATTCGGTCGCCATCAAGACGGCGCAGCGCAACGGCTTCCCGCGCGAGAAGATGCTGGGCGTCTGGTGGGCCGGCTCCGAGGAAGACACCATCCCGTCGGGCGACGCCGCCAAGGGCTACACGGCGATGACCTTCAACACGCCGGGGCACTACCCGCTGATCGACGAGATCCGCAAGAAGGTCTACGGCGCCGGCAAGGGCAACCTGGCCGAGCAATCGCGCATCGGCAGCGTGTACCACATGCGCGGCATGACGATGGGGATCCTGTGGACCGAAGCGATCCGCACCGCGCAGGAAAAATACGGCAAGGGCAAAGTGATGACCGGCGAGCAGATCCGATGGGGCCTGGAGAACCTCGACATCAACGAGGCGCGCCAGAAGGCGCTCGGCGTGTTCGGCATGTTCCCGACCGTGAAGACCAGCTGCGACGACCATGAAGGCTCGGGCGCGGTGAAGGTCCAGCAGTGGGACGGCAGCAAATGGGTGGCGATCACGCCGAACTGGATCGTCGGCGACAAGGCGCTCACCCGCAAGCTGCTCGAGGAGTCGTCGCTGGCGTATGCGGCCGAGAAGAAGATCACCCCGGCCTGCATGAAGTGATGAGCAAGCGTGACCTCCCGCTGTCTCCACGAGCGTCATTCCGGCCGGACCGGGAGGTCCACGTATTTCCAGAGAAAACACCATGACCAACGCCAGCCTGCCCTACCTGTCGGTGAATAACATCGAAGTCATTTACGACCACGTGATCCTGGTTCTGAAGGGCGTTTCGCTGCAGGTCCCGAAAGGGAAAATCGTCGCCCTCCTGGGCGCCAACGGGGCCGGCAAATCGACCACGCTGAAGACCATTTCGACCCTGCTGCGCGGCGAGCGCGGCGACGTCACCAAGGGCGAGGTGCGCTTCAACGGCGAGCGCATCGACCAGCTGACGCCGAACGCGCTGGTCAAGCGCGGCCTGTCGCAGGTGATGGAGGGGCGTCACTGTTTCGGCCACCTGACGATCGAGGAAAACCTGCTGACCGGCGCCTACACGCGGTCGGTCTCGCGCAGCGAACTGAAAGCGTCGCTCGAGGCGGTGTACCACTATTTCCCGCGCCTGAAAGAGCGCCGCGCCAGCCAGGCCGGCTACACCTCGGGCGGCGAGCAGCAGATGTGCGCGATCGGCCGCGCGCTGATGGCCAAGCCGTCGATGATCCTGCTCGACGAGCCGTCGATGGGCATCGCGCCGCAGATCGTCGAGGAGATCTTCGACATCGTCAGGGACCTGAACCAGAAGGAAGGCGTGTCGTTCCTGCTGGCCGAACAGAACACCACGGTGGCGCTGCGCTACGCCGACTTCGGCTACATCCTCGAGAACGGCCGCGTGGTGATGGAGGGCGCCGCCAGCGAACTGGCCGCCAACGAAGACGTCAAGGAATTTTATCTCGGCGTGTCGGGGACCGGCCGCAAGAGCTTCAGGGACATGAAATTTTACCGCCGCCGCAAACGCTGGCTGGCTTGAGGAGCAGCATGGATTTCGAAGCAGCCAAGGCGCTGTGCCGCAGCTTTGCGGGCAGCACCGAAGACGTCAAATGGGGCGCCAACGCGGTGTTTTCGGTGGGCGGGAAAATGTTCGCGGTAACCGGCTGCGAGGTGCCGGCGACGGCGATCAGCATCAAGGTCGAGGACCAGCGTTTCCTCGAGCTGACCGACCGCCCGGGGATCGTGCCGGCGCCCTACCTGGCGCGCGCCAAATGGGTGAGAATCGAAGGCGCGGACGCGCTCGACGACGCCGAAGCGGCGGCGCTGATCCGCCGCTCGTACGAACTGGTGTTTGCGAAACTGACCAAGAAACTGCAGCGCGAACTGGGAGGCGGACAATGACCGCCGACGCGCTCGACGCGCTGGAAACGCGCGCGCCGGCGCTGCGCGAACGCGAGCTGATGGCGCGCCTGCCGCAGCTGATCGCCCGCGCGCAGCAGGCGCCCGGCTGGCAGCGCATCCTCGACGGCGTCGAAGCGGGCGCCGTCACCAGCCGCGCCGCGCTGGCCGCGCTGCCGATCACCCGCAAGGCCGACCTGAAAGCGCTGCAGCAATCCGCGATGCCGTTCGGCGGCCTGACCGCGACGCCGGCCAGCCAGCTGCGCCGCTGCTTCGTCTCGCCCGGCCCGATCTACGACCCGGAAGGTTGCGGCGCCGACTGGTGGCGTTTCTCGCGGCCGTTGCATGCGGCCGGCGTGCGCGCCGGCGGGCTGCTGCAGAACTGCTTCTCCTACCACTTCACGCCGGCCGCCTTCATGGTCGAAAGCGGCGCCGCGCGGCTCGGCTGCACGGTGATACCGGCCGGCGCCGGCCAGACCGAAATGCAGGTGCAGACGATGGCCGACCTGCGTCCCGACACCTACGTCGGCACGCCGTCGTTCCTGCGCATCATCATCGAAAAGGCGCGCGAGATGGGCGCCGACATCAGCAGCGTCAAGCATGCGCTGATGGGCGCCGAGGCGCTGCCCGAATCGCTGCGCGCCTGGTTTCGCGAGAACGGCGTGCCGCACGTGCTGCAAACGTACGCGTCGGCCGACATCGGCAGCGTCGCCTACGAAACCGAGACCGGCGGCGTGCTCAATCCCGGCATGATCGTCGACGAGGACGTGATCGTCGAGATCGTGCGGCCCGGCAGCGGCGAGCCGGTGGCGCCGGGCGACATCGGCGAGATCGTGGTGACCCTGTTCAACCACGACTACCCGCTGATCCGCTTCGCCACCGGCGACATGTCGGCATTGCTGGTCGATGCGCCGGCGTCGGGCTGCGGGCGCACCAACGTGCGCATCAAGGGCTGGATGGGACGCGCCGACCAGACCACCAAGGTGCGCGCGATGTTCGTCCATCCGGCGCAGGTGACCAACATCACGCGCCGCCACCCCGACATCCTGAAGGCGCGGCTGGTGATCTCCGGCCGCATGGCGAACGACGTGATGACGCTGCATTGCGAAGTGGCGCAGCCGCTGGCGGCGGAGCGGATCGCCGCGATCGTCGCCTCGATCCGCGACGTCACGAAGCTGCGCGGCGAGGTGCAATTCGAGACGATCGGCGCGCTGCCGGACGACGGCAAGGTGATCGAAGACCGGCGCGACTACAGCTGAGAGG
>JARXKM010000122.1:4203-8066 GCA_030272785.1 Pseudomonadota bacterium
GCGTCGTATTCGGCTTGCAGGCGCGCGACCATGTCGGCCACGGTCGGCACGTCATCCATCAGGCCGACGCCCTGCCCCGCGCCCCAGATGTCGCGCCATGCTTTCGCGCTGCCCGAGCCGAAGCTCATCTTGCTCTTGTCCGATTCCGGCAACGCGTCCGGATCGAGGCCGGCGTTGACGATCGACTTTTTCAGGTAGTTGCCGTGCACCCCGGTAAACAGGTTGGTGTACACCACGTCGGCGGCCGACGATTCGACGATCGCGTCGCGATAGGCGTCGGTGACGTTGGCCTCGACGGTGGCCAGCCAGCGCGAGCCGATGTAGGCGAAATCGGCGCCCATCGCCTGCGCCGCCAGGATCGCGTCGCCGCTGGCGATGGCGCCCGACAGCGCCAGCGGGCCGCTGAAGAACTTGCGCACTTCGCCCACCAGCGCGAACGGCGACAACGCGCCGGCATGGCCGCCGGCGCCGGCCGCCACCAGGATCAGCCCATCGACGCCGGCTTCGAGCGCCTTCTTCGCATGGCGGATCGAGATCACGTCGTGCAGCACGATGCCGCCGTAGGCGTGGATGGCGTCGAGCATCTCCTTGGGCGGCGCCCGCAGCGAGGAGATGATGATCGGTACCTGGTGCTTGACGCAGACGTCGACGTCGTGCTGCAGCCGGTCGTTCGAGACGTGGACGATCTGGTTGACCGCGATCGGCCCGACCTTGGCGCCGGGATGGGCGGCGCGATACGCATCGAGCTCCGTCTTCAGGTCGGTCAGCCAGGTGTCGAGCAGTTCGGCCGGGCGCGCATTGAGCGCCGGGAACGAGCCGACGATGCCGGCCTTGCACTGGGCCGCCACCAATGCGGGACCGCTGGCGATGAACATCGGACTGCCGATGACGGGAAGGGACAGGTTTTGCAATGCGACGGGCAGCGCCATGGCGGACTCTCGGACGAAGGATGGATCGGAATAGTGGATCGAACTATGGATCAAACCATGGATCAAAACAGCTGCGTCCATTATAGAACCAAAAAAGAACGACCGTGCTAGAAAATACCCACTAAAGATCGGCGTTGCGCAGCAGCGCGCCGTCGATGCGGGCGGCGCCGGCGCGCACCAGCGCGTCGATGGCCCAGTCGGCCAGTTCGGCGGCGTCGCGCCGCAGGAAGCGGGCGCGCGCGCCGGCCAGCACCGGGATGGCGGCGAACATGCCGGCGACGTCGGCCAGCGCGAACTGCTGGCGCTCGAGCAGCAGGAACTTGAGCAGCACCTTGACGGCATTTTCGGCGTTGCGTGTGGGGTCGGCGGCCAGGTACTCGAGCCGCGAGGCGGCGCGCGCCAGCGCCGCGCCGCTGTCGGTGAACGGCGCGCCGTGACCGGGAATGACCAGCCGCACGTCGAGCGCGGCGATCAGCGCGAGCGTATCGCGCGCTTCGGCGAAACCAGATGCGCCATCGAGTTCGGGGAAGATCACGCCGAAGCCGTTTTCCCACAGGGCGTCGGCCGACAGCAGGATGCCTTCGTCGGCGCAGTAGAAGATCAGCGAGCGCGGATCGTGGCCGGGCGCGGCCAGCGCCTGCCAGCGCAGGTCGCCGAGCAGCAGTTCGTCGCCCGGCGCGACGGTGGCGTCGAAGCCGAAGCGGGCGCACTGCTGACCGGTGGCCTTGTAGCTGAGCGCATTCTCGTCCCAGGCGCGCACCGCCTCGGCTTCGGCCCGCGGGATCGCGGTGAAGCAGCCGTAGTGCGCCTGCAGCGCGGCGTTGCCGCCGCAGTGGTCCGAATGCAGGTGGGTGTTGAACAGCAGGTCGAGCGGACGCTCGCCGAGCGCGCGGCGCACCAGCGCCAGCGTCTGCGGCGCATGGGTCAGGTAGCCGCTGTCGACCAGCGCGGTCTGGTCGCGGCCGATGAACAGGATATTGTTGGCCGACAGCCAGCCGCGCTCGAACACGCGCATCGACGCCGGCAAGGCGGCGAGCGCGCTCATCGCTTCATCTGGAAGGCCAGCGAAATTTTCGCAAACTCGACCAGCAAGGCCTGGCTGCCGCCGTTGAAGGTGGTAAACGAATTTCCGGTGCGCACCACCATGCGCGGCGGGAACAGCCAGCCGGCGTAGGGAATGCCGATCATCTTGGCGCCGCGCACGTCGCGCCAGTCGACCTGCTTGTCGATCACCCAGCTCTGGCGGATGCCGCCGGCATCGACCGTGGTGCGCGAGCGCAGGAACCAGTAATAGCTCACCAGCAGCATGGCGCCGGCGCCGAGCAGCAAAGCCTTCACGCCGATGCCGAACGATAGCAGCGGAAAGCGCAGCGCGATGCTGGCGCCGTAGCCGAGCAGCACGACGGTGAGCAAGCTCGCCACCAGCTTGAAGCCGGCGCCGTAGGCCGGGCCGCAGACGGCGGCCGTTGGTTGATAGAACTGCATCTAGCGGAACTCCAGGTCGGCTTCGCGGCGGCGGATCTCGGCCCACACCGCGCGCTTGTAATCGTCGCCGGCGCTGCCCCACTGGACGATTTCATCGATGTTGCGCAGGCAGCCGCGGCACAGGCCGGTATCGGGCGCCATCTCGCACAGGCTGATGCAGGGCGACGGCACCGGCGTCTGCAGTTCCGGCTTCATGCGCTGGCCTGCGCCTGCGCCTGCTTGCGCGCCAGCTTCGCTTCGAAGCGCAGCGGATCGATCAGCACGCGTTCGTGGGTGCCTGCGCAGATGCGGTCGAGATCGTCCCAGGCTTCGACGCGGAACGTCACGCGGCGGCCGTCGACTGCGATCACCTCGCCCTCGACGCGCAAGGTCATGCCGGGCGGGGTCGGCGAAAAATGTGAAAAGTGCACCATCGTGCCCAGGCTTTGCTCGCGCGGCCAGTCGACGTACGGCATCATCGCCTGCACGCAGGCAAGCTCCATCATGCCGACCATATAGCCGGTGGCCAACACGTCCGGCATGTCGAGGCAGAACGGCGTGTCGTGGTACAGCCGCGGCACGGTGGCGCGGGCGGGAACGGTGTAGCGCCACGTGAAACGCAGGCCGGGTTGCAATTCTGGACTCATGGTGTGCAGATTAGCGCATCCAATCGAATCGCGCTTGACCTGAGTGCCGCAAGGTGTACACTACCATCCATGTAGATGGCATATGGATGCCACGAGGATGGCAAGAGGATAAGATGGGGACCATGGACGCACGCGAAGTCAGGCCGAAAAATTTCGAGTCTGAAAAAATTACGATTAACCTGGGCCAGATCGATCTCGGACAAATCGACCTGCTGGTCAACGAAGGCTTTTATTCGAACCGCACGGATCTGATCCGGACCGCGATCCGGAACCAGCTCAACACCCATGCCGACGTGGTGAAGCAGACCGTTGCACGCAAGAGCCTGGTGCTCGGCATGCATCACTACTCGAAAGCGGACCTGGAAGCGGCACTGCAAGCGGGCGAACGGCTGCAGATCCAGGTGCTCGGCATGGCCAGCATTTCCACCGACGTCACGGCCGAACTGGCCCTGGCGACGATCGACTCGATCTTTGTGCTCGGCACACTGCACGCCAGCAGCGCAGTGAAGACGGCACTGGCCGGACGCATCCTGTGATGCGCCAGAAATAAGGAATACCCGATGAATCTGAAAAACACCTTGTTGACGCGCTTGCGCGCCGCCTCGAATATCCTGATGGGCCAGGGCCCGGCCGCCGCGACCGCGGCGATCCAGAAGGCCCTGAACGGCGCAACCGCAGCCGCCAGCCCGACGCCGGCCGCCAACGCGCCGACGATGCGCGACATCAATCCGCCGCCGCGCCCGCAGCCGGCCACCCGGTCGGCCCCGCCGCCGCCGCCGCAAGCTGCGCCGGAGGCCGCAAGGCCTACGCCTACGCCTACGCC
>JARXKM010000122.1:8166-13677 GCA_030272785.1 Pseudomonadota bacterium
GCCTACGCCTACGCCTACGCCGCCGCCGCCGATGTCGACGCCGATGGCGGACGCCGCCGAACTGATGAGCCGCATCGTGCCCGACATGCTGGCCAGTCTCGACCGCGCGGGCGCCGGCCGCAGCGCCTTCAAGATGCCCAATTTCGAGATGCCCGCGTTCGACCTGGGCGCGATGGGCGGAGCGATGGGCGGCGCCCACGCGCCGGCCGACACGCTGCCCGGCAAGTTCATCGACGGCAGCCACACCAACGCCGCCGGCACGCGCAGCTACAAGCTCTACGTGCCGAGCAGCTACACCGGCGCGCAGCCGGTGCCGCTGGTGGTGATGCTGCACGGCTGCACCCAGGACCCGGTCGATTTCGCCAGCGGCACGCAGATGAACCAGCTGGCCGAAGAGCTGCACTGCCTGGTGGTGTACCCGGCCCAGTCGCAGCAGGCCAATGCGCAGCGCTGCTGGAACTGGTTCAGCGCGGTCGACCAGACGCGCGACCAGGGCGAGCCGTCCATCATCGCCGGCATCACGCGCGACGTGATGGACAGCCACAACGTCGACGACGGCGAGGTGTACGTGGCCGGGCTGTCGGCCGGCGGCGCGATGGCCACCATCATGGGCACGCTGTATCCAGAGCTGTATGCGGCGGTCGGCGTGCACTCGGGGCTGCCGTTCGCCTCGGCGCACGACCTGCCGTCGGCGCTGGCGGCAATGAAGGGCAAGTTCGGCCGCCAGCCGGCGCCGGGCAAGCCGATTCCGATCATCGTGTTCCACGGCGACCGCGACACCACCGTGCATCCGGCCAACGGCGACGAACTGATCGCGCGCGGCGCCCACCATGCGGCCAAGGAGATCGTGGTCGAACCGGGCCGGGTGCCGGACGGCCACGCCTACACGCGCACCGTGCACCAGCGCGCCGACGGCACGCCGCAGGCGGAGCAGTGGCTGATCCACGGCGCCGGCCACGCCTGGTCGGGCGGCAGCGCGCGCGGCAGCTACACCGACGGCAAGGGGCCGGACGCGAGCCGCGAAATGATGCGCTTCTTCCGCACCACGCGCTGACTTACGCGATCGCCGGCGGCGCCGCCAGGTAGTCGATCAACGCGCGGATCTTGAGCGGCAGGTAAGGCCCTGGCACGTACACGGCGTAGGCGGTGCGGTGGTGCGCATCGGCGATTTCCCAGCCGGGTAACACCGGCACGACGCGCCCAGCGGCCAACGCGTCGTGCGCGGCGAAGTCGGCGACCAGGCCGATGCCGCAATCGGCTTCCACCAGCGCCATGACGGCGGTGCTGTCATTGGCCGTCAGGCGCGCCGGCACCGTCACCGACAGCGTGTCGGCGCCGCGCTGCAGGCTCCAGATTGCACCCAGCTCGGCGTGGCGCAGGCTCACGCAACGATGCTGCAGCAGGTCGTCCGGCTGCGCGGGCATGCCGTGACGCGCCAGATAGCCGCGCGACGCCACCAGCAAGTAGCGCACCGCGCACAGCGCGCGCGCCACCACGCCGGGCGCCAGCACGGCGGCGATGCGAATCGCCAGCTCCTCGCCCTCCTCGATCAGGTCGACCGTCCGGTCGATCAGGGTCAGGCGCACGTCCACCTCCGGATAGCGGTCGAGGAAAACGGGCAGACGCGGCGCCAGCCAGCGTTGGCCGAACACCACCGGCGCGGTGACGCGGATGATGCCGTTCGGCCGCGCGCTGTAGCTGCCGGCCAGCGCGTGCACCTCGCGCGCGCTGGCGCGCATGCGCACGCAGCCGAGGTGGACCTGCGTACCCAGTTCGGTCAGCGCCAGCGCGCGCGTGGTGCGCTGCAGCAGCCGCGCGCCGATGTGGGCCTCGAGGCGGGTCACGTGCCGGCTCACCGCCGAGGTGGTGATGCCCAGCTTGCGCGCCGCCTTCGAGAAACCGCCGCAATCGACGACTTCGGCAAAAATCGCCATTTCCTTGAGCAGCTCCATGCCGTCACCTTTGCGTTTGGGTCAACAATGCTTTGTATTTTAAGCGTATTGTGGATCAGTCGCGCCAGGCCGATACTCCAGCTTCACGAAATCGAACTTCAGGAGAGCCGCATGGAAACGCGAGGAGGAACGTGGCGCATGGCGACCGCGATGGCGATATTGGGCAGCATCGGCCTGTTCGTGGTGCTCAGCGGGCAGTCGCCGCAGACGGTGGTGTTGTTTCGCTGCCTGATCGGCGCGGCAGTGCTGCTTGGCTGGCTGGCGTGGCGCGGCCGCTGGCAAGCGGTCGATGCGCGCGCCGCCGGCTGGCTGGCAGTGGGCGCCGCGGCGCTGGTCGGCAACTGGCTGCTGCTGTTTTCGGCATACAAGTTCAGCGGCATCGCGATCGCCACGGTGGTGTACCAGATGCAGCCGTTTTTCCTGCTCCTGCTGGCCGGCCTGGCGCAGCGCGAGCTGCCCGCCCGGCACAAGCTGCCTGGACTGGCGGCGGCGTTCGTCGGCGTCGGGCTCGCTGCCGGGCTCGACTTCCGGACCCAGCACGCCGGCGTCGTCGAGGGCGTGCTGCTGGCGCTGGGCGCGGCCTTCTTGTACGCGCTGTTCACGTTGGCCACCCGCAAGCTGCCCGACTATCCGCCGGCCCAGATCGCCGGCCTGCAGTTGCTGCTCGGCGCGTTGCCGATGATCCCGCTGGCGCAATTCAGTGTCGCCGCGCTCGACACCCGGGCGTGGAGCTGCCTGCTGATCGTCGGCGCCGTCCACACCGGCCTGGCCTTCAACCTGATGTACGGCGCCTTCCAGCGCCTGCGCGCCGACACCATCGCCACGCTGTCGTTCATCTACCCGGTCGTCGCGGTACTGCTCGACCTGGTGTTCTTCGGCACCCGGCTGGCGCCGCTGCAAGTGCTCGGTTTACTGATGATCCTCGGCAGCATGGCGGCGAATCAACGTCCGGCGCCTGCCGCATCGCCCGTCCTGCGGT
This sequence comes from Pseudomonadota bacterium, assembly GCA_030272785.1. Lineage (GTDB taxonomy): Bacteria > Pseudomonadota > Gammaproteobacteria > Burkholderiales > Burkholderiaceae_D > JAFCUW01. The sequence continues at coordinate 11,098 of JARXKM010000122.1, forward strand.
GCGCGCGTGACGGCGTCCGCTAACGCCGGCGGCGTTCGAAATACCACTTCATGCCGAGCACACTGGCCGCCAGCAGCAGCGTGACACCATTGGCGATGGCGATCGGCCATGAATGCAGCGCCACGCCATAGCTGAGCCACAGCGCCACGCCGGTGATGAACATCAGGTACATGCCGGTCGAGATGCCCGGCGCGCCGCGCTGGCGCCACACCATCAGCACCTGCGGCACAAAGGCGCCGGTGGTGCAGAGCGCGGCGGCAAAGCCGAGGTGATCGATATCGATCAACATGGTCATACCGGTGAGGGCGGCTGGCTGCGCGCCAGCGCGGCGATGTGTTCGGTGAGGCAGGCCGGGCACCAGCAGGCGGCCGGCTGGCCGGGCACCGGCAGCGGCACCGCGGCGGGCAAGGCCGTGCACCAGCACGGAGCGGCGCCGCCGTCGGCCATCGCGCAGCTGAATTCGGCGCCGCAGCGGCTGCAAGTGCTCATGCCGGCGGTCCCTGCCGCATTGCGCGGCGCAGCAGGTCCATCTGGGCGTTGAAGCGGGTGCAGGCGGAGCACACCAGCAAATGCACGCGCACGCGGCCGCGCTCGAGCAGCGACAGCTCGCGGTCCATGCCTTCCGATACCAGCCGATGCACTTCGCGGCAGGTCGGCTTCCAACCCGTAGAGTGTTGTTCCATAGTCTTTCCGATGCCCGCCGCTTCAGGCGGGCGGGCGGTTGCCGAACCAGTGCAGATCGAGGCATTCGCGCAGGCGCACCCGTGCCCGATACAGGATCACCCAGGCATTGGTCGCGCTGATCGCCAGTTCCTTACAGATTTCGTCGGTGTCGAGTTCGAGCCATTCGCGCATCATGAAAATGCGCGCCGTTTGCGCCGGCAGCTTTTCCAGGCACACCTCGAGCACGCGGAAAAAATCCTTTTGCTCGAGCGTGCGGTCCGGGTCGCCCCACTGACGCGGTAGGTCGCGGGTGTGGCCGTCGGCGACGAACAGGGCGTCGATGGCGTCGTCGTCGGACTGGCCGTCGGCGACCTCGATCTGACGCTCGCGGCCGGCCAGGCGCAGGCTGTCGATGATCTTGAACTTCAGGATGCCGGTGACGTAGGTGCGCAGCGAAGACTGGTTGCGGAAACTGTCGGGTTTTTCCAGCACCGCCATCAGCGCGTCCTGGACCGCATCTTCGGCCAGCGCGTCATTACGAAGTTGCAACTGCGCGAAGCGCACCAACTGGGGGCGCATGGCCTCGAGTTGGCCGTGGAGTGTGGGGGTGGCGCTCATATCCAGCCTACATTAGCGGATCGGGAATTAAAATACAACAAGATCGCCATATAATGACCCCAAGCCGTGCCCGCCAGGCTGTAAAATCTCGTCAAAATTCAATCGGACCCGCCATGACCGCTGCCATTCCCCCCAAGACCGACCAGCACGACGACCTCGCCGCGGTTTCGCCGCAGATCAAGGCGCAAATTCTGGCCGAGGCATTGCCGTACATTCGCAATTTCCACGGCAAGACCATCGTCATCAAATACGGCGGCAACGCCATGACCGACGAGCGCCTCAAGCACGGCTTCGCGCGCGACGTCATCCTGCTCAAGCTGGTGGGCATGAACCCGGTGGTGGTGCACGGCGGCGGACCGCAGATCGACAACGCGCTGAAAAAAATCGGCAAGCAGGGCACCTTCGTGCAGGGCATGCGCATCACCGACGAAGAGACCATGGAAGTGGTCGAGTGGGTGCTGGGCGGCGAAGTCCAGCAGGACATCGTCATGCTGATCAATCACTACGGCGGCCAGGCAGTCGGCCTGACCGGCAAGGACGGCGGCTTGATCCGCGCGCGCAAGATGGCGATGCCGGACCGCGAGAATCCGGGCGAATTCCTCGACATCGGTTTCGTCGGCGAGATCGACGCGATCAATCCGGCGGTGGTAAAGGCGCTGCAGGACGACGCCTTCATCCCGATCATTTCGCCGATCGGTTTCGGCCAGGACGGCCAGGCGTACAACATCAACGCCGACGTCGTGGCCGGCAAGATCGCGGAAATCCTGAAGGCCGAAAAGCTGATCATGATGACCAACATCGCCGGCGTGCAGGACAAGAAGGGCAACCTGGTGACCGACCTGTCGGCGCGCGAGATCGACGAGATGTTCGCCGACGGCACCATCTCCGGCGGCATGCTGCCTAAAATTTCATCGGCGCTGGACGCGGCCAAGTCGGGCGTGAACACGGTGCACATCATCGACGGGCGCATCGAGCATTCTTTACTGCTCGAGGTCTTGACCGAACAGGCTTTTGGCACTATGATCCGGTCGCACTAAACATTTATGGCGGCGCAATCGATCCGCACCGCCATGCAATCGCCCTTTTAGCTCAGTGGTAGAGCACTCCCTTGGTAAGGGAGAGGCCACGTGTTCAATCCACGTAAAGGGCACCATCTTCCGCGCAGCGGTTCGCGCATCGCACTGCCCTCCCCCCGTATTTGATTGGTGGCGACACCACCTGTGGCGTTTTCGAGATGCCATGCGCGCTGCGTGCAAGCGGCATTTCTGCGCAGGCACCACCGCTACCGGGGTCAGACCC
>JARXKM010000517.1 GCA_030272785.1 Pseudomonadota bacterium
AAGTCCGGCATGCACCTGGTCTGCTACTGCGACGACTGCCGCGCTTTCGCCCATGCGCTCGAACGCGCCGACATCCTCGACGGCGCAGGCGGCAGCGAGCTGCTTGTCACCACGCCGTCGACGCTCGCGCTCACTGCGGGCATGGATCAGTTGCGCTGCCTTCGCCTTAGTCCAAAGGGCATGCTCAGATGGTATTGGGACTGCTGCAACACGCCGCTGGCCAACACATCGCCGGGCGCCGGGCTGCCATTCCTGAGCATCCATCGCGCCTTCATCGATGTCGACGACAGCGCGTTGCTCGGCACGCCGATACGCGTGCAGGCATGCCACGCGAAAGGGCCGGTGCCGGCGCCCGCCGAGCGCACGACGTCGTTGCCGACCATGCTCAAGATCGTCGCCTTCCTGTTCAGCGGATGGGTGCGCCGGGCGCACCAGCCGAACGCGCTGTTTGCCGATGGCAAACCGGTCGTCGCGCCGCGCGTTCTCAGCGCCGCCGAGCGCGACGCCTTGCGCGCCGTCGATTGAGCCAGGCCGATGATGTTCGAAGCCAGCGTTGGCCGAGACGCGGCGCATGATGGGCATGGACGACGATGAGCATCTTTCCAGGTCGCCGCGCAGGTAAGACCAGATGGCATCTTGTGCGACGGAGTCCGGGCAGGAGGACTATGCTACTTGTTCGTCACCGGAGGGCAATCGAATGTTTGGCGAAATAGGCGGGCGGCGGAAGAAAAGAAGTTCCAATTCACCGTGCGGGTTGCCCATGGCCGTACCCGAGGCAGGCCCGGCGGTGGATTCCATGATCGCAGTCCAGCCGGACCGGAGCCGGGAAGAATTGGGCTGGATGACGTATGCCCGCAAGCGTGGTGGTGTGCGCGTGAAAGGCGCTGGGCAGGACGACGAAGACGACTAGGCGCCAGGCGCGGCACTTGCCCGTGCCATCGTCTTGATGCCTGCTTCGGCCGAAAAAAAGCGTCTACAGCAGGCTGGCGCTCTCCGCGCCCAGGCCGTTCTCGGCGGCGTATTGCAGCGCGACGTCGAGCGCGTCCATGAACTCGACGACATTGATCGGCTTGGTGAGGTAGCGGAAGAAGCCGGCGTCGATGCCCTTTTCGATGTCGCGCGGGACCGCGTTGGCCGACAGCGCCATCACCGGGATGTGCGCCGTGCCAGGATCGTTCTGCAGCAGCTTGAGGCAGCCGAAGCCGCTCAGTCCGGGCAGGTTGATGTCCATCAGGATCACGTCCGGCTGGCAGGCGCGCGCCAGCACGATGCCGAGATGGCCGTTGATGGCGGTGAGCAGTTTGAGGTCGCTGCGCCGTTCGATCAGCTGCTCGACCAGCGCCAGGTTGGCCGGGTTGTCCTCGACGTACAGCAAGGTGCGCTGGGCGGCCGGCGCGTGGCCGGCGGCCGGCGCGGCGAAGTGCGCGATTGGCGTGGCCACCGGCTCGAGCACCGGCATGGCCGAGGCGGGGAACTCGACCCAGAACTCGGTGCCGATGCCGCGCTCGCTCTCGACGCCGATCTGCCCACCCATCAGTTCGACCAACTGCTTGGTCACCACCAGACCGATGCCGGTGCCTTCCTCGGCGCTCTCTTCCTGGCCGAGCCGGTTGAACGGCTGGAACAGCTGTCTGATCTGCTCCGGCGCCAGGCCGGCACCGGTGTCCTTGACGTACACCCGTACGCGCTGCTCGCCGTGGCGCGTGCAGCGCACCGTGACGGTGCCGCCGGTGCGGTTGTACTTGATGGCGTTCGACAGCAGGTTGATCATCACCTGCTTGACGCGGGTCAGGTCGGCGTGCACGTAGTACGGGTCCTCGAACTGCGGCAGGATCAGTTCGATCTCGCGCTTTTGCGCCTGCGGCCCGATCAGCACCTGGCAGTCCTGCAGCACCTCGGCGAGCGACATCGGTTCCGACGAAATGGTCACCTTGCCCGACTCGATCATCGCCAGGTCGAGGATTTCGTTGATCAGGCGCAGCAGGTACCAGCCGCCCTTGAGAATCTGCTGGATCGAGCGCTGCTGCGAGGGCGACGGCGCCGGCGTTTCCGACTGCATCAGCTGGGCGAAGCCGAGCACGCCGTTGAGCGGCGTGCGCAGCTCGTGACTCATGCTCGAGAGGAATTCGGACTTGGCCAGATTGGCCTTTTCGGCGGCCGCCTTGGCGCTTTCGAGCTCGACGTTGTTTTCCTGCAGGCGGTGCTCGAACTGCTTGCGGTCGGTGACGTCGCGCGCGGCGGCGAACACGCCTTTCAAGTTGCGGTCGCGGTCGTAGAAGGTGGTGGCGTTGTACGACACCACGGTCTCCTTGCCGTCGCGCGCCAGCGCGGTCAGCTCGTAGTTGGTGACCTTGCCTTCGCGCAGCACGCGCTTGACGCCCGCTTCGGCGCGCTTCGGGTCGGTGAAGTAATTCTTGAACGGGGCGCCGATCAGTTCGTCGCGGGTGCAGCCGGTCAGCCGCTCCATCTGGTGGTTGACGTCGCTGATGATGCCGCGCGGGTCGGTCGTCATCAGGGC
>JARXKM010000123.1:0-2103 GCA_030272785.1 Pseudomonadota bacterium
CTATTTTCTGGGATGAATTTCGTTGCGGTCATAATTTTGTTGGGGTCAGGTCTGACAATCAGACATCTCGCTGGGGTCAGGTCTGACAATCGGACATTGTTGACATCCGCACTGGGGTCAGGTCTGACATTCGGACATTTTCCGACGCTTTACGTTATTGCCTCGTCCGCTTGCAAACCATTCTGTAGCATGAATCGACTCCGACCGATCTCAGCAGACGTCAAAAATGTCCGATTGTCAGACCTGACCCCACACGGTTGTCCGATTGTCAGACCTGACCCCAGCAAAATCATCGTCATTGTCCGATTGTCAGACCTGACCCCGCCGTGCGGACCTCCTCGCTGTGCGATAAAGCAACAACTAGGCGGCGACCGCGACCAGTTCGAGTTTCAGCTCGCGCATGCCGGACGGTACATAGATCGAAATCGACTGCGCCTGCAGCATCCGTTCGTACATCGGGCCCTTGCTGTCGAGCGTGAAATAGCAGGTGTCGGGACGCACCGGCAGCGCGGACGGCACCTGCGGCGCGTGCTGCAGGCGCACGCCGGGCATCGCCGAGAGCACGAATTTGTCGACGTCGTCGGGCGCGCCGATCTTGAAGCGCAGCGGCACCACCTCGACCAGTTCGAGCGCCGGCATGTCGGCCGCTACCGCCAGGTAGAAGGCAGTGCGCTCGTCGATCTTGCCCGAGTCGAGCACGCCGTGATGGTAGGACGGCTTGGTCTCGCTGAGCGCGATCGAAAAGTACTTCGACGAGATGACGGTGTCGAGCAGTTCGCGGATGATCAGGTGCAGCTGGGCGAACGCCGGCCCGGGATCGGCGTGCTGGTACACCGGCAGATCGGCCAGCACGTAGTTCTTGGAGAACGTCATCAGCGCGCCGGCCAGGCCGAGCAGCTGCTCGTACAGCCGCTCGGGATGCAGCGCCGGATGCTGGAAGTAGTGGCTCAGCGAGGCGAACGCCGCGCTGGCGGTGTGCAGCAGCCAGAAGCTCGACATGTCGCCGGAGCGGTATTCGACGACGTTCTTGCTCGGCTCGCGATGGTGGCCGTGCAGCGCGCTGACCTTCGCCTGCAGCGCATCCATCAGGCGGCGCAGTTGCAGCAGCAGCAGCGGCGAGCTGCGGATCGATTGGCTCGGCGCAATGAAGGCCGGATCGACTTCGAAGCCGCCGGTCGAGACGCGGCGCAGGCGCAGCAGCGGAAAGCTGACGTAGGAGTCGCGCGGCTCGGCATCCGATACCAGCCGCAGCGCTTTTTTCAGGTAGCTCAGCTCGGCGCGGGCGGCCTGGGTGTACAGGTCGGCCGTGTCGCAATTGCCCTGCACGAAGCGGGCGCCGTTGTTGACCTGGCCGGGCGGAGCGAAGTTGCCGCCGAATTGCTTGAGCACCGGCAGCGCGGCGTGGAACGTCACCGACTGGCCCGCCCCCAGCTCGCTCAGGTCGACCGCTTCGGGCAGCGCATCGTTGCCCGGCGCGCTGATGATCTCGCCGTCGGGAAAGATCAGCGACAGCTCGAGCACGCGCAAGCTGTTGGTGACCAGCGCCTCGCGGTCGAGCTTGAGATGGCCCACGCCCCAGCCGTACGGGTGCAGCGCCTGGACGCGCTCGTGCAGCTGCTGTTCGTGGTACTGGTCCTGTTGCTGGAAATGCTGCGGCCGCAGGAACAGCCCTTCACCCCATAACACCTTGCTGGCAGAACTCATGGCGGGCCTTTTCTGATGGACTAGCGTGTGTGGAAGAAACCATTTCACCGGGAAATGGCTTGCCTGCTGTTGTGCGCGATCAAGCCGAACCTGTGCGGGAAGCAATAAATTTACTGCTAGTCGTGTGACAAGCGCGCGAACCTGCAGCGAGCGTGCACCATGGAAGAACTGCTGCCGTACTACGCGCGCGAACTCGGTTTCCTGCGCCGCTACGCGCGCGAGTTTTCCGAGCGCTATCCGAAGATCGCCGGGCGTCTGCTGATCGCCGGCGAGGTCTGCGAAGACCCGCATATCGAGCGCATGATCGAGTCGTTCGTGCTGCTGACGGCGCGCGTGTCGAAGCGGCTCGACGACGACTATCCGCAATTTACCGAGGCGCTGTTCGAGGTGCTGTATCCG
>JARXKM010000123.1:2203-13610 GCA_030272785.1 Pseudomonadota bacterium
GCTCGACGACGACTATCCGCAATTTACCGAGGCGCTGTTCGAGGTGCTGTATCCGAACTATCTGCGGCCGTTTCTTCGACATCGACCTCGCCGCGCTGTGCGCCGCGGCGCCGCCCGGCACCCGCAAGGTCACCTTGCACCTGGCGCTGGCGGGCCTGCGCAGCGACTCGCACACCGCGCGCATGCTGGGCACCCTGTCGGCCAACAACGTGCTGCTCGGCTGCACGCCGGTGGTCAACCTGTTCGCCCAGCGCGGCGAGCCGATCCGCCTGACCCACACCGCGGCGAGCTACCCGGTGCTGGCCGACGGGCGCCGCGCGTTCGCCTACGAGGTGCACTCGATCGACTCGGTCAAGCTGGTGCGCCAGACGCCGCAGGGCGAGTCGGTGGTCGATTTCGGCCCCTTCTATTCGCTGCGCCACGCCCAGACGGCCGAGCAGCATGGCCACTACTGGGTGCTGCGGCGCGATGACGTCGCCGGCGCCAACAGCCCCGGTTTCGAGACCGCCATCGCGATCGTCGACATCGACTTCGATCCGGCGGCGGTCGAGACCGACACGCTCAGCCTGGCGCTCACCTGCACCAACCGCGACCTGCCGTCGGCGCTGACCTACGGCGCGCGCGGCGGCGACCTGTTCCTGCCGGGCGGCTCGCACGTTGGCGCCATCGGCTTGCTGCGCAAGCCGAGCCCGAGCTACCGGTTCGCGCGCGGGCGCGGCGCGCACTGGCGCCTGATCTCGCACCTGTCGCTGAACCACCTGTCGCTGTCGGGCGGCGGGCTCGAGGCGTTCCGCGAGATGCTGATCCTGTACGATCTGCCCGGTTCGCCCATCTCGCAGCGCCAGATCAGCGGTATCGAGGCGATCGAGCACCGTGCGGCCAGCGCCTGGCTGCCCGGCAATCCGTTCCCCTGCCTGGTGCGCGGCGTCGAGGTGCACCTGACGATCGACGAGGAAGCGTTCGTCGGCAGCGGCATCCATGCGTTCGCCCACATCGTCGAACGCTTCCTCGGGCTGTACGTGTATGCCAACAGCTTCACCCGGCTGGTGGTGGTGTCGAAGAAAAACGGTGAGGAGCTGTTGCGATGCACACCACGAAGCGGCGATTTGAGCCTGCTGTAATCGAGCGCCTTTTCGCCGAGCCGCAGCGCGCGCCTGGCAGCGCGATCTGCGCCTGACGCTCGGTCCGATGGGTCACGCCAGCTTCGCCGCCTTTCTGCCGGGCGGCAGGGCGGCGCGCGTGCTGGCCAGGCTGCTCACCATGTTTAGCGGCCTGACGCTCGAATACGAGATCGAGCTGGTGCTGCTGGCGGCGGCGGTGCAGCCGCTTTGCCTGGACTCGGCGCGCAGCGGCGGCCGGCTCGGCTGGGACAGTTTTCTCGGCGAGAGCGCCGGCGCCGACGACCGGCGCGACGTGCGCTATTCGATCCACGCGCTGTAGCCTGGCGCACGGCTGGCGCGGGTCAGCGCCCGGCGCCGATCAGGGCGGCGAACTGCCCGGTCTTTCCGCTGTGCGTGACGCACAGTTCGCGCGAGTCGTCGGTGCGCCGCAGCCAGTCCCGGTCGATAAAGGTGTCGAGCAGCGCCACCGCCAGCGGCCCGGCGAAGTGATCGCGCCGCTCCGACCAGTCGACGCAGCCGTACAGCAGTGGTTTGGCGGGCGCGCCGGCGTCGGCCTTGAACGGCACGCCCAGCTGCTGCAACGCGCCTATGCCGGTTGGCGTCAGGCGGTAATCCTGGCCATCGCCGTCGGTCGCGCACACCCAGCCTTGCCGCACCAGCGAGCCGCACAGCGCGACGCCCAGTTCCCCCGCGAGATGGCCGTAGCAGGTGCGCGCGTGGCGCAGGCCGCGCATGGCCGGCGCTTGCCAGCGGCTGGTTTCCGGCAAAGACCCGTCGGCGACCCGCAGCAGCGCTTCCAGCGCGTGCGCCACGTTCGCATCGGCCAGCATGAAATAGCGGTGGCGGCCTTGCGTGCGCACGCGCGCGAGGCGCTCGTCGACCAGCAGCTTGAGGTGCTGCGAGGCGGTCGATGCGGCGATGCCCGCGTGCGCCGCCAGGTCGGTCGCCGTGTAGTAGCGGCCGTCGAGCAGGCGTGACAGCATCAGCGCGCGGGTCGGATCGCCGATCGCCGCGGCGACGCGCGCAAAGCGCGGTTGCACGACCGTGCTCATGGCGCGACCGGCGGGTGGCACGGCGGCGCCTCGGCGCGCTCGGCCAGGCCGTAGTCGCGCAGCACGCTGGCCACCCGCAGCCGGTAGTGGGCAAACACACCGGCGCGGCCTTGCGCCTGCGCCGCGCGATGGCCGGCATGCTCGCGCCAGGCGCGCACCGACGCTTCGTCGCGCCAGAAGGAAAGCGACAACAGCTTGCCCGCATTGTGCAGGCTCTGGAACCGTTCGACCGAAATGAAGCCGTCCATTTTCTCGAGGTCGGCTCGCAGCCGGGCCGCCTGGTCGAGATAAGTGGCGTGACCTTCCGGGCTGGGCTCGACTTCGAATATCACGGCGATCATGTGGCGCTCCTTTGCAAGAAGGTGTTGACTGCATTGTAGAGCAGCCCGCGTTGCGACTCCAGGTGCACCAAGTGCGTGGCCCGTTCGATGGTGACGGCCGATTTGCGCGCGCTGCCCAATGCGCGCAGCAGCTGGTGCGCATCGGCTCCGGTGCACACGGTATCCCATTCGCCGCGCACCAGCAGCGTCGGCGCGGCGATGCACGCGGGATCGTAGAGCGCCTGGCCGGACCACAGCGCCTGGACGTCGGCCTGCGGCCCGCCGGGTGTGAGCACGGAGGGCGGCATGCGCTTGCCGGCGCCCGGATCGGTGGCGAGAAATGCCTCGCCCCACGCCTGGAAGTGCGCCTCGTCGAGCGGCTGCGGCCGGCCGCGCGGGACGTCCTCGACGAAGCGCCGGTACTGCGCCCACAAGGTGAGCCGATAGTGCGCCGGCGCGCAGGCGGCTGCCGGCGGAATGTAGCCGGTCGGCGCGCATGCATCGGCTGCACGCACGGTAATCGGTGCGAACAACACCAGCGCACCGACGTCCTGCGGACAGGTCGCGGCGTAGCGCGCGGCCACCGCCGCGCCCCACGAGTGCGACACCAGATTGAGCTGCGCGCCGCCGCTGCGCGCGCGTACTTCCGCCACCACGCGCTGCAATTGCGCGGCCGCTGCGTCGATGCGCCCGACCGGCAGCGCGCTGTCTTGCCGGTAGCGTTCGGAGGCGCCGTAGCCGGCGAAGTCGAAGCCCCAGACGGTCAGGCCCGCAGCGTTCATCGCGTCGGCCCACGAACGGCCATCGAAGCGGCAGAAAATGGATAGGTCGGCGCCGAACGTCGACCCATGCACGTAGACCACATCGCCGAGCGCGCCGGCATGCGGGCGCTGTACTTGCAATGCCAGCGCCGGTTCGGCGGGTGCGGTGAGGCGGATCGTCTCGCGCCGGGCCGGTGCGGTGCTCATGCTGCGCCCGCCGACGAGGGCGCCGCCAGGTCGAAGGTGCCATCGACCGCTTGCAGAAATGTGCGTTCTTCGCGCAGGATGAAGCGCCTGGCATGGGCGAACGCAAAGTTCTCGCGCGCTTCGGCATCGGCTTTCAATCGCGTGCGATACGCTTCATAGGCCGCCAGCGACGCGAAGCAGATCAAGCCCCACGCGACATCATTGGTGCCCTCGTGCGGCAGGAAGTAGCCGAGCAGGCGGCCGCCGCAGCGCGGAATGATCCGCCCCCAGTTTTCCGCATATTCCTTGAACGCGTCGCGTTCGAAGGGATTGATTTCATATCGAATGAAGCAGGTGATGGTCAAGATCGTCTCCGGTGGGATAGGGACGATCAATATAGCGCCTGCACTGTGCGCGACACTTCGGCATGGAACGAAGTATCGGCGCGCAGCGCAGCAGGCTATAGTGCCTGCCGGAGGCGGTCCAGCTCGGCGAGGAAGCGCTCGCACGCCAGGTCCGGCGGCCATGGTTCCCACGGCTTGCCGCCGAAAACGGCGAACAAGGGATCGACATCGAGCGGCGGCGCCGAAATCTTCAGGGTGTTGCGTACCTCCGCAGGCGTCCAGCCGACGACGTGCACCGCTTCGCTGGCCGCCGCCAGCCGGTCCGCGCGTTTGTGCAGCGCATGCTCTTTCGCCGTCCATTTCGGCAGCCCGTAACGCAGGAATACGGCCTCCTCCAGGCGCATCGCCAGCTGGCGAAATCCGTCGCCGAGAAACGGCTTGATCACCGAGATGGCGTCGAATCCCATCAGCCCTTCTTCGGCATCGTGGAGCAGCTCCCTGAGCTGCGCGATCGGCGCAATCGGAGCCGCCGACAGCGAGCGTCGCAACAGCATCACCGATATCGAATGCTGGGCGACCGAGAGCGGCAACGGCCACGCGGAATGGCCGCCCCACCGGTATGTGCGCGCCAGCCCCAGGGCGAGATCCGCGTCTTCCCAGTCGAACGGCGTCGGGTCGAGCAGGTCGAGGCGCCGCCCGGAAGGCATGCGCACCCAGGCGCGCGTCTGGCGGGTCATTGCAGCACCGGCTGCAAGCTGGCGAGCGCTTCGCCGAGCACCGTTTCGAGCTGGCCGAACTGGCTCTCGACCTGCGCAAGCTGACCGGCCTGCGCCAGCGATTCGAGGGCGCCGGCCAGCTGGTGCAGGCGCGGCGAGCTGAGATAGCCGGAGCTGCCCTTGAGCGCGTGGAAGGCATCGGCGGCGGCGCCGCTGTCGCCGGCCGCCAGCGCGGCGCGCGCCTGCGCCAGCCGCCGCGGCCCCTCGTGCGTGAAGGCGGCGGCGATGCGCGCCAGGTGCGCGGCCGGCAAGCCGGGCAGCGGCGCCAGCGAGGGCGTTTCGGCCGCTTCGCCGGCCACGCCGAACTGGCGCGCCAGCACACCGTCGTCGCGCGCGGCGAGCGCCGCGTCGAAGCGGCGCAGCGGCTGGCCGGCCGCCAGCAAGGCGTCGATAGTGGCCTCGATCAGCGTGTACAGCCGCTGCTCGTCGACCGGCTTGGAGAGGAAACCGTCCATGCCGGCGGCCAGGTAGCGCTGGCAGTCAGGCGCACTGGCGTTGGCGGTCAGCGCGATGATCGGGATGCGCGCATTGCGCACCGGTGCGGCTGCGGGGCCGCCGGCGCGGATGGTGCGGGTGGCCTGCTCGCCGTCCATCAGCGGCATGCGCCCGTCCATCAGCACCATGTCGAAGTCGGCGCCGGCCAGCGCGCTGAGCGTCTCGACGCCGTTCTCCACCATGTGCACCTTGTGTCCCATCGCCTCGAGCAGGGCGCCGATGATGATTTGGTTGGTGCGCACGTCTTCGGCGCACAGGATGCGCAGCTGGCGGCTGTGGCGCTGGCGCGGAGCGTCCTGCTGCTGCGCCGGCGGCGCGCTGCCGGCCGGCATCGGCAAGTCGAACACGAAGCGCGAGCCGACGCCGATCTTGCTGTCGACCCGGATGGTGCCGCCCATTAGGCCGACCAGCTCCTTGCAGATCGCCAGTCCGAGCCCGGTGCCGCCGTAGCGGCGCGTGGTGGAGTGGTCGGCCTGCTCGAATTTCTGGAACAGGCGCGCCTGCACCTCGGGCGCGATGCCGGGACCGGTGTCGCGGACGGCGAAGCTGACCGGGATGGCGGCGCCGGCCGGCGCGCCGGCGCCGACCGCCAGCAGCACTTCGCCGCGTTCGGTAAACTTGATCGCGTTGCCGAGCAGGTTGACCAGGATCTGGCGGATGCGGGTCGGGTCGCCGACCACGAACTGCGGCAGGTCCGCGGCCAGTTCGACCCGCAGCCGCAGGCCCTTGGCGTCGGCCTGGCCTTGCAGGATGCCGGCGGCGTCGGCGATCAGCCGCGCCAGCGCGAAGCTGGTGTGCTCGAGCGTCAGCTTGCCCGCATCGATCTTCGAGAAATCGAGGATGTCGTTGAGGATGTCGAGCAGCGACTCGCCGTTGCGCAGCCCGATGCTGAGGTATTCCTGGGTGCGGCCCTGCACCGCGCTGTCGCGCAGGCCCAGCTTGAGCATGCCGATCACGCCCGCCAGCGGGGTGCGGATGTCGTGGCTCATCGCCGACAGGAAGTCGATGCGGTGGCGGCTGACCACTTCGGCGTGCTCCTTGGCGATGGTCAGCGCCTCGTTGGCGCGCAGCAGTTCCTGGGTGCGGTGCGCGACGCGCAGCTCCATGTTGTCGCGCAGGATGCGGATCTGGTCGGCCAGCGCGAACGCCAGCAGCAGCGCGTCGAGCGTACCGCCGAGCAAGGTCAGCACTTGCGCATTGCCCTTCAGCGACGCCATCAGGCCGAGGTTGGCCGGCACCACCAGCAGCGCCGGCAGCATCACGGCGATGAAGCCGAACACGAAATAGCGGGCCGGATGGAAGCCGCGCTTCCACGCCACGATGCCGCACACCAGCGCGAGCACCATCCACAGCATGATCGCCAGGGTGGCCAGCTTGTTGGCCCAGCCGAGCGCCACGAAGCAGCTCGGCAGCAGCAGCAGCGGCAGCACCAGGTTGACCCGGCTGATGATCGCCAGGCGCGGCGCCAGCCGCTTGAGCGGCAGGAAGTGCAGGTAGAACAGCGTCGAGAACACCGGCAGCAAAAAGAACGGCACGTAGTTCCACTCGATATGGCGCCAGCCGAACAGGTCGACCAGCACATTGAACGCCATCGCCCATGCCAATCCGTAGGTGACGATATACAGCGTGTAGTACAGCGAGGCGCGACTGCCGGTGAAGGAGAAAATGAAGGCGTTGACGATCGCCAGCGCCGCCAGGGCGCCGAGCGAGGCGATGATCAGGAAGTTCTCGCGCATGACCAGCCGGGCGAATGCGGCGCGCGGCAGCATGGCGATGACCGGCGCGCGCACATAGTAGGGGCTCGAAAAACGCACCACCAGCCGGTACGTCTGGCCCGGCTCGAGCAGCACGTCCTTGCCGTAGTGGAGGAAGTAGTCGTGCTCGGCCTGCAGTCCGGTCTGCAGCCGCTGCACGCCGGCGTCGGCGCCGAACAGGCGCGCCTCGATCCGCTCCACCATCGTGTTGTTCGGATCGAACACCCACTGCCTGACCGGCGTATCGTTGCGCACGCTGGCCAACAGCCAGTAGGCGCCGCCGGTGGTGTCGATCCGGGCGGCCGGCGCGAGCGCGGCCGACCATGCCGCCAGCGCGCCGAGGTCGGCGGGGAACGGCCCGCCGTCGTCCTTGAACAGCAGCGCGGCCGGCAGCAGGTCGACGCTGCGCGCCTGCGCCAGGACCACCTGGCGGGGCAGACCCTGCGCATGGGCGGGCCACAGCAGTAATTGCATGGCCAATGCCAGCAGCAGGAATACGCGCATGAAATCCGAATCAGAGAAGATACCGACAGCCCGGCGTGCCCGTTAAAGCAGACGGCGCCCGCGCGATTGCAGGTATTTTAATCCACAACATGCCGGCGCTGGCAGTTTTGGACCACAATGCGATGGCACGGCGCGCGGCGGCGGCGCGGACAGGAGCGGCGGATGGGCGAGACCTTTGAACGAATCGATTGCGATGTGCTGGTGGTGGGCGGCGGGATCAATGGCGCCGGCATCGCGCGCGACGCCGCCGGGCGCGGCCTGCGCGTGGTGCTGTGCGAAAAAGACGACCTGGCCGGGCATACCTCGTCTGCCTCGAGCAAGCTGATTCATGGCGGGCTGCGCTACCTTGAACACCGCGAATTCGGCCTGGTGCGCAAGGCGCTGATCGAGCGCGAACTGCTGCTGCGCAGCGCCCCGCACATCATGTGGCCGCTGCGCTTCGTGATGCCGCACGACGCCGGCCAGCGCCCGGCGTGGCTGATCCGCGCCGGCCTGTTCCTGTACGACCGGCTGGCGCGGCGCGAGTTTTTGCCCGGCTCGCGCGGCGTCGACCTGCGCCGCCATGCGGCCGGCAAGGCGCTCAAGGACGGCTTCACGCGCGGCTTCGAATATTCGGACGGCTGGGTCGACGACGCCCGCCTGGTGGTGCTGGCGGCGATGGATGCGCACGAACGCGGCGCCCGGGTGTTTACGCGCACGCTGTGCACCGACCTGCGGCGCCATCCGCTGCACTGGAGCGCCACCCTGAGCGGCGCCGACGGCCGCCAGCGCCGCGTCAATGCGCGCTGCCTGGTCAACGCCACCGGGCCGTGGGCCGACCGCTTCCTGCAAGCGGCGCTCGGATCGCCGCCGCAACAGGCGCTGCGCCTGATCAAGGGCAGCCATATCGTGGTGCGGCGCCTGTTCGAGCATCCGCACGCATACATCTTCCAGCATCCGGATGGCCGCATCGTGTTCGCCATTCCGTACGAGCGCGAGTTCACCCTGATCGGCACCACCGACCTCGAATTCAAGGGCGATCTCGACCAGGTGGCGATCGGGGCCGCCGAGGTGGCCTACCTGTGCGAACTGGCGAACCGCTACTTCCGCCAGCCGATCGGCGCCGCCGACGTGGTCTGGTCGTACGCCGGCGTGCGCCCGCTGGTGGAAGACGCCGGCGCCAGCGCCCAGGCGGCCAGCCGCGACTTCCGCCTGGCGCACGACACCGACGGCGCGCCGATGCTGACCGTTTTTGGCGGCAAGATCACCACCTTCCGCAAGCTGGCCGAGCAAGCGGTCGACTGGATCGCGCCGCTGCTTGGCGAACACCGGCCTGGCTGGACCGCGCATGCCTGCCTGCCCGGCGGCGACCTGTACGGCGCGCTGCCGTCGAACCGCGGCGTGCTCGAATTCGACCAGTGGACGGCGCAGCTGCAGCAGCGCTTCGCCTGGCTGCCGGCGGCGCTGCTGCGGCGCTACGCGCGCGCCTACGGCACCCGAGTCGCGGCCATGCTCGAAGGGTGCCGCAAGCTGTCCGATCTGGGTCCCGAAATCGTCCCCGGGCTGTATGCGGCCGAAGCCGACTACCTGATCACGCACGAATGGGCGGCCAGCGGCGCCGACATCCTGTGGCGCCGCTCCAAGTTGGGCTTGCACCTGCCGGCCGGCAGCGCTGAAAAGCTCGACGCCTGGATCGTCGCGCGCGCTGCCGGCGCATGGCCGAAAGTGGCCGCGCACGACTGATTCGCGTAGTCCAGCGTGCGCGACCGATACGCGACCGATGCGCGACCGATACGCGACCGATATCCATTCGCACATCGGTCGCCGAGAAAATGTGATTAGCCGGTGCGCGCATGCCGGGATATGCTCGCTCCACTGCATGTCTGTCTGCCACGCCAGCAGTACAGTCCAGCCAGCGGACTGCGCGCGCATCGACGTTTATTTCCCTCCATGAAAATCACCGCCAATTCGAACAACCATTTTCTCGCGCCGGCGCTGCTCGTGCTGCTCGTGCTGGCTGTCTTGGCCGCTCCTTTCGCGCTCGCGCAAACGGTCGTCAAGATCGACCTGGCCAAGCCGGGCATTGCGGTCAGCCCGACCTTGTACGGCTTGATGACCGAAGAGATCAACTACTCCTACGACGGTGGGCTGTACGCCGAATTGATCCGCAATCGCATCTTCAAGGACGATGAAAAGACGCCGGTCCACTGGTCGGTGGTGCAGGACGCCGGCGGCAGCGCATCGTTCGCGCTCGATCAAGGCCATCCCATCGTCGACACCGCATTGACGACCAGCTTGCGGCTGGACGCACTGCGCGCCTCGCGAGGGCATCGGGTCGGCATCGCCAATGCAGGCTACTGGGGCATTCCGGTCAAACCGGACACCAGCTATCGCGCCAGCTTCTACGCGAAAACCGCTGGCGCCGGCGGCGTTCCGCTCACCGTCAGCATCGAGGGCAGCGACGGCAAGCAGGTCTACGCCCGTGCGCAAGGCGGCACCATCAACGGCGAATGGAGGAAATACACGGTGACGCTGAAAACTGCCGCCAATGTGACGCCGAGCGCGGCCACCCGGGTGGTGATTGCCACCGAAAGTCCCGGCACGGTCTGGTTCAACCTGGTGTCGCTGTTTCCGCCCACTTTCCAACAGCGGCCGAACGGCAACCGCATCGACCTGATGCAAAAGCTGGTGGACATGAAGCCATCGTTCCTGCGTCTGCCAGGCGGGAATTACCTGGAAGGCGATACCGTCGCCACCCGCTTCAAGTGGAAGGAAACCCTCGGCCCGCTCGAACAGCGTCCCGGCCATCCTGGCACCTGGCGCTACCGTTCCTCGGACGGCATGGGTCTGCTGGAATTCATGCAATGGTGCGAGGATATGCACGCCGAACCGGTATTGGCGGTATTCGCCGGCTACGCCCTCAAGAAGGAAACCATCCCCGCCGGACCGCAGCTGCAACCATTCGTCGATGAGGCCTTGGACGAAATCGAATATATCACCGGCGACATCCATACCAAATGGGGTGCGCAGCGCGCAAGGGATGGCCATCCGGCGCCGTTCTCCCTGCGCTATGTCGAAATCGGCAATGAAGACGGATTCGACACCGCAAAAACGTACGACGGCCGCTACACCCAGTTCCATGACGCCATCAAGGCCAAGTATCCGCAGCTGAAGCTCATCTCCACCGTCAATGGCAAGGACTCGCTCGGCCGCCGGCAGCTGCTGACCAGCCGCGCGCCCGACCTGATCGACGAACATTACTACTACGGCGCGCTGGAAATGATGAGCGACGCGGCGCGCTACGACAGCTATCGCCGCGACCAGCCGAAAATCATGATCGGCGAATGGGCCGCGCGCGAAGGCGCACCGACCACCAACTTGATCTCCGCGCTGGCCGATGCCGCCTGGATGACCGGGATGGAACGCAATGCCGATGTGGTGGAGATGTCGTGTTACGCGCCGCTGCTGGTGAATGTCAATCCCGGCGGCATGCAGTGGAAAAGCAATCTGATTGGCTACGATGCGCAAACCAGTTATGGCTCGCCGTCCTATTACGCGCAAAAGATGTTCAGCGAGTACCTCGGCAATATCTCGCTGCCGGTAGTTGCGGAGCATGTGTCGACCCAGAGCTGGCAGCCGAACGCGAAAAAGGACCAGCCGCCGCCGGCAGCGAAGGACGTGCCGACGCTGTTTTTCTCGGCGACCAAATCGGCGCAACGCGGCGAGATCTATCTGAAAGTGGTGAATGCGATCGGCACCGAGCAAACCGTGAAGGTCGAATTATCGGGCGCCGGCGCGGTTGCTGAGGAGGGCAAAGCGATCACCTTGCGCTCAGCGCGGCCGGATGACACCAACACGATCACCGAGCCGACAAAAATCGTGCCGGTCGCAACCCGGGCGCTCGGACTGGGTGCGCAGTTCAGCTACCGCTTCGCGCCGTATTCGGTGACCGTGCTGGTGCTGTCCGACAAATGACCGCAGGGGTCTGACCCTGGGTCTGACCCGATTGTTGGGTCAGACCCAGGGTCAGGCCCCGGAGTCGACGGCGGCACCGCACCAGCTTAGCGCACCTCAACGCCGGCGGTGCGCGCCACGATCCTGAAACGCAGCTCGAT
>JARXKM010000518.1 GCA_030272785.1 Pseudomonadota bacterium
ATTCGCGGATGTAGTTCACCAGCACCGGGCCGAGCACGCCCGCGGTCGCCCAGGCAGTCAGGATGCGGCCATGGATGGCGCCGACGTTCTGCGTGCCGAACAAGTCGGCGATGTATGCCGGGATGGTGGCGAAACCGCCGCCGTACATCGATAGGATCACGCAGAACGACGCGACGAAGAACCCCAGCTGCGCCTTATGCGCGAAGCTCGGAATCGACGCATACAACACCAGCCCGATGACGAAGAACGCGTAGTAGGTGTTCTTGCGGCCGAGGTAATCCGAGCAGCTCGCCCACGCGAAGCGTCCGCCGATGTTAAACAGCGACAGCAGCCCGGTGAAGCCGGCGGCGATCGCGGCGATCTGGCCTTTCTGCACCAGCGTCAGGTCGTTGAAGGCGACGTCGACGCCAAGCAGCTGACCGCCGAACACTTCCTGCAGCAGCGGTGAGGACATGCCGAGAATGCCGATGCCGGCCGAGACGTTCAGCGTCAGCACCGCCCACAGCAGCCAGAACTGCGGAATGCCCCAGACCCGGCTCACGTGCACGTGGCGGTCGGTGATCATGGTGTTCGCCGCCGCCTTCACCGGCGCCGTCCAGCCAGCCGGTTTCCAGCCCGACGCCGGCACCCGGTAACCGAGCGCGCCGGCCATCATGAACACGAAATATATCGCCGCCAGCGCCAGGAAGGTCTCCCACGCGCCCACCGAAGCCGGGGTAGCGAAGAACTTCATCAGCTTGTCGGCCAGCGGCGCGCCGATCATGGCGCCGCCGCCAAAGCCCATGATGGCCATGCCGGTGGCCATGCCGCGCCGGTCGGGAAACCATTTGATCAGGGTCGACACCGGCGAGATGTAGCCGAGGCCGAGACCGAAGCCGCCGATCACGCCCGAGCCGAGCCACATCAGCCAGATCTGGTGGGTGTAGATGCCGAGCGCGGAGACGACCAGCCCGCCGCACCAGCAGACGGCGGCGACGACGCCGGCCTTGCGCGGGCCGGCGTGTTCGAGCCAGCCGCCGAACAGCGCCGCCGACAGCCCCAGGAAGACGAAGAACAGCGAATACATCCAGCCGAGCATGGAGATTTTCCAGTCGCACGAGGTCGACACGATCTGGGCGAAAAAGCCCATCTCGGCGCTGCAGGCGATCGACTGGGTCAGCCCGATGGCGCGCGAAAGCGGCAACCAGAACACCGAAAATCCATACGCCATGCCGATGCACAGGTGAATCGCCAGCGCCGCCGGCGGCACCAGCCAGCGGTTGAAACCGGCACCGGCGATGGTGCGTTCCTTATCCAGAAATGACATTGTCCCCACTCCTCACTTGTTGTAAACAATATGTCAATACGAGCATATTGCGCAGCAGAATTTTTTGTTGTCCATTGAAGGTTACCATGATGCAAGAAACATAAAAATAGGCTATTTTCTACATATGTTGAAAATAAAAATACGTCCCGCCTGGGAAATCAGCGTGGGCACCGAAGCGCCGCTCGACACCGATGCATTGCTATGCTTGTTGCGCGCTGTCCAAGACACCGGCTCGATCGCCCACGCCGCGCGGGTGGCCAGGCTGTCGTACCGCTACGCCTGGGGCCTGCTGCGCAGCGCCGAGCGGCAGTTCGGCCAGCCCTTGCTGGCGACGGCGCGCGGGCGCGGCACCCAGCTCACGCCGCTGGCGCAAAAGCTGGTCTGGGCTGACCGGCGCATCGCCGCGCGCCTCTCGCCGACGCTCGAGAGCCTGGCCTCGGAACTCGAAACTGAGCTGGCCAAGATCGCCAGCGACAAGCTGGCCACGATCCGCATCGACGCCAGCCACGGCTTTGCGGTGGCGGCGCTGATGGAGCCGCTGCAGCGCATCGGCCTGCCGGTCGAGCTTCGCTACCGCAACAGTGCCGACGCGGTGGCGGCGCTGGCGCGGCGCGAATGCGACCTGGCCGGCTTTCACGTGCCGACCGGCCGGTTCGAGCCGGCGACTGTGGCCTGGTACAAGCGCTGGCTCGATCCGGCGCAGCATTGCCTGGTGCACGTGGCCGGGCGCCACCAAGGGCTGTTCGTGGCGCGCGGCAATCCGCTCGGCCTGCGCGGCCTGGCCGACCTGACGCGTGCGCCGGTGCGCTTCGTCAACCGCCAGGCCGGCTCCGGCACCCGCATGCTGCTCGAGATGATGCTCGCCGGCGAAGGCATCGCCAGCGCCGACATCGCCGGCTTCAACAGCGCCGAATTCACCCATTCCGCGGTGGCCGCCTACATCGCCAGCGGCATGGCCGACGTCGGCATCGGCGTGCAGACGGCGGCGGAGCGCTTCAAGCTCGACTTCATCCCGCTGGTGCGCGAGCGCTACTACTTTGCGCTGACGACGGCGGCGCTCGACGACCCGCTGATGCAGCAGCTGATCGCCATCCTGCAACAGCCGAGCTACCACGCCGTGGTCGACGCCCTGCCCGGCTACGACGCCGCCGACACCGGCAAAATCTTCCCCCTCGACAACGCCCCCGGCTGGGGTCAGGTCT
>JARXKM010000519.1 GCA_030272785.1 Pseudomonadota bacterium
TGTTGGTGCAAAAATCCACCATCATCCGCACTTCCTGGCAACGCGCTCGCGGCTGCCCGCTGGCGCCGTCGCTGCCGCCCCCTCTCAAAGTCACTTCCAATGTCGGAAAACCTTACATGTGCCGGGATTTCTGGAAGAAATTCGCGACCGGATGCTGCCAATAAGTGCCATAACGCGTTGATTTATATCACATTCAAAAATTATATTTCCCTGGTGGCACACATGTTGCTTATATTAAATTGAAGCATCTCATAATCAACTATAATTTATCTAGGGAAATAAAATGAAAAGCCGCCTCCTTGCCACCGTGTTCAGCTTGACTGCCATCTACGCCGCAACTTCCCTGCAGGCGAACGCGACGACGATTGATTTCACCACGGTGCCGACTGGCACAGCGGTGACGAACCAGTACGCCGGCGTGACTTTCTCGCTCGCCGGTGGGGTCGATTCGGCCGGCGCGCCGACCGTCGGTAGAGGTGGTTTGACGAATACCCGTTACTCAGGCGCCTATCCAACCGCGGAATTCCTGATCGCGACATTTGCGCCGACGGTAAAAGACGTCTCGTTCACGTTTAACAATGCCGGTTATAACGGCGCGAACAACTTCGCTTTGTATAACGCCTCGCATGCATTGATCGCCGGCGGCGCGATGTCGGGTTCCGGTGACGTTTTCTATGATTTGTCGAGCTATACCGGTATTTCCGAAATTCAATGGAGCAATGGCAGGGCGACCAACAACTGGTGGCAAAAGCTCGATTCCGTCAGTTTCACGCAGGAAGCGTCGAAAGTGCCTGAGCCTGGTTCGTTGGCGCTGTTCGGCCTGGGCCTGGCAGGTTTCGCGGTATTGCGTCGCCAGCGCAATCGTTAATCCTTGCTGCGCGGCAACGCTTAGCGCGCTTGCCGTTGTCGCGTGAACGCATCGGCTGGCGGGCCACGTTCCGCCGCTGCCATTGGCAGCAGGCGCGCCTTTCGCAAGCCGTTGCACCGCCTCCCGCGCACCCTGCTCGCTCCGCGCCAGCCGCGTCGGCGTGGCAAGTTCGTGCGCGATCGCATCCGCATCGCCGGATACGGCAGGCGAAAAAAAGCCCGCATCAGCGGGCTCCTCAACCATTTCTTCTTGTATGCCGTGCGGCGACATGATCGCGCAGGTTTCTGTTTCTTGAGGCGGTCGCTTGCGCTCCCCGCCATCAACGACATGCGCTGACGGTTGGTATTTAAACATTGATGTTGACTCTCGGCAAACCATTTTTTGCTGCGCACCCTCAAAAACAACACCTGGCACCGAAAGGCGCCGCGCGCGCGGATCGCCGGTCCGTCGGCGTTTCTCTATTCACGGGCAAGTGCAGCCATAAAAGCTTTATAATTCAGGGTTTTGACGATTTTTGCGGAGTTCTCGATGCCGATTTACGCCTACCGCTGCGATGAATGCGGTTTTGCCAAGGATGTCTTGCAAAAGATGTCCGACCCTGTACTGACAGTGTGCCTGTCGTGCGGCAAGCCTAGTTTTAAGAAGCAAGTCACCGCCGCCGGATTCCAGCTCAAGGGAACCGGCTGGTATGCCACCGATTTCCGCGGCGGCAGCGCGCCGTCCACCGGTACCGCCAGCGGTCCGGTGGAGGGCGCCACGCCGGCGCCGGCAGGTGCCAGCGCGGCCGCCGGCGACAGCACGCCTGCGCCCGCCAAGCCGGCCGCGCCGACCGGCAGCAGCACCTGAAGCGAGCCGGCCGCGGCCGGCTCCTCCTGACAACCATTCGAGAGATCAATGCGTAAATACTTCATTACCGGATTGCTGATTCTGGTGCCGCTCGCCATCACGGCCTGGGTCCTGAACCTGGTGATCAGCACAATGGACCAGTCGCTGTTGATCGTGCCCGAACGCTGGCAGCCGCGCACCCTGTTCGGCTTCGACATCCCCGGCCTGGGCACCATCCTGACGATCGCCATCGTGTTCCTGACCGGCCTGCTGACCAACAACCTGGTCGGCACCTACGTGGTCAAGCTGTGGGAACGCCTGCTGCACCGCATTCCCGTGGTCAGCTCGCTGTACGGCAGCGTCAAGCAGGTCTCCGACACCTTGTTTTCGTCGTCCGGCAACGCGTTTCGCAAGGCGGTGCTGCTGCCTTATCCGCACGCCAATTCGTACACCATCGGCTTTCTCACCGGTGTGCCCGGCGGCGACGTCCAGAACCACCTGGTGGGCGACTACGTCAGCGTGTACGTGCCGACGACGCCGAACCCGACCTCCGGCTTTTTCCTGATGATGGAACGCAGCCGCGTCGTCGAACTCGACATGTCGGTCGACGCCGCCCTCAAATATATCGTCTCGATGGGCGTCGTCGCCCCCGAGTACCTGCCGACCAAACCACTGGCGCCGACCGTGGCGCCCGCTGAATCAACCAACCTGGATCGAAAATAATATGTCCACCATGCGTACTCACTATTGCGGCCTCGTCACCGAAGAACTGCTGGGCCAAACCGTCAGCCTGTGCGGCTGGGTGCATCG
>JARXKM010000520.1 GCA_030272785.1 Pseudomonadota bacterium
GCGGCGCGGCTGGCGCCGGGCGGGCGCAAGGTCGGCCTGGCGAACGGCAGCGAAGGCTCCGGCTACGAAGCGGTCTCGCGCATTTTTCACACCGACAGCATCGCCCTCGATGCGCGCACCCACGCGGTCGCGCGCGGCCGGCTGGTGGCCGCCGCCGCGCTCGGCTACACGGTCGACACGGCGCCCGACTTCGGCCTGCCGGCGCCGGACCCGGCGAATCGCCCGCACTGGATGCCGGCGGCGCCGTACGCGGTATTTTTCCACGGCACCGCGCGCGCCGCCAAGCAGTGGCCGGCGTCGAACTGGATCGCCACCGGCGCCGCGCTGGCGCCGATGCCGGTGCTGCTGGCCTGGGGCTCGGCCGCTGAACAGCGCGAAGCGGCGCTGATCGCCGCCGGCCTGCCGAACGCCATCGTGCTGCCGAAACTGTCGATGGACGACGCGGTCACGCTGGCGCGCAACGCCGCGCTGGCGATCGGCGTCGATACCGGCCTGACCCACATCGCCGCCGCCTTCATGCGCCCGACCATCGAGATCTACTGCGATTCGCCGAAATGGAAGACCGAGGGCAACTGGTCGGCGCGGATCGTCAACCTGGGCGAGCGCGGTGCGCCGCCGACGGTGGCCGAAGTGACCGGCGCGGCGGCGCGCCTGCTGGACGCGGCGTGAAGCGTTCGACCTATTCCGCGCTGTGGGCGCTGGCGCTGCCGCTGGTGCTGGCGCGGCTGTGGTGGCGCGGCCTGCGCGAGCCGGGCTACCGCGCCCACTGGGGCGAACGGCTCGGCTTTTACGGCGATCTTGGCGCCGGCTGGCACACCATCTGGATCCATGCCGTGTCGGTGGGCGAAACGCGCGCCGCCGAACCGCTGGTCGACGCGCTGCTGGCGGCCTATCCGAACAGCCGCATCGTGATGACCCACATGACGCCGACCGGCCGGGCCACCGGGCGCGCGCTGTTCGCCAGGCATGGCTTGCGCCTGGTGCAGTCCTACCTGCCGTACGACACCGTGCCGATGGTCACGCGCTTCATGAAATATTTCACGCCGCGCATCTGCATCCTGATGGAGACCGAGGTGTGGCCGAATCTGATCGCGGTGTGCGGCCAGCGCGGCGTCGCGGTGGCGCTCGTCAATGCGCGCCTGTCGGAACGCTCGCTGCGGCGCGCCGGCCGTTTCGGCACGCTGATGACCGAAGCGGCGCGCGCGATCTCGCTGGTGGCCGCGCAGACCGAGGACGATGCGCGGCGGGTGCGCTCGCTCGGCGTCGGCCGCGTGGTGGTCACCGGCAGCATCAAGTTCGACGTGGTGGTGCCGGCGCAGGCGAAGGCCGCCGGCGCGCAGCTGCGCGCGCGCATCGGCGATCGTCCGGTGCTGCTGTGCGCCAGCACGCGCGACGGCGAGGAGGCGCTGATCGTCGACGCCTTCGCGCGCCTGCCATCGCGTCCGCCCGGC
Source organism: Pseudomonadota bacterium (assembly GCA_030272785.1). GTDB lineage: Bacteria > Pseudomonadota > Gammaproteobacteria > Burkholderiales > Burkholderiaceae_D > JAFCUW01. Next base: position 1,452 of record JARXKM010000520.1, read on the forward strand.
ATGCTGCTGCTGATCGTGCCGCGCCACCCGCAGCGCTTCGACGACGTCGCCAGGCTGGTGCAATCGCACGGCCTGACCCTGGCGCGCCGCTCCGACGCCGGTCCGCCTGGCGCCGACGTCGACGTCATGCTGGGCGACTCGATGGGCGAAATGTTCGCCTATTTCGCCGCCAGCGATTGCGCCTTCATCGGCGGCAGCCTGTTGCCGCTGGGCGGGCAAAACCTGATCGAGGCGTGCGCGCTGGGCCGGCCGGTGCTGATCGGCGAACACACCTTCAACTTCGCGCAAGTGAGCGACGAAGCGGTGGCCGCCGGCGCGGCGCGGCGCGTGCACGATGCCGCCCAGATGCTGCAAATGGCCGTGGCGCTGCTGGCCGACGACGCCGCGCGCGCGCAGATGGGCGAGCGCGCGCTGGCGTTCGCCAACCGCCACCGCGGCGCCACCGCGCGCACGCTTGAATTGCTGCGCGGTTTGATTTACTAGCAATTTGTTACTATGGGTTCTTTAAGCCCCATCTAGAGGGCGCACGGAGAGTCGCATGTTGTGGTTCAACCATCCCAAGCCGGTCGGCAGCCGCAAACCGGTCGCCTTGCTGGTCCAGCAGCACATCGACCCGCCGAATACGCGCACGCTCGATACCCCGCCCCGCGAATTACCCACTGTGCATGCGCTCGGCCAGCCAGGCGCTGCACCGCTCGAATTTTCGGTGCGCTATACGCTGGTTGAATACGTCAGCTTCATGTGGCAGCACGCGCGCCACCTGATCCGGCGACGCCGCATCGGCGCCTTCGCCAGTTGGTATTTGCTGGTCAAGAGTACCTGGGCGTCGGCCTTTCATTTTGTCATGCAGGGGCGCTCGCGCCACACCTACCAGTTCGCCATCGACCAGCACGGCATCGTGCGCACCGGCCCCGGCGGCGTGACCTTGATCGGCTGGACCGATGTCAGCGCGATGCGGCGCTATTCGCGCGGCGCGCTGCTGGTGCTCAAGCGCGGCACGCTGCCGATTCCGGCTCGCTGCCTGAGCCGCGAACAGGCCGAGGGCCTGGC
>JARXKM010000124.1 GCA_030272785.1 Pseudomonadota bacterium
GACGCCTTTCTCAGCGGTCAGCCGTATCCGCGGCTCATCGGCTGGGCGGCGCTGGCGCTGTCGACGGCGAAATTCTCCTTGCAAATCGCGATCTGGGCGCACCTGTTCATTGGCATCGCGCGCCTGGCCGGCTACCGGCTGCCGCGCGGCTCGTGGCGTCCGCTGGAGTCGCGCACCTTGATGGAGTATTTCAACCGCTTCCATTACTACTTCAAGGAGTTGCTGGTCGATTTGTTCTTCGTGCCGACCTTCTTCAAGATGTTCCGCGGCCATTCGCGCATGCGGATGTTTTTTGCCACTTTCATGGCCGCCGGCGTTGGCAATGCGCTCTGGCATTTCATGCGCGACATCGACCTCGTCGCCACGCTGGGGCCGGCCGCCGCGCTGAAGTCCTACGCCAGCTACGCCTTCTACTGCCTGGTGCTGGCCACCGGTGTTGGCTTGTCGCAGGTGCGCGCCAATCTGGGCATCCGGCCGTCGTCGACGCTGGTCGGGCGTCTGTATTCCTTCTTCTTCGTCTGGTCCTTCGTTGTCTGCATGCACTTGTTCAGCGACGGATCGCGCAACCACTCGCTCGGTGAACGGCTATCGTTCCTGGCGAACCTTTTTGGAGTGTCCTGATGGATATGACTGCAAAGCAGAAACTGCGTGAATTTTTCAAGGAAAGTCTCAGGAGCCATGGCGATACCAACGCGCTGGACGACAGCGAATCGCTGTTCGTCAGCGGCCGGCTGGACTCCTTCTCGATGATGAATCTCGTGATGTACATGGAAGAAGCGTTCGGCTTCGATTTTTCCGATCTCGAGTTTGACGTCAGCCTGGTCGACTCGATCAACGAGATCGAGGCGTTGGTCGATTCGAAAAAGGCCGGCTGAACAGCGACGGCCGGCTGCGGTGCCGCATCGAGTTCGCCAGCGCGGCCATGTCCGAGCAGATCAGCATGCAATATTTCAGCTGCACCCAAAACACGCAGCATGTACACACTCTATGTAACCAGGTACATCGAGTGTGTACATGGGTACATAGCTTATGTACCCATGTACAGACGGAATTTTGTACCTCTGCAAGGGGGAAAAATAGGCCAATCGGATGCCAAGGCGCGGCGTGAAGCCATGCTTTGTGCATCCGGCGAATCAGGCCCGAAGGCCGGCAGATTAGCGCTTCAGCTGCGACAGATCCCTTACCGCGCCACGGTCAGCAGAAGTCGTCAGCGCAGCATACGCCTGCAGCGCCTGCGAAACATACCGCACCCGGCCCACCGGCATCCACGCATCGCGACCGCGTTCTTCCATCGTCGCCCGGCGATGCGCCAGCACTTCCGTGGTCACGCGCAGGTTGATCGTGCGCGCAGGGATGTCGATATCGATCATGTCGCCCTCCTCCACCAGGCCGATCGCGCCGCCTTCCGCCGCTTCTGGCGAGGCATGCCCGATCACCAGGCCGGACGATCCGCCCGAAAAGCGCCCGTCCGTAAACAACGCGCACGCCTTGCCGAGGCCCTTCGACTTGATATACGACGTCGGGTACAGCATTTCCTGCATGCCCGGGCCGCCTTTCGGGCCTTCGTAGCGGATGATGACGACGTCGCCCGCCAGCACGCTGTCGCCGAGGATCGCTTCCACCGCCGCGTCCTGGCTTTCGAACACGCGCGCCTTGCCGGAAAACTTCAGGATGCTGTCGTCCACGCCCGCCGTCTTGACGATGCAGCCCTTCTCCGCGATGTTACCGTACAGGACCGCGAGGCCGCCATCCTGCGAGTACGCGTGTTCGCGGTCGCGGATGCAGCCGGCGCTGCGATCGAGGTCGTTCGCCTCAAAACGCTCGGACTGCGAGAACGCCACCTGGGTCGGCACGCCGCCCGGCGCCGCGCGGTACAGCTGATGCACCGCCTGGTCGTCGCTGACGCGGATGTCGTACTTGGCGATCGCCGCGGCCATCGTCGGGCTGTGCACCGTCGGCAGCGACGTGTCGAGCAGGCCGGCGCGCGCCAGCTCGCCGAGGATGGCGAAGATGCCGCCGGCGCGGTGCACGTCTTCGATGTGGTACTTGTCGGTCATCGGCGCGACCTTGCACAGACAAGGCACCTTGCGCGAGATGCGGTCGATGTCGGCCATCGTAAATTGCACCTCCGCTTCGTGCGCGGCGGCCAGCAGGTGCAGCACCGTGTTGGTGGAGCCGCCCATCGAGACGTCCAGCACCATCGCGTTTTCAAACGCCGCCTTGGTGGCGATGCTGCGCGGCAGGACGGAATAGTCATCCTGCTCGTAGTGGCGCTTGGCCAGTTCGACGATCAGCCGGCCCGCGCCGAGGAACAGCTCCTTGCGGTCCGAGTGCGTGGCCAGCACCGTGCCGTTGCCCGGCAGCGCCAGGCCCAGCGCTTCGGTCAGGCAGTTCATCGAGTTCGCCGTGAACATGCCGGAGCACGAGCCGCAGGTCGGGCACGCGGAGCGCTCGATTTCCGCCACGTCCGCATCCGAAACGCTGCTGTCGCCGGCCTTGACCATGGCGTCGATCAGGTCCAGCTTGATCACCTTGCGGTCGCCGTTGACGACCTTGACCACCTTGCCTGCCTCCATCGGTCCGCCGGACACGAACACCACCGGGATGTTCAGGCGCATCGCGGCCATCAGCATGCCGGGCGTGATCTTGTCGCAGTTCGAAATGCACACCATCGCATCGGCGCAGTGCGCGTTGACCATGTATTCGACCGAGTCGGCGATCAGGTCGCGCGACGGCAGCGAGTACAGCATGCCGCCGTGGCCCATCGCGATGCCGTCGTCGACGGCGATGGTGTTGAATTCCTTGGCGACGCCGCCGGCCGCTTCGATCTCGCGCGCCACCAGCTGGCCCAGGTCCTTCAGGTGCACGTGGCCGGGCACGAACTGCGTGAACGAGTTGACGACGGCGACGATCGGCTTGTCGAAATCGCCGTCCTTCATGCCGGTGGCGCGCCACAGAGCGCGGGCGCCTGCCATGTTGCGGCCTTGGGTGGTGGTGTGGGAACGGTAGACGGGCATGGCGGATATCCTCAGGGATGCGAACGAAGTAAGGACACAAGGATGCCGTGTTCGCCGTGAGTTGTCCAATATAAGATAACGGCGCCTGTGAGTCGCAATAGCTATCACGGGATATGCTATCGGAGCTGGCTTTCCTATCATTTTCGAATTATTGACATATTGATACCCTGTGCTATCGTGAGATGCCGCTCCCCCAATGTTCACAGCCGAGCGTCGAAGCGCCACGCGTTTGACCGAATTGGAAGGAGTGCCACGATGAAGCAGCGCTGGAGCGTCCTGCGGGAAGCCTGCGGCAAGTCCTATCGCTTTTACGACGGCGAGGAAGCGGCCAATTATTCCACCATGGCCGGGTGGATCTACAAGCATATCTACCGTGCCCATCGCCATGTCGTGTTCAGCGCCGTGAATGCGAAGAACCAGGAATACTGGGACGAGTACACGTTCAACGCCGTCGGCCGCGGGCGTTCGCAGGGCAAGGACCTGACGGCGCAGATCCAGAACCGCGCGGGCAACCAGTGGGTCGCCCATACCGAGATGCGGATCACACCGGCGCAACAAGACAAGCTGATCAGCGTTGTCCACGACCTGAGCAATGCCGACACGCGCGCGCGCTTCCAGGTGACGGTGCGACCCGAATTTTGCGGCCAGCCGCTGCACGCGGCCTTGCTGAAGCTGAAACTGAGTGCCACCCCGATCTCCCAGTTCAAGGTCATGAACCCGAAAATGGGGTCGGAAGGACCGGATTCGGCCGTCTTCTACCTGAGCGAACCGTTGTCCGGCGGCGGCGTGACCGGCCTCATCTCGGCCATGAAAGCGAGTCTCGACAGCATGCTCGAGCCGCTCGATCCCGCACCGTGGGGCTTGCAGGTGCTGACGCCGGGGATCTACGGCATCGACGTTCCGACCGAAGCGGAGCAGCGCGACATCCTCGGCCTGACCACGGATTTCGGCAGCGCCGGCAACATCCTGTCGCACCTGGTGGCGGTCGCCGCGGCGCTCACCTGGACCCGAGATCCGGACCTGCCGTTGCGCGGGGAAGAAATGTACCGCGAAGTGCGCACCGACCTCGCCGCCATGTGCGTGCGGCTCGGCTGGGAGCTGGTGGACTAGCTTGGCGCCGTCGTGCAACACCCGGCGCAAGGTGCAGACGGCGCCGGAACCTACCAACAGGAATCGCCATGCCATTTCAGAAGCAGAAGTTCTACATCATTGCGCATAACCCGAACACGGTGGCCGACGTCAAGGCGTTCCTCGACGCCGGCGCCAATGCGCTCGAGCCCGATATTTGCGTCGCGCCCAGCAGTTCGGGCAACATGACTTATTACGTCAGTCACGATCACACGCCGTCATCGAATCCCTTCGATCCCGCGCACAGTCTGGTCACCTGGCTCAAGGGCGTGCATGCGCTGCTCACGGAAAAAGGCAAGAATCGCAATCTGGCATTGATCATGTTCGATTTCAAGGACCCGTCCAAGGCAGGCATCAACGACTTCCTGTCGGTCGTGCATGAATTCTTTGGACAGTTTCCGATATGCAGTGGCGTCGCCATCGGCGTGACCGTGGGCTCGCGCGCCGACGTCGGTTTTCTCAACGCGTACGACAGTCTGTATGCCAACGCCGCGGTCGGCATCGATGAAGAAAAAGAGCCCATCAAGGTGATTGGTGATTTCGTCGCCGGGCAGCAGCACCGCTATTCCTACGCCAACGGCATCATCCTGACCGGCATCAAGCTCGGCGTGTTCAGCTCGATGCTCGATGCCAAGGGCTTGCAGGCCACACACGACGGCATGAAGCTGGTCTATACCTGGATCGTGGCCGATGCGGACGCGATGCGCGACTACCTGCACATCCATCTCGATGGCATGATCGTCGACCTGGGCACGGTGGCCCAGCTCAAAGGCATTCTGCTGGAAAAGGAATTCGCGCCGCTGTATGAACTTGCGCACAATGGCTACAATCCCTGGGATGCGCCAACGCCGCCGATTTACTGCGCAACGATCTACACTGCCGACGTCAACCTGGCGGGCACGGATGCGGTGATCGAGTTCCTGCTCAAGGGCAGCAACGGGCAACTCGTCAGCGTTCTCAATGCCGATTACAAGGATGTTCTCGAGCAGAATACGACGACGTCGCTCACTTTCGTTGGCGGCAATCTTGGCACCATTTCCAGCCTGAAGCTGACCGCGCTCAACAGCGATATCAATTCGGACTGGCTGCCGATCATGATCAGAGTGACCAGCAACAAGGATGCGAACGTTTCCTGGTTCAACTTCGGCCCTGACGAATGGCTCAAGAAGGGACATCCCTTGACCAAGCCGTCGCAAAGCGCGCCTGCGATGTAGCGACGCGAACGCTGCTCACGCGCACACAAAAATGCGCTTGAAATCACGGGCTTTTTCATATTCCGGCGGTAACGCTGCGATTCGCCGGACCATACCGTTCCGCGACGCCGAAGTGCATTAAATGGCAACTAATTACTGTAAGCTCGCATGGATCGAAAACCCGGAGAGAGCCATCCATGCCGCGCCTGACATCGCGCCTGTTGCCATTGTTGCCATTGTTGCTTGCATTACTTGCCGACGTAGCCGTTGCCGCCGCGGCCGGCCCCGATGAAGACAAGCTGGGCAAGGCGAACGGCTATCCCGCCGGCACCGCCAGGAACTGGTTCTCCGACGAAGCTGTACGCGTCGGCTCCTTCACCAGCCAGGGCGAGATCCCGGGCATTTTCAACGGCAAGGCGAATGTGCTCGCCGCCAGTGCCACGCCGATGAGGCTGGCGCGCAGCGAGCGCGAGCCGTCGATCCGCTGGGATGTCGATGGCGTCAGGAACCTGACGGTGGACGACTACCTGGCGCGCCAGCGCATCATGGGGCTGATGATCGTCAAGGACGGCGTCATCCAGGTCGAGCGCTACCAGTACGGCCGCACCGCGGCGCAGCGCTTCCTCTCCAATTCGATGGCGAAGTCGATCGTGTCGCTGGCGGTCGGCATCGCCCTGCAAGAAGGCAAGATCGCCTCGCTGGACGAGCGCGCCGACCGTTACGCGCCGGCCCTGGCCGGCACGTTGTACGGCGAAACGACGATCCGCAACCTGTTGCGCATGGCCTCCGGCGCCCACTTCGAAGAGCGCTACGACGGCAAAGACGACCTCGAGCGCTGGGGCCGCGCCGTCATCAAAGGCGGCGTGGCGGAGGCGGCGAAGGTCATCACCGTGCGCGACGCACCGCAGGGAGCGCGCTTCGCGTACGCCAGCGCGGAGACGGAAGTCCTGGCCGCGGTGCTGCAGGGCGCCACCGGCATGAACGTCAGCGACTACCTCGGCGCGCGCCTGTGGCAAGCGATGGGCGCCGACACGTCGGCGCTGTGGCGGGCCGACAAGTCCGGCCTCGAACGCGCGGCCGGCAACTTCAACGCCACCTTGGCCGACTACGGCCGCCTTGGCGTGCTGCTGGCCAACGACGGCATGCGACCGGACGATCACCGGCAGATTATCCCGCGCGACTACCTGATCGAGGCTACCGACTGGCATCGCGCCGCGCCCGCGTTCCAGCCCAACCAGGCGACGCCTTACTACGGCTACGGCTACCAGTTCTGGACCTTCCCGGGCGAAAAGCGGCGCTTTGCCATGCTGGGCGTGTACGGCCAGATGATTTTCGTCGATCCGGAACTCAAGCTGGTGATGGTGCAGACGGCGGCCAATGCCACCGCCAAGGCCGGCGGCACGACGCTGGGGCGCGACGTCGATGCGTTCTGGCGCGGCGTGGTGCGCCAATACGGCAACTGGTAGCCCGCCGCCGGCACGGCAGCGATGCCAGGTCATCCAGCGTGACCGGCCCGAACGAACCAACATGCTCACGCGTACCGGCTGATGCTCGCGTTCAGGGTCCCATGATTCCCACCCGCAGGTGCGTTTCCAGCTTGCCGCTTGTGACCCTTCAAGGCGCGCAGCGCCCGTGCGTGCCGATGCTCATGGCACTCGCATGATGCGCGGAACATGCCCCACGTGTGTCAGGAAGTCTGCCAGCGCGGCATGCGGTATGCAGACGGTGGCGGTGTTGCGCAATGGGTGGGCTTGCACCGCGGGCGCTTGCCAAATACGCTCGTCGATGATCAGCTCGACCGCGCCGGTGTGATCGTTGATGACGGCCAGCACGCTGACCGAACCGGGCGTCACGCCCAAGTGCTGCTGCAGCCGCTGCGGCGACGCCATGCTGAGTTTGGTCGACGGCAGTTGGCGTGCCAGTTCCGACATGTTCACGCGATGGTCGTGCGGAACGATCAGCAGCCAGTGCCGCGCACCGTTGTTGTCGCGCACGAATACGTTCTTGGTCTTCACGCCATCCAGCTCAGGCACCGCAGCGAGCGCGTCCTCGATCGTGTACACCGCCGCGTGCTCCACCGGGAAGATTTCCCATCCGGATTGAATGAACACTTCGAGCACGTCATCCTTCACTGTTTCCATCCTCGTCCTCACCTGTGGTTGTGCATATCCTGTGTCCATTTTACGTGGCGCTTCGAGGATGAGGGAACGCTACGCGCCATTGCGCTCGACTCTACGTTGCCCGCGACGATCACGGCGCCGACTTTCCTCGGCCGTATTGCGCATACGCTCAAACCGAAGGAAGTGGCGACTGCGTGGTTACCCGGTCCATCGCATCTTGTCCATCTTGAGGCCCTGCTGAATCGGCGCAGCGCGGCGGTGCCCAACACGGCGCCCGCCTCGTTGGTGACGACCTTGAAGTCGACATCCTCAGACATCCGCTCGAGGATCCCGTAGGCTTTGGCCAGGCAAGTGCCGCCGCAGAACACCCAGCGAAAATGCCCGCTGGGCTGCATCGCCGTGACTATCTTGATGGCAGCCACGCTAGTCCTACTATTCCTGACCAGTTCTCCGGGTCGCCCCCGCGCCATTCCCCGCTAAATTGAGTTCTCCCTTCGAAGCCGCTATAATCCGGTAGCCTTATTTCCCAGGAAACAAGGCATACACCCGCATATCGGCGTCCGCACCCCGATTCTGCTTCCGTCCCCCTTCTGAATCTATGCGCCATGACGCGCGACCTTCCACGTACAAATTTCCACAGTTCCCAACTCATCCGCTGCCTTGCTGAGCTCGACCTATTGGAAGGCGCCGAGCCGGCGCGTGACTTTGCGGACAAGCTGGGACAATGGATGCACTTTACCGACGCGATCGCCCTATCGTCCGTGCTTGAAAGCGGCATGGCAAAGGTACCGGCGCAGAGCACGGTGCTGCGCGAAGCAACGAGCGTGCGCCTGACTGCCGAATTTGAGCGAACCCGCGCATTCGTGGTCAATTCGATCACGAAAAGCTGCGCGGGCGGCAATACGCATATCAAGCTACCGCTGGTGGAGCTGGAGGTATCGTATGCGCCTTACCGGCAATTCTATGATGCCCACCAGCGCGACATCGAACTGAGCGTAGAGCCGCTGCGCGTGAACTTGCGCGACGCGCTGGCCAAGGCCTCGCCCCGCCTCAGAAAGCTGGCGGAGCTCGACGTCGTGATGGAAAGGTTTTTGCGCGAGCGCGAGGCTCGGCTACTGGCCAGGGTGCCGCTGCTGTTGCAAAAGCACTTCGATGCCCAGTACGCCGCGCATCAGGAACAGGTCACCGCGAGCGGCCAACCCGATTCCCCGGCGGCCTGGATGCATCCCGGCGGCTGGCTGGCGCGCTTCTGCCAGGCCCTGCAAACGCTGCTGCTGGCCGGCGCTGAACTGCGCTTGCAGCCGTGCGCAGGACTCCTTGAAGCATTCAATCAAAAAATACACCATGAATAAACTTTTGTTCAACCTTGTCTTCGTCACCGGCGCATTCGCGGTCATCTGGGTGGGCTTCGGCTTCATCGATTCGAGCGCCCTGGCAATGGCCATGACGGCGCTGATCTTCGCAGTGTATCTTGCCGGCGCCCTTGAGTTGTACCGCTTCCGACAAGCCACCGCCAGCCTCACCATTGCCCTTGGCGCGATCGCGGAAGATCTCTCGGACCTGAACCGATTCTTGTCCGGCTTGCATGGTTCGCTGCAGCATCCCGTACGCCTGCGTATCGAGGGCGAGCGTGCCGGCCTGCCCGGCCCTTCCCTCACGCCCTACCTGGTCGGCTTGCTGGTCATGCTGGGGATGCTCGGCACCTTCCTGGGGATGGTCGTTACGCTCAAGGGAGCAGTCTTCACGCTGGAGAAAAGTGCCGATCTCGAAACAATGCGCTCGGCACTGGCAGTGCCGGTAAAGGGCCTGGGCCTGGCTTTCGGCACTTCGGTCGCCGGTGTCGCGGCCTCGGCCGTGCTGGGCCTGATGTCTGCACTCTGCCGTCGCGAGCGGATGCAAGCAGGCCAGATCCTCGATGCCAAGGCCGCTACAGTGCTGAGCGGCTTCTCGCACGCCCGTCAGCGCGAGCAAACCTTCCGGGCGCTGCAGGTGCAGTCCGAGGCCATGCCGCAGGTGGTAGACAAGCTGCAATCAATGATGCTGCAAATCGAAGCGATGAGCGGACAGCTCAACCAACGCCTGCTCGCCAATCAGGAACAGTTCCACAGCCGTGCAAGCGAGGCTTACACAGAGCTGGCACGTTCGGTCGACAAATCGCTGCGCGAAAGCCTGGCCGACAGCGCGCAGGCGGCCGGCGCGAGCATAAAGCCCATATTTGAAGCAACGATGCACGGCATTGCGAAGGAAACGACGGCAATGCATGAACGCACCGCCGCCACCGTGCAACAACAACTCGACGGCCTGGCCGATCGCTTCGGCGTCGCCACCGCCAGCGTCGCACAGACATGGAGCGCCGCGCTCGACAGCCAGGAGCAAGCCAATCGCAATCTCGCCGCCGACTTGGGGCGTTCCCTTGAAGCGTTTAGCGCCTCATTCGACCAGCGCGCAGGCGCAATGGTCGAAAAGGTAGGCGACGCGCTCGACAGCCAGCAGCAAGCCAATCGCAGCCTCACCACCGATATGGGGCGTTCCCTGGAAGCATTCAGCGCCTCATTCGACCAGCGCGCAGGCGCAATGGTCGCAAAGATAGGCGACACGCTCGGCAGCCAGGAGCAAGCCAATCGCAGCCTCGCCACCGATATGGGGCGTTCCCTGAAAGCGTTCAGCGCCTCGTTCGACCAGCGCGCAGCCGCACTGGTCGAAAAAATAGGCGACGCCCATGCCAACCTGCAGGCGGGGCAGGCCGCGCATGATGAGCAGCGCCAGCAGGCCTGGTCGCAGTCGCTGGAAGCAATCGCGGCAACGCTCACGCGCGAATTGCGGGAAAGCGGCGCGCAGGTGCTCACCCAGCAGCGCGAAATCTGCACCGCCGTCACGCACGCCGTGCGGGAGCTTGCCGACCAAACCCAGGCCGGCTTGGGTGCGTCGCTGGCTGACACGACACGCCTGATCACAACGGCCGAAGACTTGATGCGCTCGCGCATTGCCACTGAAGCGCAGTGGCTGGACCAGCATGGCCAGCGCATGGACCAGCTGGCCGGCATGCTGCAGACCGAACTGGGCGCGCTGCGCGATCAGGAGGCCTTGCGTGGCGCCGCGGCGGTGGCGCACTTGGGTGACCTGCAGGCCGCCGTCACCACGCATCTGACAACACTGGGCACCGCCTTGGAAGCGCCGATCACGCGCCTGATCGAAACCGCCGCCGAGGCGCCGCGCGCAGCCGCCGAAGTGATCGCCAAAATGCGCCAGGAGATTTCCCATAGCGTGGCGCGCGACAATGCTGTGCTGGAAGAACGCAGCCGCATCATGGAAACCCTGAATGCGCTGTTGGACGTCATTAACCATGCTTCTCATGAACAGCGCGCGGTGATCGACTCGCTTGTGGCGTCGTCGTCTGTCAAACTCGACGAAGCCAGCATCGCGTTCTCTGCGGACATTGCCAGCGAATCAGGCAAGCTTTCCGAGATTGCGGCCAGTGTTACCAGCAGCGCGGTGGATGTGGCCAGCCTGGCGGCCGCCTTCGGCGTAGCGGTACTCTCCTTCAATGCAGCGAATGAAAAGCTCGCTTCCAACCTCGACCGCATCGAGGTCGCCCTGGACAAATCCATGACGCGCAGTGACGGGCAACTGGCCTACTACGTGGCACAGGCGCGCGAGATCATCGACCTCTCCATGAGTTCACAGAAGGTGATCATCGAAGAGCTGCGTCAGTTGCCTGCAATGCTGGCGGACGAAGGCAGATAATGGAAGACATGGACGCATCCGAACATAGTGCGCCGGTCTGGGCCGTCTTTGGCGACCTGATGTCCGGCCTGCTGGGCGCATTCGTGCTCCTGCTGGTGGCGGTGGTTGGCGTGCAGATGGAGCTGAGCTCCAGCCTGCAGGAAGAAGTGAAGAAACGCCATGCCGAGGAGCAGCGCCGCTTGACGCTGGAGAAGGCCCTGGCGGTTCCGCTGGCAAGCGGCCGCATTACCCTCAACAATGGCCGCATCGGCATCAGTGGTCAGGTTCTGTTCGCGCAAAATTCGGACAAATTGCAGCCGGATGGCCGCCAGTTGCTCAACAGCTTGGTAGTGCCGTTGCGCGCCTACCTCGCCTCACGCGACGAGATGTTGATGGTCAGTGGCTTTACCGACGACAAGGTCATCCGCAACGGACCGTTTGCGGATAACTGGGAACTGTCGGCGCAGCGTGCGTTAACGGTAACGCGCACGCTGGTCGAGCAAGGAATGCCTTCGTCGATGGTGTTCGCCGCCGCATTCGGTTCCGAGCAGCCGGTGAAACCGAACACCGACGACATCGCGCGCGCGCAGAACCGGCGGGTGGAGATGGCGCCGGTACCCAAGTCGTCTTCTGCCAAAGCGCCTTCCAATGGGTGACGTTGGTATCCCGGCCTTGGATTCGGCGCAGGCGGTTCCGCAATTGAGCATTGATACGCTGCTTGCGAGCGTGAGGGATCAGGGCGGAGAACGCTTTGATGCTGCAGGGTGGCACTATCTCGAAACACTGGCAGGGCGCGCTGCGGCACACAATGGGAGCGTGCGGCACATCTTGGAGGCGAAGCTCGCGCAGGCGCTGGCCGTATTTGCCGAGCGATTCGAGCAGGCGCGCACTGCCGCGGCCACACTGCTTGCCACTGCTTGTCAGAAGCATCCACAGGCTGCCACCGAGCTGCAGCGGCTGTTTGCTGGCAGCGATTTCAAAGGTCTACGGTACTTTCTCGCCACACTGGAGGCGCGCGAGCAATGTGCGGCATTGACTGAGCTGGTATCGCAACTTGAACCGGCCTTGACCGGTGCACAGGGACATCCGCCCGTACAACATGCAACATCGCACGCGACCGCAACCGGCTCCTCCACCCTCGAGCTGAAGACCGTGCGCGAATCACGCGCTACCTGGGCCAGACTGAGCGTCTACAAACAGCTGGCTCTGGCCATGAAACAGGCGCCGGTAAATGCCGGGCCGATCAATTCCCACATGCTGGTACTGCGCTCGCTGGCGATGATGCAGACAATCTCGCCGGATTATTTGAGCCGCATGATCTCTTACGTTGATACGCTACTTTTATTGGATCCGGGCGAAATGGATGTACCGGCCAAGCGGAAAAAGGCAGTGCCTGCGAAGGCAGCCAAGCCGACGAAGGCGATGAAAAAATGAGTGGGTTGTATGGTTTCCAGCTCAGAGATATCCGGCCGAAAGCGGCCAGCGAAATTGAAGACTTGTCGGCAGCGAGCAGACTACTCGGCCGTCGAATAGGCGAATCCGTCAAACCGACAAGATGACCGGGTTGCGGAAATCGTCTCCGCAACTACAAAAACTCCAATTCGAAATTTGACAAGGAGTGGCCTGACTCCCGCCAGCATGAAAATAAAAAAGCCCTTGAAATCAAGGGCTTGTTCATTTTTTTGGCGGAAGCGGTGAGATTCGAACTCACAAACTAACTTTCCTATATTTTTCAATGACTTAGCTGCAAGTTAGCAATCAAATTTGTCACACCGCTATGTACCACCGGAACGGTGCGACAGGACGATTCTACATGAGAAATCAGGTACGCCAAAATCTGTGCGACATTAGTACCTATGGCAGGAGGGGTCGCAGGACGTGCATAGAGACCGGCCAAATAGCACGTGAGCCTTACAAGCCGCAGCAAATGAAAACCCCGCTGATGCGGGGTTTTTTTTCAGTGGTTGACATCGTGGTCGCTGAGCGGCGCGGCCAAATCTCGTTCGTCCAGAGGTGCGGCGTAGTCCATGTCTTCAATCATCGGAGGGCTCCTGGGTATTGTTAGCTTTGCCGCAAACGCGACCTGTTGTTGGTACCAGGTTAACACAACTAGAGGACTGAGCGGTACCGGCTTATTCATCCATCTGGCTACCAATATGCTCACCTGCCGGCGCGCATGGACCTTCGCCCTGCCGAAATGCTAGGCCACCGCGGTTGTGTTCTGCAGCATGCCCCAAAGCGGCGCAGCCGAGCCTAGAACTCCTTCAGGGCCATCTCATGACGATGCCAATTTGCGGCACCAACAAAAAGTCGCGCAATCTATGGGACAGTGAACATGGAAGGAGCGATGAAGCCCCCCT
>JARXKM010000125.1:0-5112 GCA_030272785.1 Pseudomonadota bacterium
GTGCTTTGCGCCTCGATCGGCCACTTTCTGGCGCGCTGCTCTGGCACGCCCGAAAAACTCTCAGCCTCTGAGCGGCGGCTACGGCAGCCTGGACCAGCGTTCGTAGATGCGCGCCAGTTCGCCGGTCGCCTTCAGGCGCGCCAGTGCCTGTTCGATCAGCGGCGCGAGCGCCGGGTCGGCCTTGCGGCTGGTCCAGAAATACACCGGTTCGGCATTGAACACGGCCGGCAGCATGCGCACCTTGTCTTCCAGATGCTCGGAGCGGATCAGGCGTTGCAGGCTCAACTCGTTCATGTAGGTGTAGCGGCCGTGCCCGGCGATGATCTTGCGCAGGTTGACGACGTTGTCGCCGGTGCTGTCGTCGACGTCGATGCCGCGCGCCTTCAGTTGCAGGATGTAGGCCGAACCGCGCGCGCTGTTGATCAGCGGCTTGAGGCGCGCCAGGTCGTCGAAATTGCTGACCACCTGGGTGTCGCTGGCGACCGCCGCCAGCCGGTGCCGCACTTCGTACAAGGTCGCCTGCGAGCGCAGCGCGACGCTGCGCCGGCGCGCCGAATCGAGCAGTGCGCAAGCGGCGCCCACCTTGCCGGTCTCGAGCCCGTCCTCGATCACCGGCAGCGAGCGGCCGCGGTCGTAGCCGGTGAAGTGGATGCGCGGCTCGACGCGCTCGATCGCGGCCAGCATGTCAGGACAGAGGCCTTGCGGCGCGCCGTTGTTGAGAACCCATTTGGGCGGGATGCCTTCCTGCGCCAGGATCGGCACCTCGATGGGCGCCGGACCCGCAGCCACTGGCGCGGCGGCGGCGGCCAGCAGCAGGGCGCAGACCAGCCCCCGCGCGACGCGCGGGAAATTCGGGTATCCCACTTTTTTCATTATTTTTAGTCGTGATCGTACAACGCAGCGTACGATTGTCGCACAAACTATAGCAATGTGGGCACTGTTTTGGTGCGTCTTTACGACGCCGCGCACCGACCGTTTCCCGGCGACGGCCGGTGCGCCCAGGGCGCCTGGATGCTCAGCGTTCCGCGAAGTCCGGGTTGACGCGGGTCAGGTAGTACCATTCCTGGTTGGCGCCCGCGTTCACGTCCGGGAACAGGATGCGCCCGTCCAGTTCCGACGTCACCGGCGTGCCGTCGGCGCGCACGCCGATCTGCTGGCCCTTGGCGACCGGGTCGAAGCTCGACCAGGTGCGCACGAAGGCGTCGCCCTTGTCGGCCTTGTCGTGCACCACCACCATCGACAGCGCCTCCATCTGTTCGGCCGCCACCGGCGCCGGTGCCGGCGCGTCGATCAGCTGCAGGAACGCCAGCGTGTTCATGATGGCGCGGTAGGCGACGTCGGGCGCGGCCGGGTCGTTGTGCTGGCCGCACTCGAGCGTGAGCGCGTAGCCGCCGGTGCTGCGCATGTATTCGGTGGTGCCGACGCCGTAGCGCAGTACCGTCTCGAGCTGCGACTGGTCGCTCATGCGGCGCTGCACGCCGTCGCCGTAGGTGGCCAGCCAGCCGTCGACGAAGCGGCGCACGCCGAGCCGGCGCGCCAGCGCGCGTTCCTGGTCGGCATGGCGGAACGGCTGCAGCGGGCCATCGTTGTTGAGCGGCCCCATCATCACGAACGGCTCGCTGTCGGCGTTGAACGAATGCAGGTCGAGCAGCACGTCGTGTTGGGCCAGCAGCGGGCACAGCCAGTTGGCGATCTGGTCTTCGAAGTCCTGCGGAGCGTCGTTGGGGAACAGGTTGCGGTTCAGGTTGCGGTCGCCCGAACGGCGTACCAGCGCGTAGGCGAGCGGATTGGTCACCGGCACGAAGGTGACGCTGCCGGCGGCGATCAGC
Organism: Pseudomonadota bacterium; assembly: GCA_030272785.1. Classification (GTDB taxonomy): domain Bacteria; phylum Pseudomonadota; class Gammaproteobacteria; order Burkholderiales; family Burkholderiaceae_D; genus JAFCUW01. The sequence continues at coordinate 1,830 of JARXKM010000125.1, forward strand.
AGCTTGCCGCTGTCGAGTTCTTCCATGATGCGCCGAATCGCCTTGGTGCCGCAGGTTTCGTTGCCGTGCACGGCGCCGGTGACGATCAGGCGCGGGCCCTTGCCCAGGCCGGTGTAGTTGATCGATTTGAACTGCAGGTCGCGTGCGGTGGTCATTGCTGGGCATTCCTGAAAAATGGGGTAGTCGACATTTTATCGGGAAACACTGGCGCGTGCGGATTGCGCATGGCATGCTTTGCGCTTCCTGTCTACCTGGCCCCGCATGACCGACGATCGACATTCCCAGCGCGTGCACGGCCTCGATACCCTGCGCGCGCTCGCCATCGCGCTGGTGGTGCTGCACCACTACGTGCTGTTCGTCAGCCGCGCCGACACCTTCGGCTGGGTCGGCGAGATCGGCTGGGCCGGCGTCGACCTGTTCTTCGCCCTGTCCGGCTACCTGATCGGCAACCAGATCTTCGCCGCCATGCGCAGCCCGGCCGGCTTCTCGCTCGCGCATTTTTACGGCCGCCGCCTGTTGCGCACGCTGCCGAACTACTACGCCGTGCTGGCGCTGTATTTCCTGTGGCCGGCGTTTCGCAACGACCTGGCGCTGCCGCCGCTGTGGCAGTTCCTTACCTTCACGCAGAACATCAATCTCGAGCCGGGCACCGCGTTCTCGCACGCCTGGTCGTTGTGCATCGAGGAGCAGTTCTACCTGCTGCTGCCGGCCGCCGCGCTGCTGGCCGGAGCCCTGCGCGGCTCGCTGCGCTGGGCGTGGGCCGCCATCGGTTTCACGTTCGTCGCCGGCATGCTGGCGCGCGGCGCGCTGTGGCAGGAACTGGTGGACGGCAGGGCGCTCGGCCTGCACCACTACTACAAATACATCTACTACTCGTCGTTCTGCCGCGTCGATGAGCTGGTGGCCGGCGTCGCACTGGCGCTGCTGAAGAACTACCAGGGCGCGGCGTGGCGGCGCCTGACCGCGCACGGCAACCTGGCGCTGGGCGCCGGCGCCGCGATCGTCGCGCTGGCGGTCGCGCTGTTCCTGGCCGATCGCTACGGCTTCGCGGTGACGGTGGCCGGCTATCCGCTGCTGGCGCTGGGCTTCGGCCTGCTGATCGTGGCCGCCCTGAGCGAACGGTCGGTACTGCGCCGCGCGCGCATCCCCGGCGCCGAGCGCCTGGCGCTGTGGTCGTATGCGATCTACCTGACCCACAAGCAGGTGTGCATCCTCGTTTCGGGTCCAATGGCGGCGCGTGGGTACGGGCCGGAATCGCCGCTGGCGATCGGCGTGTCGCTGGCGCTGTCGGTGCTGGCCGGGTGGCTGCTGTACCGGCTGGTTGAGACGCCGTGCATGGCGCTGCGCCGGCGCTACCTGCCGGTGGACCAAGTAATGGCAGCCCCAACCTCAGAAACGCCGACCAGCCCAGTTTGACCAAGTGGTCTTCACAAATCCCGGCCGCAGCTGGTTTTCGCGCCTCCTAAAACCACGGTTGGTCATACATTGAATCGTCTTCGATGATGTGGTAGCCTTTTAGCCAGGCCTTGAGCTGCTTGATATCGCCGAACGCGTCCAGATCGGCCTCGATGCTTTTGATGTTGGCGCGCATCTCGGCGATGTCGACACGCAAGCCCTTCAGCATCGCCTTCGGGGTACGGCGCTGGCCGAGCTCCCAGCCCATGTCAAGCGCGATGGCGCTTTCCAGTGCAAGAATTTCAGACCCGATCTCACGCACCTGGCCGTCGAGAATTCGGTTGTACTGCTTGATGCGGTCGTCGCCCAGGCTGTCAAGTCCGGTCTGATCGATCTGATCGACCTCCAGTTGCAGCTCCAACAAGCCGAGCAGGTCATTGGCTGCATACGCCACGTTAGCGCGCTTCATCAACGCCGTCTTGCGTCCGTGCTCGGCGGTGTCGGTCTCGCGGTCGGGATGCAAGGCGCTGGCGAGCTTGCGGAAGATGTCGCGCACCGATTGCTTGAGCTTGGCCTCTTCGGCCTGATGCCGCACCTCGCGTGCGCTGAGTTTGGCCGGCTTCGCCGCGCGCAGCTGCTCGACCGCCTCCTTGTCTTGCATTTGCTTGGACATCTTTGCATGCATCGCCTCAAGGAGGGCCGCCGGCGAGTTGAACTCGACGTCGTCGTCGAGTTCGACGCCGGTCATGTTGGCCACCATCTGGCGCATGTGCGCCTTGTGCTCATCCATGTCCTGATCGAAGTCGCGACCGCTGTGTTTGTTATAGAGATCCTTCGTCAGGACGTCGTTCTGATCGATCTGCATCAGTTCCGCCGCTATCGTGCAGATCAAATCGACCAGCTTCGCTTTGTCTTTCTTTCCCATCGTTTTGTCGGCATGCGCGCGATCGAGCGCCAACAGAAACTGCTTGCGATGGACGTCGAAAAGCTGCGCCAACGGCCGGTACTCGCTGTCAGCCAAGGCACGAATTTTCGGTAATTCCTCGCGCCAAAGTGCCAGGCTGGCGCGTTCGGTCTCGAGCTTCTTGACCAGCTTATTGAATTGCTTGCGCACGCGCGAGGGCGGTCCCATGGTTGCCGGTGCGGTGATACGAACGGAGTATTCAGAGGTGATCGGCATAGGTGTATTGGAAAGTGAGCATGCAATTGTCGTCATTATAGCCGTGGCACGCCAGGCTATGTGACTGGCCGGGTGGCGACGGCCGGCGTCGCACTGGCGCTGCTGAAGAACTGGCACGGCGCAGCGTGGCGGCGCTTGCAGCGCGCGGCAACCTGGCATCGGCAGCAGTGTGTCCTCGATGATCATGTAACATGCGATTTTCATCCGGGAGACAGTCTTGAACCGCATCAGCCACGTCCATCTAATGGCGTCGTACAACACAGAAATGAACAACAGCGTCTACCAGGCGGCGCGCAAGTTGTCCGCTGAGGCGTTGAGCGCAGACAGCGGGGCATTCTTCGGCTCAATCCTCGGCACGCTGAATCACTTGGTCAACGCCGACATCATCTGGCTCAAGCGCTTCTTGGGCCATCCCGCCAATTACCCGCAGCTCGACCCGGTCCGCGCGCTGGCCGATCCGTCCAGCCTCGGCGCGATGACCTATGGCGATATCGATAGCCTGTGGCAACGCCGGCAATGGCTCGACGCGCTGATCGCGCAATGGGCGACGGCGATCGCTGAAATCGATCTCGACCACACACTGCACTATGTCAATTCGCGAGGCGCCGCGAACAAGAATTTCTTCAGCTTGCTCATGCACTTCTTTAACCATCAGACCCATCACCGCGGCCAGGCCAGTACCTTGCTGAGCCAGCGGGGAATCGACAT
>JARXKM010000125.1:5212-13259 GCA_030272785.1 Pseudomonadota bacterium
AGGCCAGTACCTTGCTGAGCCAGCGGGGAATCGACATCGGCGTCACGGATTTGCTCGCGCTGATCGCCGACGAACCGGCACCGCGTGATCATCCCGGTAAGGCGCCGCCTTGACGCAAGACAGGGCAGAGGAAGCGCCGATGCTGCCGCCTACCGCGCAGCCTCGATCACCATCGGCATGGTGCCAAGAAAGTCGAACACCGCGCGCGCACGCTCGGCCGGCCCGCCGTAGTGATCGGCCGTGATGACCGCGCGCAGGCCCGGCATCGCTTCGGGCGTGGCCGGGCTGCGATAGGCGCGGATCAGCAGCGCGACCAGTTCGGCCGGGTCGCCGCACGCGCGGCGCTGGCGCGTGTCGATCACGTCGAGCAGCGCGCGCTGCATGCGCGGCGTCGGATGGGTGATGTGGGCGAAGATCAGCGGCGTGTTGGCGATCGCCTCGCACAGCGCGCGTTCGATCTGTTCCGGCTTGCGGTCGGAGGCGATGTCGAAATAGGCCGGGTTCCAGGACGTGCGCGCGTATAGGTGGCCGGGCGGGAAGGAATCGATGGTATCGAATCCGCACACGCGGCTGACGTAGGCGAGCGCCTGGAGGAGGGTGGGGAGCAAGGGCATGGCGCCAGTGTAGCCGAAACCGGCCAACGCCGAATCAGGGCGGCGCCGCCTGGTGCTTCCTTTTCAGCGCGGCAAGGCCGGCCAGCGCGTAGTCGCTCATGTCGTCGATCAGCGCCGCGTGGTCGGTCAAAGCCGGCAGCAGGTGGCGCAGTTCGTCCTTGGGCGCAATCACCAGCATGATGCAAGGCAGCACGACGAATGCCAGCGCGCGCTGCACCGCAGGGTGCGCGACGGGCAGGTCGAGCAGTTGCGCCACCAAGCCCAGCATGATCCTCACCTTGGGCTGCACCGCCACCTGCAGCAGCGCCGCCACGTGGCGCGATGGCGCCATCAATTCATGCACCAGCACGCTCAGGCCCCACGACAGCGTCGGATCGGCGGCACGCTCGACAAACAATGTGAGCAGGGCGCGCAACTTCTGTTGCGGATACTGATCGGTGCGCTGGATATCTTCGAGGTCGGCCAGTTGAACCAATTGCGCGTGCGCGGCCACTAACACGGCACCGTACAGTCCAGCTTTGTCGCCGAAATGGTAGTTGACGGCGGCAATATTGGTGCCAGCGGCCTCACAAATTTCCTTGCTCGTGATACGCCCGTAGCCCTTCAGCGCGAACAATTGCCCCGCAGTCTGCAGAATATGGGCGCGTGTTTCGACGCCGTCCGAACGCACGGAGCGCACCTTGGGGTCTTTGGGCGTGGGCATCGGCGAAGTATAGCGGAAAGCAGCCATTTTTTCAAATTCAAATTTGAATTGCATGTTAAGATCGACACCGATTGCACACCGAGTACCCACCTGGAGCTGCGCCTTGAACCTGAAGAGAGTGATCCCAGCCGTCATCGTTGTCGCAGCGCTCGCCGGCGGCGCCGTCTGGTACGCGCATTCGGGCAAGCCGGCCGATGCGCCCGGCCAGCTCACGCTGTACGGCAATGTCGATATCCACCAGGTGTCGCTGGCCTTCAACGCCAACGAGCGGATCGCCGAGCTGCGGGTGCGCGAGGGCGACAAGGTGCGCGCCGGCCAGCTGCTCGGTGTGCTCGACAAGCGCACCGCCACGCTGCGGCTGGCGCAGGCGCAGGCGCAGACCGGCATCCAGCAGCAGTCGCTGGCCAGGCTGCGCGCCGGCAGCCGCGTCGAAGAAATCGCCCGTGCGCGCGCCAGCCTGGCGGCGGCCGAAGCGGACGCCGGCCTGGCGCGCAAGCAGCTGGCGCGGCTGCAGGCGGTGTCGGCGGCGAGCGGCGGCAAGGGCGTCAGCCAGCAGGACATCGACGCTGCCGCGGCGCGCCTGGAAGTGGCGCTGGCGCAGGCGGAAAACGTGCGCAAGTCGACCCGGCTGGTCGAACTCGGCCCGCGCAAGGAAGACCTCGACGTCGCCGAACAGCAGGTCGCGCTGGCGCGCGCGGAACAGGCGCTGATCCAGCGTCAGCTCGACGAATCCGAGCTGCGCGCCCCGATCGACGCGGTGGTGCGCGCGCGCCTGCTCGAGCCGGGCGACATGGCCTCGCCGCAGCGGCCGGTGTTCACGCTCGCCATCACCCAGCCGAAATGGGTGCGCGCCTACGTGGCCGAGGCCAGCCTGGGCCGCATCGCGCCCGGCATGGCCGCCAGCGTGAGCACCGACAGCGCGCCTGGCCGCGCGATCGCCGCGCGTGTCGGCTTCATCTCCTCGGTGGCCGAATTCACCCCCAAGACCGTGCAGACCGAGGAGTTGCGTACCAGCCTGGTGTACGAAGTGCGCTTCCTGGTCGACGACCCGGACGACCAGCTGCGCCTGGGCATGCCGGCGACCGTGCACCTGTCGCTGGCACCCGCCGCAGCCAGCCCGAAGCAGCCATGATCGCGCTGTGCAGCGCCGGCCTGACCAAGCGCTTCGCGGCGGGCAAGCGCAGCACGCTGGCGCTCGATGACGTCTCGATCAGCGTCGACGCCGGCTCGCTGACGGCGCTGGTCGGCCCGGACGGCGCCGGCAAGACCACCTTCCTGCGCCTGGCGGCCGGCCTGCTGCTGCCCGACGGCGGCAGCCTGCAGGTGCTCGGCATCGATGTCGCGCGCGATCCGCAGGCGGTGCAGGAGCGCATCAGCTACATGCCGCAGCGCTTCGGCCTGTACGACGACCTGAGCGTGCAGGAGAACCTCGACCTGTACGCCGACCTGCACGGCGTCTCGGCCAGTGCGCGCAAGCTGCGTTACGCGCGCCTGCTGGAGATGACCAACCTCGGACCGTTCGCCGCCCGCCTGGCGGGGCAGCTGTCGGGCGGCATGAAGCAAAAGCTCGGCCTGGCCTGCACCCTGGTGCGCTCGCCCGAACTGCTGCTGCTCGACGAACCGACCGTCGGCGTCGATCCGCTGTCGCGCCAGGAATTGTGGAGCATCGTCGAGCAGCTGGTGCAGGGCGAGGGTTTGTCGGTCGTGCTCAGTACCGCCTACCTCGACGAGGCCGAGCGCTGCGCGCAGGTGGTGTTGATGCGGGAAGGGAAAGTGCTGGCGCGCGGTGCGCCGCAGTCGATCCGCCAGCATGCCGAGGGCCGCTGCTTCGTCGCCACGCCGGCGGCGGGCATCGCGCCGCGCTCGCTGCAGGCGCGCCTGCTCGACGATCGCGCCGACATCATCGACGCGGTGCCGCAGACCGGCGAGGTGCGCTTCATCAGCGGCGAGCCGGTGATGCCGGCGCTGGCCGCGCTGGCCGGCCTCGCGGTGCGCGCGGTGCCTGCCAGGCTGGAAGACGGCTTCATGGTTTTGCTGCGCCAGATCGCGCCGCCGCCGGCACCCGGCCCGGCCGGCGCCGACGCTGGCGCCGCCGCGCCGCCGCCGGCGCGTCCGCCGGATGCGCGCCCGACGGTGATCGAGGTACGCGACCTGGTGCGCAAGTTCGGCGATTTCGTCGCCGTGGCCAACACCACCTTCAGCGTGCGGCAGGGCGAGGTATTCGGCCTGCTCGGTCCCAACGGCGCCGGCAAGACCACCACCTTCCGCATGCTGTGCGGGCTGCTGGCGGCCACCAGCGGCAGCCTCAGTGTGGCCGGCGTCAACCTGCGGGGCGCGCCGGCCGAGGCGCGCCGCCGCATCGGCTACGTGTCGCAGAAATTCGCCCTGTACGGCACCCTGGCGGTGCTCGACAACCTGCGCTTTTTCGCCGGCGCCTACGGCTTGCGCGGCGCCGCGGCGCGCACCCGCGTGCAGACGGTGATGGCGCAATTCGACCTGGCCGCGCTCGGCGCCACGCCGGCCGGTGACCTGCCTGGCGGCTTCCGGCAGCGCGTGGCGATGGCCGCCGCGCTGCTGCACGAGCCGCAGATCCTGTTCCTCGACGAACCCACCAGCGGCGCCGATCCGCTGGCGCGGCGCGACTTCTGGCGCCGCATCACGCTGCTGGCCGAGGGCGGCACGACGGTGGTGGTGACGACACATTTCATGGAAGAAGCCGAATACTGCGACCGTATCCTGATCCAGGACGCCGGCAAGGTGCTGGCCCTCGGCACACCGCTCGAGGTGCGCCGGCAGGCCAGCGCCGCGCTGGACCTGCCGGTGCAGTCGATCGGCATGGAACAGGCCTTCATCGGCATCGTGCGACAGGCGCGCGCGGAGCATCCGGCATGAACGGCGCGCGCCTGTGGGCGCTCACGCGCAAGGAATTTCGCCAGCTGGTGCGCGACAAGAGCAACCTGGCGATCGGCGTGCTGCTGCCGGCGGTCCTGATCCTGCTGTTCGGCTACGGCATCTCGATGGACCTGAACAACGCCAATGTGGCCGTGGTGATGGAGGATGCATCGCCGGGCGCCGCCGACGTGATGGCGGGCCTGGGCCTGTCGCGCTACCTCACGCCGACGCCGGTGCGCAGCATGCACGAGGCGGACTCCATGATGCAGGCGCGCCAGGTCGACGCCATCGTGCGCGTGCCGCCCGACTTCTCCGCGCAACTGCTGGCCGGGCACGCCACGCTGCAGCTGATCGTGCATGGGGCCGACGCTTCCACCGCGCGCACCGTGCAAGGCTACGTCGGCGGCGCGGTGGCGCAGTGGGGCGCGCAGGCGGCCGCACGCGCGGGCAAAACCCCGGGCGCGAGCGCGCCATACGGCACCATCACCCTGGTGCCGCGCATGTGGTTCAACGCCGCCAACACCAGCACCTGGTACCTGGTGCCCGGCCTGATCGTGCTGATCATGACGCTGCTCGGCGCCTTCCTCACGTCGCTGGTGGTGGCGCGCGAATGGGAGCGCGGCACGCTCGAGGCGCTGTTCGTCACGCCGGTGCGGCCGGTCGAAATCCTGCTCGCCAAGATGATCCCGTATTTCGCGGTCGGCATGATCGGCTTCGCCATGTGCCTGCTCGCCGCGCGCTACCTGTTTGGCGTGCCGATGCAGGGCTCCTTGCTGATCCTGGTGGCCAGCTCGGTGCTGTACATGTTCGTCGCGCTCGGCGTCGGCCTGCTCATTTCGTCGGCCACCAAGAACCAGTTCATCGCCAGCCAGGTCGCCTTGCTGACCAGCTTCCTGCCGGCCCTGATGCTGTCCGGCTTCCTGTTCGACCTGAACAACGTGCCGGCGGTCGTGCGGCTGGTCGGCAAGGCGCTGCCGGCCACCCATTTTCTCGAGCTGATCAAGACGCTCATGTTGGCCGGGAACGTCTGGACTATCATCGTCAAGGACTGCCTGATCCTGGCCGCCTATGCCGCCGTGCTGCTCTGCGCGGCGCTGCGCGTCACCCGCAAGCGGCTGGCATGAGGACCGCCATGCGCGACTTCCTGTTTCGCCTGATGGCGCTGATCCGCAAGGAATTGCTGACCGTGCTGAAGGACCCGTCCAGCCGCACCATCCTGTTTGTGCCGGTGCTGCTGCAAAGTATGCTGTTCGGTTACGGCGCCACGTACGATCTGACCAACGTGCCGTACGCGGTGCTCGACCAGAGCCGCAGCACGACCTCCGCCGCCCTGCTGGCGCGGCTGGACGGCACCGGCTACTTTCAGCGCGTCGAAACGCTGGCGTCGGCCGAGCGTATCGCGCCGCTGATCGACACGCAGCGCGCGCTGATGGTGATCCGCATCGACGCGCTGCTCGAACAGAAGCTCGCCGCCGGCGAGAGCGCGCCGGTCCAGCTGCTGCTCGACGCGCGCAATTCGACCACCGCCAATTCGGCGGCCGCCTACGTCGGCGCGATCGTCGACGCCTTCAACGCCGACCAGCGGCAGCGCCACGGCGGCGCCGGCGCGCCGTTGACCATCGAAACGCGCGCCTGGTACAACCCGAACCTGGAGACGCGCTGGAACTTCATGCCGGCGCTGATCGCCTCGCTGAGCATGTTGCAGACGCTGCTCCTGACGGCGCTGTCGGTGGCGCGCGAGCGCGAGCAGGGCACCTTCGACCAGTTGCTGGTGACGCCGCTGTCGCCGCTCGAGATCATGGTCGGCAAGGCGATCCCGCCGATGATGATCGGCCTGGTGCAGTCGACGCTGGTGCTGCTGGTAACGCGCTTCTGGTTCCATATCCCGATGGCCGGCAGCCTGCTCACCTTGTACGCCGCGCTGCTCGCCTTCATCCTCGCCGCGGTCGGCATCGGCCTGGCGATCAGCGCCTTGTCGCTCAACATGCAGCAGGCCATGCTGTACACCTTCGTGCTGCTGATGCCGATGATGCTGTTGTCGGGCCTGAACACGCCGGTCGCCACCATGCCGCGCGTGCTGCAGATCGCCACCCTGGCCAATCCGCTGCGGTTCGGCATCGACATGGTGCGCCGGATCTATCTCGAGGGCGTCGGAATGAGCGCGCTGGCGTCGGACCTGCTGCCGCTGCTGCTGATCGCCGCGGTGACCCTGCCGAGCGCCGCCTGGCTGTTTCGCCATCGCCTGACATGAAAAGGAATCTGAACGTGAACCGTATCTTTCCCCGCCGCGCCGGCCTGGCGCTGCTGCTGGTGCTGGTACTGGTACTGGGCGGCTGCGCCGTCGTCGGGCCGTCGTTCCAGCCGCCGGTGGTAGCGCCGCCGGCCCGCTGGAATGCGCTGCCGGAGCGCGCCACGGGCGCTGCGCCGCTGCCGGCGAACCGCTGGACGGTGTTCGGCGATCCGGTGCTGCTGCGCCTTCAGGCGTTGGCGGCGCCGGCCAACCAGGACGTCAAGGTCGCCGCCCTGCGCTTGCTGCAGGCGCGCGTCAACGAGGCGACTGTGTCGGCCCAGGGCGGCCCGCGGCTCGATGCGCACGGCGCCGGCCTGCGCCAGCGCCAGAGCGAATCGGGCGCGGCGACGCGGGTGGCGGGCGCGCTCGGCGGCGGCGCCCAGCAACAGCAGATAGTCAGCGTGCTCAGTGCGCCGTTCTCGGTCTACCAGGCCGGCTTCGATGCCTCCTGGGAGCCGGATTTGTGGGGGCGGGTGGCGCGCGCCGAAGAAGCCGCGCGTGCCGATGGCGACGGCCAGCAGGCGCTGCTGCGCCAGGTTCAGCTGAGCGTGCGGGCCGAAGTGGCGCGCCAGTATTTTCAGCTGCGCGCCGTTCAGCGGCAGCGGCAATTGGTGGATGCCGAACTGGCCGTGGCGCTCGATGTGCAGCAGGTGATCGAGGCGCAATGGCAGGGCGGGCTGACGGACCAGTCGGCGCTGATCAAACAGCGCGCGCTGGTAGCCGGCCTGCAGGCGTCGCTGCCGGCGCTCGACGCGCAGCAGGCCCAGGCCGGCAACCAGATCGCCATGCTGTGCGCTGCCACGCCGGGTGCGCTGCACGCCGAGCTGGCAGCCGAGCGGGCGACCAGCGATGCGGCGCTGCCGGACCTGCGCCTCGGCCTGCCGTCGGAGCTGGTGCGCCAGCGGCCCGACCTGGCGGCGGCCGAAGCATCGCTGCACGCCGCGACCGCCGACATCGGCCTGGCGATGGCCGACCTGTACCCGCGCATCACGATCGGCGCCAGCTTTGGCGCAGAGAGCGTGGACAGCGGAAAATTCGGCGACTGGGGCAGCCGCCAATGGTCGCTCGGACCCAGCCTGAGCATCCCCCTGTTCGACCGCGGCCGGCGCCATTCGATCGTCACCTTGCGCGAACTGCGGCAGCAGCAGGCGGCGGTGACCTACCAGCAGGCGGTGCTGAAGGCGTGGCACGAGGTCGACGACGCCATCGCCAACTACCTGGCCGAGACCCAGCGCGGCGAACAGTTCGCGCGCAAGATCGGCCTGGCAGAGGATCAGGCGCAGCTTGCGCGCACCCGCTTCGCCAACGGCATGAGCACGTGGCTGCCGGTGGCGAACGAGGAAACCGCGCTGCTCGAGGCGCGGCGCGAACTGGCCGACAACCGCGGCCGGCGCAATACCGCGCTGGCCGCGCTGTTTAAGGCACTCGGCGACGGCGGCACAGCGCCGGACGCGGAGTAGGTCTAGCGCGTGTAGTAGCCGACGCCGACCAGTACATCGTTATAGCGCTGGATCAGCGAGTGCTTCGGCTCGACCGCGTTGGTGGCCG
>JARXKM010000126.1 GCA_030272785.1 Pseudomonadota bacterium
AGACCTGACCCCGGGGCCTCAGGCGCCGCCGGTTCGCCTGGTCAGCAACAGCGCAACCAGGCTGATCACTGCCGCCGCGCTGAGGTAGTAACCGACATACGCCAGCCCGTAATTGGTCGCCAGCCAGGTGGCCGCGTACGGCGCCAGCGAGGCGCCGAGGATGCCGGCCAGGTTGAATGTGAGCGAGGCGCCGGTGTAGCGCACCTCGGCCGGGAACATCTCCGACAGCAAGGTGCCGAGCGGGCCGTACGTCATGCCCATCAGCGCCAGGCCGGTGGCGAGGAAAGCGGCCACCATCGGCGTGCTGCCGGAGCCGAACAGCGGCGCCAGCACCAGGCCGAACAGCGCGATCGCCGTCGACACCCAGATCATCGTCTCGCGCCGGCCGTGGCGGTCCGCCAGCACCGCCGACAGCGGAATGGCCAGGCCGAAGAACAGCACCGCGAACAGCTGCAGCAGCAGGAAGTCGTGGCGCGAAAAGCCCAGGTGGCTGGTGCCCCAGCCGAGCGTAAACACCGTCATCAGGTAGAACAGCACGAAGGTCGCCATCGCGATGAAAGTGCCCAGCACCAGTTCGCGGGTGTGCTCGCGCAGCACCGTCAGCGCGGGGATCTTGACGACCTCTTTTTTCATCAGCACTTCCTTGAACGCCGGCGTCTCGGTCAGCGACAGGCGCACGTACATGCCGACGATGACCAGCAGCGCACTGGCGAGAAAGGGAATCCGCCAGCCGTAGCTGAAGAACTGCGCCTCGCCGAGGAACTGGGTGAGCAGCAGGAAGGTGCCGCCGGAGAGGAAGAAGCCGATCGGCGCGCCCAGTTGCGGGAACATGCCGTACCAGGCGCGTTTGCCCGGCGGCGCGTTCTCGGTCGCCAGCAGCACCGCGCCGCCCCATTCGCCGCCCAGGCCGAGGCCCTGGCCGAAGCGGCACAGCGCCAGCAGCAGCGGCGCCAGGGTGCCGATCGTCGCGTAGGTCGGCAGCAGGCCGATGATGACGGTCGACAGGCCCATCGTCAGCAGCGCCGCCACCAGCGTGGCCTTGCGGCCAACCCGGTCGCCGAAGTGGCCGAACACCGCCGAGCCGATCGGCCGCGCCAGGAACGCCAGCGCGAACGTGGCCAGCGACTGCAAGGTGGCCACCGAGGCGTCGCTGGCGGGGAAGAACAGCTTGGGGAAGACCAGCACGGCGGCGGTCGCGTAAATATAGAAGTCGAAGAACTCGATGGTGGTGCCGATCAGGCTGGCGAACAGCACAGTGGCGGGCGAGTTGGTCTTGACGGTGGCGGTGGTCATCGGTGCATCCTTGGCGGCGCCGACGCACCAAGTGGCGTCGGCGCACGCAGTTTAGCAGCCGCGCCGCCGCTCTGCAGCGCGGCGTCGTGTCCTTGCCGCATCGTTACTGCATCAGCTCCTTGATCACCTTCACCGGCGCGTTGCCGTAGCTGAGGAACTGCTCGTGGAAGTCCTTGAGCACGAACTTCGGCCCGAGCGCCTGCTTGCGCTGTTCGCGCAGTTCCATGATCTCGCTGTAGCCGCTGAAATAGCTGGTCAGCTGTACCGAGCTCAGTTGCACGCGGCGCCACTTCTCGAGCGCTTCGGCCGGCGTCTGGAAGGCCTGGCGCACCAGCAGGTCGAGCGCCTGCGCCTGCGTCATGCCCTGCACGTGCACGCCGTAGTCGAGGATGGTGTTGGTGACGCTGCGCAGGTTCCACTTGCAGTACATCAGCCACATCTCCGGCGCGTTGTCGCCGTAGCCCGATTCGAGCATCATGCGCTCGGCGTACACCGCCCAGCCTTCGACCATCGCGCCGTTGCCGAACAGGGACTTGACCAGCGAGGGCGACCGGTTGGCGTACACCAGCTGCGCGTAGTGGCCCGGGATCGCTTCGTGGATATTCAGGATCTGCAGGATCCAGCTGTTGTACTCGCGCAGGCTGCTCTCGGCCTCCTGCGCCGACAGGCCGTCAAGTGGCGTGACGTTGTAGTAGGTCTTGTCCTGCGGCCGGTACGGGCCGGGCGCGTCGATGCTGGCGCCGGCCACGCCGCGCTGGTAGAGCGGCGTCTCGCGCACCACCAGCGGGCGGTTGCGGTCGAGCGTGAGCAGGTTGTTCTTCACCACCCAGTCCTGCAGCAGCGGGATCTGGCGGCGGATCTCGGGGAAAAAGTCGGCGCGCGCAACGTGGCTGGCCGACAGCTTGTCGATCACCATGCCGATTTTTTTGGTGCGCTCGGCCGGCTTGGCGGCGGCGCCCATGGTCTTGGTCCACAGTTCATCGGCCAGGCCGTTCATGCGCACCAGCAGATCCTCGCGCGCGGCGAGCGCCTTCTGGTAGGTCTGCTCGGCGCTGCCGGCGGCCTGGATGTCGAAGCCGAACTTCGCTTCGTACAGGTCCTTGCCGATCCTGAACGAGCGCGCATTGTGCTGTGCCTGCTGGCGCTGGTCGAGCGCGGTGAGGAAATCGAGGTAGCCGATCAGCGCCGTGCCGGCGTTGGCGATGCGCTGCGCGAAGATGGCCTTTTCCTGCTGCGTGAGGATCGATTCCTGCGCCGCCTTGCCAAGGTCGGCCAGCACCGTCATGACGCCGGGCGCCTGGGCGATCGCCAGCTCGGTGTGTTCGTGGGTCGGGTTGACGATGCTCGCCTGCGCCGCCTGGTAGTAGGCCGGCACGTTGGCGATCCGCTTGAGCAGCGTGCGCAGGCGCTGCGGCTTGGCGGCGTATTCGGTCGTCAGGATCAGGTCGAGCGGCTTGGCGATGTTGTACAGCGCCGGATTCCATTCGTGTTCGCGCAGCGTGGTCAGGCGCCAGCGGTCGGCCTTGAGCTTGTTGACCAGCAGCGCCAGGTCGGTGCGCTGCTTGTTCGACAGCGCGCGCGCGTCGATCTTGCCGAGCCGCTGCAGCCATTCGTCGGCGAAGGCGACTGCGTGGCTGCGCGTGGCCGCGTTCGGAATCGTCAGGTTGGCGGCGCCGTCGTACTTGCCGGCGTCGATCGCGCCTTCCGGGTCGAGCTTCCACAGGGCGTTGAGGAACTGCTGGCTGTTGGTATCCATCCAGCGGTCCGACTTGCGTTCGGCCGGCGCCGACGACACCGCGGGGGCGCTCTCGGCCACCGCCGCGGCCTTGGCCGGCTGCGCCTTGGCGGACTTCTTGACTACCTTGCTGGCGCTCGCCTTGACCGCCTTTTTCGACTTGGCGGCGCTTGCCGGCGCCAGCACGAACGTCGTCAACAGGACAGCGAGCGCAATTTTCGTTTTCATCATCGTGATCGGCCTCGTAAATATGGGTACAACCGCGCGCCTCGCAGCGCGACGGGGCGTCAGGTTAGCATCAAACGCGCCGTTTGCGCGCCTTGGTAACAATTGGAATCAGCTCGGACTGGCCCATGGGCCGAGGGCGGCCAGCGCGTCGGCCAGGCTGAGGTCCCGCGCGGCGGCGGCGGCATCGGCCGGCAGCCAGTCGGCGAACGCCGTCTCGAGGTTGCGATGACGGCCGCCGGCGGTGTGCTGCTGGCTTACCCGGCACAGGCGCGCGGCGGGGAACTGGCCGGCGGCGGCGGCCAGCGCGGGCCACAGGCGGCGGTGCACCAGGGTCAGCTTGTCGTCGATCAGGCGGCACACCAGCACGTCGGCGTGCGCGCACACTGCTTCGAGCACCGGGAAGATCTGCTTGCCCTTCGGATGACCCCACCAGCTGCCCTTGATGGTCTCGCCGGCGATCGCTTCGGTCAGTTTCGGCACCGGGCCGGCGGCCGAGACCAGCAGCACGCCGTGCCGGCGCAGCAGGGCGAGGGCGTCGTCGCGGTTCATCAACTGATCACGTGGCCGCGCAGCAGCTCCTGCTGGTAGGCGTTGAGGGTGGCGACGGCCGCCTTGCCGCCGCCGATATTGGTGAGCACGATCTCGCTCGCCTTGGTGTAGCGATGGCCAATGCGCACCGTGTAGGAGCCGGTCACCCAGCTCCAGAAGCCCGGTTCGAAAGTCGCTTCATCCATGTCGCGCCACTTCACGCCGGACACGCCTTTTTTCCACGGCAGGATGCCGGCGTAGGTCCAGACGCCGACGTCGTCGTAGTACAGCTGCACGCTGCGCAGCGACAGCAGCCGGTAGCCGACGATCAGCGCCGATACCACCAGCACGGCGCCGGCGGCGATTTCGTTCCACATGAACGCCAGCGGCAGCAGGCCGAAAAACAGCAGCGCGGCCAGCACCAGGGTGCCGAAGTAGGCGATCCAGGACTTGGTGCCGACCACGTGCGCGTGGGCGGAGATCTTTGATGCGGTGTCTTGTTCCATGTCTGTTTGCCTCGCCGGTTAGGAATCGCATGATTGCATGGAATCGTTGACCTGGGGTCAGGTCTGACATTCGCACATTTCAAAAAGCCGAAATATACGAATGACAGACCTGACCCCGTGTCACTTCGCCAGGCCTTCTTGCAGCATTTTCAGCATGTCGCCGGGCGACATGCGCGCCGACAGGTCGGCGCCTTCGAGCAGGCTGTCGGCCAGGTCGCGCTTGTGCTTGTGCAGCTCGACGATGCCCTCTTCGATGGTGTGGCGCGCCACCAGCCGGTAGATCGTCACCGGCCGCTGCTGGCCCATGCGGTGCGCGCGGTCCGAGGCCTGGTCTTCGACCGCCGGATTCCACCACGGGTCCATGTGGATCACGTAGTCGGCCGCGGTCAGGTTGATGCCGACCCCGCCGGCCTTGAGGCTGATCAGGAAGACGTCGCCGTCGCCGCCCTGGAAGGCGTCGACGCGCTTTTTGCGCTCGAGCATCGGCGTCGAGCCGTCGAGGTACTGGTAGCGGATGGCGCGCGCGTCGAGGTGGGCGCGGATCAGGCTCAGGTGGTCGACGAACTGGCTGAACACGAGCACCTTGTGGCGGTTCTCGAGCAGCTCGTCGAGCAGGCGCGCGAACACCGTCAGCTTGCTGCTCACCAGCCCGAGCTCGGGCGCCACCAGCTGCGGGTTGCAGCAGGCGCGCCGCAGCTTCATCATCTCGGCCAGGATCTGGATCGACTTCTGACCTTCCGGCGCCTCCAGCGCGGCCAGCTTGTCGAGCGCGTCGCGGCGCAGCGATTCGTACAGCGCGGTTTCTTCGGCCGTCAGGTCGACCGGCAGCACGATCTCGGTGCGCGGCGGCAGCTCGGCCAGCACCTGCGCCTTGGTGCGGCGCAGGATGAACGGTTGGATCAGGCGCCGCAGGCGGATCCGCGCGCCGGCTTCGGCGCGCTTGTCCTGCGCCTTCTCGATCGGTCCGGCGAAGCGCAGGTTGAACTGGTCGCTGGTGCCGAGCAGGCCCGGATTGATGAAGCGGAACAGGTTCCACAATTCGCCCAGGTGATTTTCGAGCGGCGTGCCGGTGGCCACCATGCGGAAGTCGCCTTGCAGCGCCATCACCGCCTGCGACCGCTTGGTGGCGTTGTTCTTGATCGCCTGCGCTTCGTCGAGCACGATGGTGTGCCACCTGACCTTGGCGAACGAGGCCGCCTCCAGCTGCAGCAGGCCGTAGCTGGCGATCACCAGGTCGAACGGTTCGACAGCGTCGAGCAGCGCGGCGCGGTCGCCGGCGCCGAACAGTTTCACCTTCAAGGTCGGCGCGAACTTCTCCGCCTCGGCGATCCAGTTCATGCACACCGAAGTCGGCGCGATCACCAGGGTCGGCCCCTGCGGCGCGCGCGCCAGCATCAGCGCCAGCGCCTGCACCGTCTTGCCCAGTCCCATGTCGTCGGCCAGGCAGGCGCCGACGCCCCAGTGGGCCAGCCGTGCCAGCCACTCGTAGCCTTCCAGCTGGTAGTCGCGCAGCTCGGCCTGCAAGGTGCTCGGCAGCTTCGGCGTGAAGCTGGTGTTGTCGGCCAGCCGCTTCAGGTGGTCCTTCCACAGCTTGTCGGCCTTGACGCCGCCGGCGTCCGCCGCCAGTTCCTCGAGCGCGAAGCTGGCCAGCGGATGGACCCGCACGCCGTCGGCATGGCTGTCGCCGAACGACGCCAGCTCCATCAGGCGGCGGTGCAGTTCGGAGCTCAGCGCCATGAACTGGTTGTCTCCCAGCGCGACGAAGCGGCCCTGGCTCGAGCGCAGCATGTCGAGCAGCGCGCGCAGGTCGATGATGCGGTTCTCGTCGATCTGGACTTCGCCGTTGGCGGCGAACCAGTCCTTGTCGCGCTTGATGGTCAGGCGCACCGACTTCGCATCGACCTTCTTGCTGACCCTGAACGACTCGCCTTCCGGCCACGCCACCAGCACCAGGGCCGGGTCGAGCTCCTGCAGCTCGGTCAGCAGTTCGAGGCAGGGTATCGGCTGGCCGAGCAGCCATTCGCCGTGTTCGGCCTCCGCCTGTTCAAGGCTGTGGCAGGCGCCTATCAGTTCGCGTTCGGCGTCGCGCTCGGCGTTCAGGTTGCGGCGCGCTTCGACGCGCGCGCCGCCGACGTCGGCGATCACGCTCTCGGCGCCGCTGCCGGGCGGGTAGTAGGCGCCGGCGCCGGGCAGCGGGCGCACCAGCACCTGCATCTTCAGGCCTTGCTGGTACGGCAGCAGGTGCACGTGCAGGCGCGGGTCGGCCTCGACCTGGTCGATGTCGGCGGCGCTGCCGCCGATGTCCGACTGCACCGTGACGATCGAGGAAATCGCGCTGATCGCCTTGAGCACCTGCTTTTCGGCGTGCAGCGGCACCACCAGGCCGGCGCCGACGATGGCGCCGATGCGGCGGTGCTCGGCGGTGATGCGCACCACGCGCAGCCGGGTCGGCGTTTCCTTCGTCACGCAGACGTCGTCGGCGCCTTCGGGCACCGGCGGCTGCAGGGTGATGGTGACGTTGCCGCCGCGCGCCTTGATCAGCAGTTCCGGCTCGCCCGGCAGCAGTTCGAGGCGGGTGCCGGGCGCGTCGATCCAGAACAGCAGCGGATGGCCGATCAGCGCGGCGACCGCCTTGTCCATCTCGAACTCGTAGCGCGAGCCGCTCTGGCTGTAGTACTTGAAGCCCTGGACCGTGGCGGCGACGTCGAGGTCCTGCGCGCTGAGGAATTCGAGCTCGCGCGCCTCTTCCGACAGGCGCTTCAGGCCGACCGCGCGGCCCTTGCTCCAGCCGCCCTGGGCGTCGCGCTTCTGCTCGCGCGGCTCGAGGCTGTTGACGCCCATGTTGTGGTCGTAGCCGACCATCCACACCAGCCGCGACTCCTTGACCGCTTCGACATTGACCGCCGGCTGCAGGTTGATCAGCGCGTTGAGCTGGCGCTGCCACGGCTCCTCGCGCTCGAACCAGGTCGCCAGGTCGGCGATGCGGTGGCGCTGGCGCAGCGCGATGGCCTGCTGCTCGCGGCCGACCGCGCCCAGGTGGCCGAGGACCGCGCCGAGCTGCGCGGCGACCAGGTCGAAGCCGGCGGCCGCGGCGTCGTCCATCCCCTGCTCGAGCGCCTCGCGCCTGGCCGCCAGCTGCGGCAGCGCCAGCCAGTAGTGCATCAGCGCGCGGAACATGAACGGCTGCATCGCCGTTTCCCAGTTCCGCGACGGCAGCACCGCCGGGTCGACGGTGCCGCCGCGGATGTGGCGCAGCATGCTCAGTTGCTGGTACACCGCGGTGTCGTGGCTTTGCACCGCGCGCACCGCGATGTCGAGGTAGGTTTCGGCCAGCTTGTCGTGCTTCGGGTCGCCGCTCCTGATCAGCGCCAGCAGGTACAGGTGGCCGCCGATGCCTTCGAAGATCGCCTTGCGCTTTCCGGTCTCCTTGCGCAGTGTCTTGAGGGCCTTGTCGAACATCGGCAGCGCCAGCGCATGGTCGTCGCGCAGCAGCAGGATCAGCGCGCGGAAGAACAGCGTCTGCGACTCGTCCAGGTGCTGCAGCGCGCGCCCGGCATCGTCGAGCCGGCCGCACAGGATCAGGTGCTCGGTCATCGCCACGCCGAGCGGAATCGACATGCCATGCTGCGCCGCGAAGGCCAGCGCGAACTCGCGCAGCATCGTCGCGCTGGCCGGTTCGCGCTGGGCGTTTTCGACCAGCACGGCCAGCGTGTTCGGCTGCAGTTGCGGGTGGATCTGCGCGAACAGCGCCGGCTCGAACGGCCTTGCGCAGATGTCCACCAGCGGATGCAGGTAGCCAGCCTCGTGGCACGCCAGGCAGGCTTCGAGCAGCGGCAGCACGGTGCGCGCATCCTCGCCGCCGATCAGCGCCATGCGCAGCAGCGCCACGCCCTGGCGGTAGCTGCGCAACACGATGTAGCCTTCCCAGTTCTTGCGCAGCGGGTTGACGCTCTCGTACACACTGCACAGCGTCTGGAACATGTCGTTGTCGAGCGCCGTGCGGATGGCCGGCCAGACCGCGTCGGCGGCCAGCGTAAAGCCGCGTCCGAGCGATTCGGTCACCAGGCCGAGCGCCTTGAACAGTTTGAGGTCGTCGTCGAGCGTGGTGGCCGGGATGACGATGCCCATCTCGGCCAGGTGCAGCACGATGCGCGATTTGCCCATCGGTTCGCCGGCCAGCGCCAGCAACGCCGCGACCAGCTTCTGGGTGTCGCTGAAGGCGTCGAACTGCTGCTGCAGGCTGGCTGCCGTCATGCCGCTGCCGGCAGGTTGTCGATCGCCACCGGCGCCAGCGCTTCGGGCGCTTCGATGCCGAAAATGCGGCGGTAAAAATACAGCTCCGCTTCGAGCGTGCGCACGATGCTGTCGGCCTTGCGGAAGCCGTGGCCTTCGCCTTCGAGCGTGAGGTAGGCGACCGGCACGCCGGCCGCGCGCAGCGCCTCGACCATCACTTCCGACTGCTGCGGCGGCACCACCTTGTCGTCGAGACCCTGGAAGAAGATCATCGGGCGCTTGAGCCGGTCGGCATGGTTGATCGGCGAGCGCAGCTGGTACAGCGCCTCGGCCTGCGGCTGCGGCGCGATCAGGTACTCGTTGTAGTGCGATTCGAACTTGTGCGAATCGTTGTCCAGCCCCTTCAGGTCGGACACGCCGTAGTAGCTGGCGCCGGCCTTGAAGACGTCGTGGAAGGTCAGCGCGCACAAGGTGGTGAGGCCGCCGGCGCTGCCGCCGCGGATCACCAGCCGGTCGGCGTCGACCAGGCCGCGCGCGGCCAGGTGGCGTGCTCCGGCGACGCAGTCGTCGACGTCGATCACGCCCCACTGGCCCTTGAGCGCGTCGCGGTAGGCGCGCCCGAAGCCGCTGCTGCCGCCGTAGTTCACGTCGAGCACGGCGAAGCCGCGGCTGGTCCAGTACTGGGTCGCCAGCTTGAGCGTGTTGGTGGCCATGCTGGTCGGCCCGCCGTGGCTGATCACCATCAGCGGCGCCTTGCTGCCCGGCGCCGCCTGGTACCGGGCGCTTTGCGGCGGGTAGAAGAAGGCGTGCGCGAGCCGCTGGCCGCTGGTCGGATAGGTAATGCTTTCCGGGACCGACAGGTAGCCGGCGTCGGGCAGGTGATCGATCGAGCGCGCCAGCACTTCGTGGCCGCCGGGGTTCAAGCCGATGGCCAGGTCGATGCGCGCCAGTTCGAGCGCAATGGTGGGGGCGCCGCCGAGCAGCGCGATGACGCTGCCGGCCACGCGCAGGTCGCGGATCTCTTCGTAAGGATTGGCGATCAGCTGCAGCTTGCCGCTGGCGCTCGACAGCTGCGCCAGCCGGCTGACGCCGTTCTCGATATACGTGCAGACGATTTCGTGCTCCGAGCGGAAGCCGTACATGGCGCCGCCGAACGACCAGTGCGGCATGCCGAATTCGGCGGCGCGCGCGCACAGCGGCTCGGGCGCGCCGGCGGCCACGCGGTACAGGTTCCACCAGCCGCTGCGGTCGGAGACGAAGTGCAGCACGCCGGCCGGCGACCATTCCGGCTGGCAGACCGCTTCGTCGGCGCCGCCGGCCACCAGGCGCCGGTTGACCAGCGCGCCGCCGGCGTCGACGTCTGCCAGCCACAGTTCGGTGCCCTGCCACGGCATGCGCGGATGGTCCCAGCTGAGCCAGGCGAGCTGGCTGCCGTCCGGCGACAGGCGCGGCGCGGCGTAGAAATCGCTGCCCTCGACCAGCACCGCGAACGCGCCGTCGAGGCCGACCGCACAGATTGTGTTGACCGGATGGCCGGCGCCGGCGTGCCGTTCGCCCACGCTGACCAGCCGCCGGCGCTGGCGGTCGAGCACGAAGTCGGCGTAGCGCATGTCGCCCTCGGCGGTCAGTGCCACCGGTGCCGCGCCGTCGGCCGCCATGTACAGGCGGTTGTCGGCGAAATGGGAAAAATACACGGTGCCGTCGGCCACCAGCAGCGCGCCGCCGCCGTATTCGTGCACCCGGGTGCGCACATTGAACGGCGCCGGCGTCATCTCGCGCACGTCGGCGCCGCGCTGGCGCAGCAAGGTGGTGCGCCCGCCTTCGCTGGCGCGGCCGGCCAGCCAGTAGGCGTCGGCACCGTCGAGCGCGACCTGCGACAGCGGCGTGGCGCCGGCGGCGACTATGGCGGCGCTGATGGGGGAAGGCCAGGCGCCGCAGAGGGCGGCTTGTTTGCTGTTCGAGACGGTCATGGGATGTTCGCTGGGGTGGGAGGCGGTACGGCATGATAGATAATCCGGCGCCAAACATCCAGCGGCACGCCGCTGGCAAGTCGGGCGCGCGGGGCGGACAGTGCGATAATAGCGCCTTTCTCCAAGCTACCCATCGCCCGCCATGACCCAATTCGCCCCGCTCCAGAATGATACGTTCCTGCGCGCGCTGCTGCGCCAGCCGACCGACTATACGCCGGTCTGGCTGATGCGCCAGGCCGGCCGCTACCTGCCCGAGTACCGCGCCACGCGCGAGCGGGCCGGTTCGTTCCTGGGGCTGGCGAAGAACCCGGACTACGCCACCGAAGTGACGTTGCAGCCGATCGACCGCTATCCGCTCGATGCGGCGATCCTGTTTTCCGACATCCTGACGGTGCCCGACGCAATGGGCCTGGGCCTGTATTTCGTCGACGGCGAAGGACCGAAGTTCGAGCGCCCGTTGCGCACCGAAGCGGAGGTGATGAAGCTGCGCGCGCCCGACCTCGACTCGCTCGACTACGTGTTCAAGGCGGTCACGCAGATCCGCGGCGCGCTGGGCGGCCGGGTGCCGCTGATCGGCTTTTCCGGCAGCCCATGGACCTTGGCGTGCTACATGGTCGAAGGCGGCGGCTCGAAGGAGTTCCACACCATCAAAAAGATGGCGTACAACCGCCCCGACCTGATGCACCACATCCTGGCCACCAACGCCAGCGCGGTGGCGCAATACCTGAACGCGCAGATCGACGCCGGCGCGCAGGCCGTGATGATCTTCGACTCGTGGGGCGGCGCGCTGGCCGACGGCGCCTACCAGGAGTTTTCGCTGGCGTACATGCGCCAGGTGATGGAGCAGCTCAAGCGCGACAAGGATGGCGTGCGGGTGCCGGCCGTGGTGTTTACCAAGGGCGGCGGCCTGTGGCTCGACCAGATCGCCGACATCGGCGCCGACGCGGTCGGGCTGGACTGGACCGTCAACCTGGGCAAGGCCCGCGCGCTGGTCGGGCACAAAGTGGCGCTGCAGGGCAACCTCGACCCGGCCATCCTGTTCGCCAGCCCGGAGCAGATCCGCGCCGAAGTGGAGCGCTCGCTGACCTCGTACGGCGTGCCGTCGGCCGGCGCCGGCCATGTGTTCAACCTCGGCCACGGCATCTCGCAGTTCACCCCGCCCGAATCGGTTACCGCGATGGTCGAGGCGGTGCACCGCTTTAGCCGCACCCAGCGCGCCTGAATGTAGTTTGAGTACGCGGCGGCCGTGCGGCGCGACTCGCCGCGGCGGCCGGCGCCGCGTTTGCAGACAGACAAAATCACACTTATACACAAATTTCCAATTTGCAACACTGTCTTATCCATCACCGCGACATTTTTAAGCGGTGATGGCAAGTGATTGATTTTTAAGGGTATTAATTTTCTTGCGATGCAGCACGAAAGCCCGCCGGGGGCGCGCGCACAGAGCGGAAAGCGGGTTTTTCCAACTTTGTCCACAAAGTTATCAACAGGTAGTGTGGATAAAAACAGAAAGTCCTGCGTTTACCGTGACTTAGCGCAAAAGTGAAGGTTCTACGTGAGGTTCGTGCTGCGTTGCATGATATTTTCATATTGGATACGTAACAGACGCGCTTGTTGTCGGAGAAAATATCTGCCTGCGCGAGAATTTGCCTGTCCGGCGGCCAGAAAGGGTTTTTTTGCCCACCGGCGCGACTACATGGCGGCGCCCGGCCGGCGACTTATGCACAGTGTGACGGTTACAAAATGCGATGGGGCTCTCCTATGAGCGTATTTGCAAGTGACTGATTACAAAGATGTTTTTTTTCTTGATTTTCGGTTAAACGGCGACTCTCTTGATTAACAGCAAACTTTACAACCGTGCGCTGCTGAGTTTGTCCACAAAGTTGTCCACATGCTGCGCGGCAGAATGCGGCGCCCCGGGCGGCGCCCCGTCCAGCCCATGATTTGCGTTTGAAACAGGCCCCGATGGCGTACTGCATCCTCACAATCGCGCTCGATACGCCGCTCAACAGCTGCTTCGACTACCGCTGGCCGTGCGCCGACGGCGCCGAGCCGTTAGCCGGGCAGCTGGCCTTGGTCAGCTTCGGGCGCCGCGAAGTAGTCGGACTAATCGTCGGCGTCGGCTGGCAGACCGATGTGCCGGCCGACAAGCTCAAGGATGCGCTGGCTGTGCGCAGCCAGCTGGCGCCGCTCTCGCCGGCCTGGCTGGCGCTGGTCGGCTTCGCCGCCGACTATTACCAGCGCCCGCTCGGCGAGGTCGCCTTGCCCGGCCTGCCGAAGAACCTGCGCGTCCTGACCACGGTGGCGCTCGAGCGCGCGATCAAGAAGCTGGCCAAGCACGATGGCGCGGCCGACAGCACGGCGCAGGGCACGCCGCGGCTCAATGAAGCCCAGCAGCTGGCGGCCGACGCCATCGGCGGCGCCGACGGCTTCACGCCGATCCTGCTGTACGGCGTGACCGGCAGCGGCAAGACCGAGGTGTACCTGCAGGCCTGCGCGCAGGTGCTGGCGCGCGACGCCGCCGCGCAGATCCTGATCCTGGTGCCGGAGATCAACCTCACGCCCCAGCTCGAAGGCAATATCCGCGCGCGCTTCCCCGGCCTGATGCTGGCCACCTTGCACAGCAGCCTGTCCGAGGGCGAGCGCATGCTGCACTGGCTGGCCGCGCACCAGGGCCGCGCCCGCATCATCCTCGGCACCCGGCTGGCGATCCTCGCCTCGCTGCCGCAGCTGCAGCTGATCGTCATCGACGAGGAGCACGACCC
>JARXKM010000127.1:0-7073 GCA_030272785.1 Pseudomonadota bacterium
GCCGGCGTTGAAGGAAGCGAACGAACGGATCAACAAGCTGGTCAAGTAAGCCGCGCGGTCCGCGCCCGCGCGCGTGCGGACGGCGAACCGCACGAACCGTCAATCGGCGGCGCAGTAGCCGGCGATGAACGCCGCGTGGGTCGGCATGGCCTCGGCGGCGCGCGCCATCGCCAGGCGCTGCTGCTCGAGCTGGTCGCGCCCGCCGGCGCCGCGCAGGTCCAGCAGCGGATCGTGCCGGCGCGGCAGGTTGTGCTGGCCGACATGCACCGCCAGCCACGAGGCATTGCCGAACAATTCCATCCCTTCCGTGACGAGCCGGCCAAAGCGGCTGAAATGGTCGATCTTGTACTGCAGCGTGTCGGGAATCGCCATGTCGGCGCAGTAGCGCCACAGCGGCGCGTCGGTGCGCGCGGTCAGCTTGTAATGGAGGATCAGGAAGTCGCGGATGCGCTCGCATTCGTTGATGCCGATACGGTTGAATTCGTCGATCACCAACGGATCGAAGTCGCGGTCCGGGAACAGCGCCAGCAGGCGCGCGATGCCGGACTGGACCATGTGCAGGCTGGTCGATTCGAGCGGCTCCATGAAGCCACTGGACAAGCCGAGCGCGACCACGTTGCGGTTCCACAGCTGCTTGCGCCGCCCGGTGGTAAAGCGCAGCGCGCGCGGATCGGCCAGCGCCTTGCCGTCGAGATTGGCTAGCAGCGCCGCGGCGGCCTGGTCGTCGCCGAGGAAGGCGCTGCTGTACACGTAGCCGTTGCCGGTGCGATGCTGCAGCGGAATGCGCCATTGCCAGCCGGCCGCGCGCGCGGTCGAACGCGTGTACGGCTGCAGCGGTCCGGCCGACGCGCACGGCACCGCCATCGCGCGGTCGCACGGCAGCCAGTGGCTCCAGTCCTGATAGCCGGTGTGCAGGGTCTGCTCGATCAGCAGGCCGCGAAATCCCGAGCAGTCGATGAACAGGTCGCCGGCGATCTTGCGGCCGTCGTCCAGGCAGACCTGGGTGATGAAGCCATCTTCCGGGCGCTGTTCGGCGTGGCTGATCTTGCCTTCGAGCCGCACCACGCCGCGCGCCTGCGCCACTTCGGCGAGGAAGCGGGCGTACAGGGTGGCGTCGAAATGGTAGGCGTAGTCGAACGAGGAAAGCACCGAGCGCGGATCGCGCGACGGCTTGTCGAAGCGGTTGCGGCTGGCGGCGGCGTACGCCATCGAGTAGGCGTCGAGCGGCGCCGCGCCGGGCTGATCGCGATTGCGCAGCCAGTGCTGGTGCAGCGGCGACATGTCGAACTGGATGCCGTGCGGGCCGAACGGATGGAAATAGCGCTGACCGGTCTGGGCCCAGTCGACGAATTCGATGCCGAGCTTGAAGGTGCCCTGGGTGCGCTTGAGGAACTGCGCTTCGTCGATGCCGATCATCTGGTTGAAGGTCTTGATCGGCGGGATGGTTGCTTCGCCCACGCCGACCGTGCCGATTTCGTCGGACTCGATCAGCGTGATGCTGCAGCCCTTGCCGAGTGCGGCCGAGAGGGCGGCGGCGGCCATCCAGCCGGCCGAGCCGCCGCCGACGATGACGATGCTGCGCAGCCTGCGGTCTGCCGTTTGCATGATGCTCTCCTGGTGTCGGTGCTACAAAGTGGGCGCGGTGGCACCGGCGGCGGCGGCGGCGCCGGCAGGCTTCTTGAGCTTGACGAACAGCACCGCGACCGCCGCGCACAACAGCAGCGCGCCGGCCAGCCGGATCACATTGCCCGGGTTGCCATGCAGCCAGGTGCGATACAGCAGCGGCAAGGTGAACACCTGGATGATCATCGGAATGACGATGAACATATTGAAGATGCCCATGTAGACGCCGGTGCGCTCGGGCGGCACGCTGCCGGCCAGCATGATGTAGGGGTTGCCCATCATGCTGGCCCACGCCACCCCGATGCCGAGCATCGGCAGCAGCAGCAGCAGCGGGCTGTGGATCAGCGGAATGCACAGCATGCCGATGCCGGCCAGCGTGAGACAGGCGCTGTGCATGAGCTTCGGCCCGAAGCGGCGGGTGAACGGCACCAGCGCGAAGGCGGACAGGAAGGCGACAAAATTGTAGAACGCCCCCAGCTTGCCGTTGAGCAGGCCGGCGTCGCGGAAGCCCGGCGAACCCGGATCGGCGCTGGCGAACAGGGTGTCGGCCAGGCTGAGAGTGATGTATTGCCAGTAGCAGACCATGGCGTACCACTGGAACAGCTTCATCAGCGCCAGCTGCTTCATGGTGTCGGGCATGTCGCGCGCGGCCTCGACGATCTCGCGCAGCGTGTGGCGCCAGCCGGCCGGCGTGGCGCGGATCTGGCGCAGCTGCGCCGGCGTGAGCGGATATTCGGGCGTGGTCTTCACGGTCCACAGGATCGACGTGAGCGAAAACAGCGCGCCGATCAGGAAGGCGACGATGACGATGTGCGGAATGTGGCTGGCGTTGACCGCATCCTTGTTCATGCCGAACACCACCAGCAGCGACGGCGTCAGGTAGGCCAGCGTCTGGCCCAACCCGGTGAACGCGCTCTGGGTCAGGTAGCCGAGCGAGTGCTGGTCCGGCTCGAGCTGGTCGCTGACGAAGGCGCGGTACGGCTCCATGGTGACGTTGTTGGCGGCGTCGAGGATCCACAGCAGGCTGGCGGTCATCCACAGCGTCGGGCTGAACGGCATGAACAGCAGGCCGAGGCTGCACAGCACGGCGCCGACCAGGAAATAGGGCGTGCGCCGGCCCCAGCGCGTGACGGTACGGTCGCTCATGGCGCCGATCAGCGGCTGCACCAGCAGGCCGGTCATCGGCCCGGCCAGCCACAGGTAGGGCAGGCTCGCTTCGTCGGCGCCGAGGTAGCGGTAGATCGGGCTCATGTTGCTTTGCTGCAGACCGAAGCTGAACTGGATGCCGAAGAAGCCGATATTCATGTTGACGATCTGCCAGAACGACATGCGTGGCTTGCGCGCGCTCATCGTGCCGCTCCGGTGCGCGCCGGCGCCGCGCTGGCCAGCCAGGCGGCGATCCAGGGACGGTAGAAGTCCGGGTCGGCGGGCACCGCGCCGCGCACGCCGCAGATCGCGCCGGCGAACAGGTTGGCGCGCGTCAGCGTCAGCGCGAGCGGCCAGTCGAGCGCGCGGCCGAGCAGGAAGACGGCGGAAAACGCGTCGCCGGCGCCGACCGTGTCGACCACGGCGGTGCGCGCATCGATCGGCCGGTTGCGCAGGATGGTGCCGTCGGCGCCGAAATAGGCGGCACCGTGCGCACCCAGGGTGACGATCAGGCCTTCGAGGGCGAAGCGCTGCAGCAGCACGCCGCAGGCTGCGGCGGTGGCCGCGCTGCCGATGTCTTGCCCCTGCTGTTCCGGACGGCCGAACCAGCGCAGCAGGTCCTGCAGTTCGTCCTCGTTGACCTTGACGATGTCGGCCTGGTGCAGCGAGCTGTAGACGCAATGTTCGTCGACCTGGCCATCGCGCATGTTCAGGTCGAGATAGCGTTTGGCGTCGCTGGCCGCCAGCAGCGCCTCGAGCGTGGCGCGCGAACCGGCGGTGCGCTGCGCCAGCGTGCCGAAATAGATGGTCGCCGGCCTGGCTGCGGCCAGCGCCGCCAGCGCCGGCGCGGCCGCGATGCGGTCGTAGGCCTGGTCGGGCAGGATGACGAAGCGGTGCTCGCCGGCGCCGCGTTCGACCACCACCCGGCCGGTTGGTGCCTGGCGGTCCGCCTGCAGGCCCGTGTCGGCCATCGCGAAACGCGCGAATTCGGCGCGTACCAGCGCGCCGTTGCGGTCTTCGCCGACGCGCGTGATCATCATCGGCGCGAGGCCGAACGCGGCCAGCGCGCGCGCCACGTTGAACGGTGCGCCGCCGACTACTTGCGCATCGGTGAAGTCGTCGATCAGCGCTTCGCCGTACACCACTATCGATTTGGAGCTGGCATTCATGTATGGGTGCTTTCGTGCGTCGGCAGGGAAGGGAGCCGGGTAGCCCATTATCGGACAAAAGGATTCGTATTGCAATCGATTGTATTCAGAATCGTGATACCTGATATTTCGCAGAAAGAAAATGTCGTTTTACCGAACAAGGCACGGGGAAAGTTGGCACGAAGTTGCCGGCGAGGTGCGCAGGATAGGCTTGCTCAAGCGGCGATGCCGATCTCGGAAATCATCGCTGTTGCAGAATCGATGCAATCGTTTGCAATCGAATCTGATCCATTGCATAATGGTCGCCATTGGGCCGGCACCGCTGTCCGCCAGGCCAGCCGATTCATTCTAAGGAAACATCATGGCGATTCGATTGTCCTGCGCACCCGAGCGGGCTTACCTGGAGGCGCATCGTCCCCAATTGTCCTACTCGCCGGCGCGCAACTGGATGAACGATCCGAACGGCCTGGTGTACCACGACGGCGAATATCATCTGTTCTACCAATACAATCCGAACGGCGACGAGTGGGGCGACATGTCGTGGGGCCACGCGGTCAGCGCCGACCTGGTGCACTGGTCGGAATTGCCGGTCGCGCTGACAGTGGAGAAGGATGCCCTGGGCGCGATCACGCAAAGTTTTTTCTCGGGCAGCGCGGTGGTCGACCATGCCAACAGCAGCGGACTGGGAGAGAACGGTCAGGCGCCGATGGTCGCCGTCTACACCAGCGTGTATCCGGGCGCGATGACGCTGGCGAACGGCACCCGCGTGCGGCAGGGCCAGCAAAGCCAGTCGCTCGCCTACAGCGCAGACCGCGGCCGCAGCTGGACGCAATACGCCGGCAACCCGGTGCTGGCACTGCCGCCGGCCGCGCATCACGACGAATACCGCGAGTTCCGCGACCCCAAGGTGTTCTGGTACGCGCCGCACGCCAAATGGGTGATGGTGGTGGTGCTGGCGATGCAGCACAAGGCGTTGTGGTATGCGTCGAAGGACTTGATCGAGTGGCAGTTCATGAGCGAGTTCGGGCCGGTCAGCGCGATCGGCGGCGTGTGGGAGTGTCCCGACCTGTTCGAACTGGCGGTCGACGGCGATGCGGCCAACCGCAAGTGGGTGCTGCTGATCAACCTGAATCCGGGCGGCCCCGCCGGCGGCTCCGGCGCGCAATACTTCATTGGCCAGTTCGATGGCCAGCGCTTTCTGGCCGACCCCGCCGCCCCCGGTAATGCCGCGCGGGCGGGCGAACCGGTGGTACTCACGGCGCAGCCCGGCGACAAGGTGCATTGGCTCGATTATGGCGCCGATTTCTATGCCGCCGTGAGCTGGAACGACGCGCCGGATGGCCGGCGCGTACTGATCGGCTGGATGAGCAACTGGCTGTACGCGCGGCAGGTGCCCACCGCGCCGTGGCGCAGCGCCCAGTCGGTCGCGCGCGAGGTGACGCTGCGCAGCATCGACGGCCAGGTGCGCCTGGTCCAGCAGCCGGTCGCCGCGTTCGACCAGCTGCGGCGCGACGTGCTGCTTGCCGCCACCGGAGAGCCGATCGCCGATGGCGTGACCGCATTGGCGCCGACGGGTGCGGGCGCCATCGATATCGAATTGCTGCTCGATCCAGGTACCGCGTTGCGTGCCGGCGTGCTGGTGCACACCGGCGCGAACGGCGACCAGACGGCGATCGGCTACGACCGCGCGCTCGGCCAGGTCTATGTCGATCGCAGCCGCTCCGGCGACGCCTCGTTCAGCGACATTTTTGCGGCGCGCCACGCCGCCCCGGTGGCGCTGCGCGACGGTGCGATCCGGCTGCGCATCCTGGTCGACGGCGCATCGGTGACGGTGTTCGCCGGCGACGGCGAGGCGGTGCTGACCAGTCAGATATTCCCCGCCGCCGGCAGCGACGGCCTGGGCGCGTTTGCCGAAGGCGGGCAGGCGACGCTGCGCCATCTGACGGCCTGGCCGCTGGCCTCGATCTGGGCTGGCCATGAATAAATGCATGCATCACAGGATGCTCGGCAAGACCGGCTTGCGGCTGGCCGAAGTCGGCTACGGCGCCTGGGGCATCGGCAACAGTTCGTGGCTCGGCGCCGATGACGCGCAGTCGCTGCGCGCGCTGCACCGGGCGATGGACCTGGGCGTGAACTTCGTCGACACCGCGCTGGTATATGGCGATGGCGCCAGCGAGGCGCTGGTGGGCGCGGCGGTGCGCGCGCGCGCCGAGCCGATCTACGTGGCCAGCAAAATCGCGCCGAAGAACATGACCTGGCCGCCGCGTGCCGACGTGCCGGTCGCGCAGGTGTTCCCCGCCAGCCATGTGATCGCCAGCACCGAACGGAGCCTGCGCAATCTTGGCCTCGAGCGCGTCGACCTGCAGCAGTTTCACGCCTGGTCCGACGCCTGGTGCGGGCAGGGCGACTGGCTGGCGGCGATCGACCAGCTCAAGCGGCAAGGCAAGATCGGCCATTTTGGCGTGTCGATCAACGACCACCAGAGCGACAACGCCATCGCGCTCATCGAGACCGGCCTGGTCGACAGCGTACAGGTGATCTACAACGTGTTCGAGCAGTCGCCGGCCGAGCGCTTGCTGCCGGCCTGCCTGCGCCACAATGTCGGCGTGATCGTGCGCGTCGCGCTCGACGAAGGCGGCCTGACGGGCGCGATCGGCGCCGACAGCGTGTTCCCGGACGGGGATTTCCGCAATGAGTATTTTCGCGGCGAGCGGCGCCGGCAAGTGGCCGAGCGGGTCGGTGCGATCGCCGCCGCGCTGGACATCGAGGTGGCGCAGATGGCCGAAACGGCGCTGCGCTTCGTGCTCAGCCACCCGGCCGTATCGGTCGTCATTCCGGGCATGCGCTCGCTGCGCAATGTCGACAAGAACTGCGCCGTGGCAGATGGCCGCGGCCTGCCAGCGGCGCAGTTGGCGACGCTGGCGCAGCATCGCTGGGTGCGCAACTTCTACCAGCCCTAAAGCGCGCCCGATCGCGAAAAATTGCCAAAAAACCGGGTCAGACCCGGTTTTGAGAGCTGACATCGAAAAACCGGGTCAGACCCGGTTTCGGAAAATCGTTGCTAAAAAACCGGGTCTGACCCGGTTTCGGAAAAACGGGTCCGGAAAAACGGGTCTGACCCGGTTTTGACAGTCCCTTCGGTTCAAACGGCGCTCG
>JARXKM010000127.1:7173-13232 GCA_030272785.1 Pseudomonadota bacterium
CGGAAAAACGGGTCTGACCCGGTTTTGACAGTCCCTTCGGTTCAAACGGCGCTCGAGGCGCGGCATACCAATTCGGTGTCGAGCTGCTGCGACGGCGAGGGCTGGCCTTCGATCAGCGCCAGCAACGCCGCCACCAGCCGGTGGCCGGCCGCCTGGATCGGCTGGCGCACGGTGGTCAGCGGCGGGTCGCAATACGCGGCCAGCTCGATGTCGTCGTAGCCGACCACGGCGATGTCCTGCGGGATGCGCAAGCCGCGCTCGCGCAGCGCATGGATCGAGGTGATCGCCAGCAGGTCGCTGCAGGCGAAAATGGCGTCGCAATCGAGGCCGCGCCGGGTCATTTCCTGCACCGCCTCGGTGCCGCCCTGCGGCAGGAACGAGGTCGAGATCTGGAACTCGGGAGCGGGCGCGAGGCCGTGCTGCGCCAGCGCCATCGCATAGCCTTCGTAACGCTGCGCCACCTCGGGCAGGCGCACATCGCCGAAGAAGGCGATATGGCGACGGCCGCCGGCGATCAGGTGTTCGGTGGCCAGCCGGCCGCCGGCGACGTTGTCGCCGCCGATGGTGCAGTACAACTGGCGCGGCAGCTGAACGCCCCACACCACGATCGGCACGTTGCGCGCGGCGAGCTGATTGAGCTGGTCATGGTGGCGCCATTGGCCGATCAGGATGATGCCGATCACGCGGCCGCTGTCGAACGGCTTGGCCGCCGCATCGAGCTGCTCGGCGTCGACGCGCGACACCAGCATGTCGAAGCCCTGGTCGGTCAGCGCGTCGGCCAGGCTGCCCAGCATGCTGAGGAAAAATGGATCGGACAGGTGCTGGCGCGTCGCCGAATCGTAGGGCACGATCACGCCGATGGTGCGATTTTGCTGCAGGCGCAAGTTCTGCGCGCCCACGTTGATGGAATAATTGAGCGAGCGCGCCAGTTCTTCGATGCGGATGCGCGTCTCGTCGTTGACCAGCGGGCTGCGATTGAGCGCGCGCGAGACGGTCGCCGTCGACACGCCGGCCAGGCGCGCGATGTCGGCCATTTGCAGGCGGCCCGGTGGCCCGGCGGCGGCATCCTTCTTGCGGGGCACGCTCATGCGCGCGAACGGGACTGGCTTGCCGCAAGCCGGTGAAGTGCATCGCTGGGCTTCATGGTTTCCATCATTTTGTGGTTGACGACGGGCGCGTCGGCCCAATTGTAGAGTCGTAGAGTCTTGCAATTTTACCTTGCGGGGGCGATTCCTTGTCAACTAAAGGCGGATCGCGCCGCGTTCAGCCGGAATGGCCGACCAGCACGGGATTGGCCCGGTACAGCGCCGGCAGCAGCTTTTTCAAATAATCGATTTTGGGCAAATCGTTGGCAACGATGTAGCCATCGTCCGGATGCAGCGTCAGGTAGTTCTGGTGGTAGGCCTCGGCCGGATAGAAGCCGCTGGCAGCTTCGACGCGGGTCGCCAGCGGGCGCGCAAACGCATGCGCGGCGTTCAGCTGGGCGATGTATTTTTCGGCGATCGTGCGCTGGGCCGCATCGACGGGGAAGATCGCCGAACGGTATTGCGGACCGCTGTCGGGACCCTGCCGGTTCAATTCGGTGGGGTTGTGCGCGACCGAAAAGAAGACCTGCAGCAGTTGGCCGTAGCTGACCTGGCGAGGGTCATAGACGATTTGGACGGCCTCGGCGTGGCCGGTGCTGCCGCTGCTGACCATCTCGTAGTGCGCGGTGGCGGCCGCGCCGCCGGCGTAGCCCGAGACGGCATTGCGAACGCCGCGCACATGCTGGAACACGCCTTGCACGCCCCAGTAGCAGCCGCCGGCGAATAGCGCCGTCGCCTGCTGGCGCGCGCCGGCCGGCTCATCCAACTGCGGCGGGGCGATCGTCACGGCGACTTCGACCGACTGCGCCGTCGCTTGCCACAGCACGGCTGCCAGCGCCGCGACGGCCGCCAGCACGGCCGGCACCGTACGGCGCTTTTCAATGGGGATACTCATGCTCGCTCCTGTGTCGGGTAAATGTTCATGCCGCGCCGGGCGCAAATTTCATGGCCGCGCCGTTCATGCAGTAGCGCAGGCCGGTCGGCGGCGGACCGTCGTCGAACACATGGCCGAGATGGCCGCCGCAGCGGCGGCACAGCACTTCCGTGCGCTCCATGCCGAGCGTCGTATCGCTGCGCGTGACGATGGCATGCTCGAGCGGCGCCCGGAAACTCGGCCAGCCGGTATGGCTGTCGAACTTGGCGCGCGACGAGAACAGCGCCAGGTCGCAGCCGGCGCACAGGAACAGGCCGGCGCGATGTTCGTCGTTGAGCGCACTCGAATAAGGCCGCTCGGTGGCGCCGGTGCGCAGGACCGCGAACTGGGCCGCGCTCAGGCGCGCACGCCATTCCGGCTCGCTGCGGGTAATCTCAAACGGCGCCTGCGGCGCGGCGCTTGCCAGCCGCGCGGCAAGCACGGCGGCAGCACCGGCGCCGAGCCGTAGAAAAGTGCGTCGCGATTGCATGGCTCCTCCGAGTGCGCTGTGTTTCATCGCCTCCATGATACATCGGTAAAAAATCGCTTGCAGGCGCCACGCGGGCGCCGGACGGGAGGAGTAAACTGGTGGTACCGCGCGTCGCGCTTTTCACGGAATCGCCATGCCCAACAACGATGTTCCGGAATTTGTCCCCGAATCCCATGCCGATGACCCGGCCGGCGCAGCCACCATCGACGTCGGCGCGCGCCGCCACCAGATATTCCCGGTGCTCGACGCCGCCGACCTGCAGCGCCTGCGCCGCTTCGGCACCTTGCGCCGCTGGCCCGACGGCGCCCTGATTTTCGCGGCTGGGGGCGCCTCGCCAGGCATGCTGACGGTGCTGGCGGGGCGCATCGCGCTCAGCGGTTGCGACGGCATGGGCCGCAGCACCGCCCTGGCCGACATCGGCCGCGGCGAATTCACCGCCGAAGTGGCGCAATTGTCGGGCCGCCCGGCGCTGGTCAATGCGCGCGCGGTGGGCGACGTCGAAGCGCTGGTGATCGATTCGGAATCGCTGCGCGCGGTGGTAGTCGCCGAAGCCGAGCTGGGCGAACGCATCATGCGCGCGCTGATCCTGCGCCGCGTCGCGCTGATCGAAGGCGGCGCCGGTGGGCCGGTGCTGGTCGCCCCGCCCGACAGCGCGGCGCTGTTCCGCCTGCAGAGCTTCTTGTCGCGCAACGGCCAGCCGCACACCGTGCGCGACCCCGCCACCGACCACGCCGCCGCCGCGCTGGTTGCGCTGCACGCACCGCAGCCGGGCGACTGGCCGCTGGTGGTCTGTCCGGACGGCTCGGTGCGCAGGAATCCCACGCTGCCCGACATCGGCCGCTGCCTCGGCATGCTGCCCGAGCTGCGCGATCACGCCACCTTCGACGTGGTGGTGGTGGGCGCCGGACCGTCCGGCCTGGCCACCGCGGTGTACGCGGCGTCGGAAGGCCTGTCGGTGCTGGTGCTCGAGCAGCACGCGTACGGCGGGCAGGCCGGGGCCAGCGCCCGCATCGAAAACTATCTGGGTTTCCCGACCGGCATCTCGGGGCGGGCGCTGGCCGGCCGTTCGTTCGTCCAGGCGCAAAAATTCGGCGCCGAGATCGCCATCCCGGCCAGCGCGGCGCGGCTGGTGTGCGACCGCGATCCGCTCACCCTGACGCTCGACGACGGCACCGCGGTGCGCGCGCGCACGGTGGTGCTGGCGTGCGGCGCGCGCTACCGCCGGCCGGCATGGCAGGCGCTGAACCTGTACGAAGGACGCGGCGTCTACTACTGGGCCTCGCCGATCGAAGCGAAGCTGTGCCGGCGCGAAGACGCGGTGGTGGTCGGCGGCGGCAATTCGGCGGGGCAGGCGGCAGTGTTCCTGGCGACCCATGCGGCGCGCGTGCACATGGTGATTCGCGGCGCCGGCCTGGCGGCGAGCATGTCGAGCTACCTGATCGAGCGCATCGCCGCCACGCCGAACATCGTCGTCCACACGCGCACCGACATTACCGAACTGGAGGGCGACGCCCACGGCCTGGCGCGGGTGCGCTGGCACGACCGCGTGCGCAACAGCGCCGAGTGGCGCGCGATGCGCTGGGTGTTCCTGTTCGTCGGCGCCGAGCCGAACACCGAATGGCTGGCCGATTGCGGGGTCGGCGTCGACGACAAGGGCTTCATCCGCACCGGGACGGACGTGCTGCCGGCGCAGTGCCCGCGCAACAGCGTCGCCGCGGGCGCGGCGCCGGTGCGTTCGGCGCTGCAAACGAGCGTGCCAGGCGTATTCGCGATCGGCGACGTGCGCGCCGGCTCGACCAAGCGGGTGGCCGCCGCGGTCGGCGAGGGCGCCGCCGTGGTGGCGCAGATCCACGCCTTCCTGGCGCGGCAGGAAGCTTAGCCCGGACGGCGGCGCATGGCGCCGAACATCAGCAGGCCGAGGCCGACCAGTGCGGCGCTGCGCGGCTCGGGCACGCCGGCCGGCGCGATCGACTGGGCGGTGTAGCTGGCGCCCAGGCTGGCCAGGTAGGCGTCGGTCACGCCGAACACGAAGAACTTGTTGTCGCCGGCGACGTTGGCGACGAAGTCGTTGTCGTTGGCGACATACAGCGTGTGGGTCAGCACGCCGCCGAGCGTGACGTCGGCGCCAAACGCGATGCCTTCGATCTTCGCCGGCACCTGCGCGGCGGCGATGCCGTTCGCACCGAGCACGCTGACGATGTCGAGGAACAGCGTCTTGCTGACGGCCTTCGCCGAGATGTTGCCGCTGAGGGCGGTGATGTCCTGCGCGCCGGCCAGGTCGATCTTGAACAGCTGCTTGGCGCTGGCCACCGTGCCGTCGCCCAGGCCTTTGCCGTCGCGTTCGT
Source organism: Pseudomonadota bacterium (assembly GCA_030272785.1). Taxonomy (GTDB): domain Bacteria; phylum Pseudomonadota; class Gammaproteobacteria; order Burkholderiales; family Burkholderiaceae_D; genus JAFCUW01. Next base: position 12,007 of record JARXKM010000127.1, read on the forward strand.
CGACCAGGAACTGGTGATCGTTGAGGGCGACGATCTCGCTCACGCCGGAGCCGGTGGTGAGCTGGTAGGCGTATTCGTGGACCGCCTTGGTGGCGATATCGACCGTCACGATGCGCACCGTCTTGCTGGTGTCCTGCGCCAGCGGCGCCTGTATGATGCCGACCAGCGTTTTGCCGTCAGGCGTGATCGCCAGTCCTTCCATGCCCTTGTTGCTGACACGCCCGCCGGCCAGGTTGTCGGATATTTCCAGCGCGCCCTGCGCGCGCAGCTTGCCGATGCCCAGATTGGCCGGTAAGGCGAACGAGGCGATCCGTTGCCCGGTGGCGCGGTCGAACTGGTAGATGTACGGTCCGTACTCGTCTGAAATGAACACGCTCTTGCCGTCGTTCGACACGCGGGCGCCTTCCGGATCGAAGCGGCCGTTGTTCGGGTTCAGCGACGACTGGCCGGGATCGAAATTGTCCGAGCGCCCGGTGAAGTAGCTGGTCTGGTTGATGGCGTTGAGAGCCGGCGCGCCGCTGCCGAGCGTGTAGCTGACGCCCTTGACGACGCCGGTGCCGAGCGCGCCGCTGCCGTAGACCAGCGCGGTGGGGCTCGACAGCAACGTGGTCGCGCTCAAGGTCGGCGTCAAGGTGAACGCCAGGCCGCTGCCGCTGCTGTTGGGCGTGAGCGCCATCGTCAGGGTCTGGAAGCGCGTGATGTACGAGGCGGTGTCGTCGACCAGCGGATTGTAGGCGGTCGCGTTCGGCCCGCGGTCGGGCGTGGCGATGAAGGTGTTGCCGCCGGCCCAGGCCAGGCCCGAGCCCATCCCGCCCAGCAGGTTGCCGGCCACGCCGTTTTCCAGCAGGCCGGCGCTCTGGCTCGACAGGTCGCGCTGGTTGCCGTTGAGGGTGCCGATGGCGATCAGTTGCGGGGCGGCGTGCGCGGCGCAGGCCGACGCCAGGCCGATCAGCGTGGCGAGGAGGGTCTTGGCGGTCATGGCGGGTGTGCTTTCGTAGAGTTGTTTGAAATGCATAGTCATTACAACAATACCGGCCGCATGTGACGGCGCCATGACGTCCTGCGCGAATGCCACGCGCATCGGTAACAAAAAAAAGCGGCGGGATACCGTGTCGTATCCCGCCGCGATTGCTGATGCGACAGGCGCGCCCGCTGGCGGCGCGCCTGTCGAATCGGTTTAGAAGTTGTGGTGCACGCCAACGCTGTAGAACTTGACGCTGGTGGCG
>JARXKM010000128.1 GCA_030272785.1 Pseudomonadota bacterium
ACCGGCAGCACGCCGAACAGGGGCATCGCGGCGGCCAGGTAGGTGTTGGCGACGATACCGGCGATCTCGGTGCGCATCGTCAGCGGCAGCGATTGCATCATCGCGCCCTTGCTCACGACGTGGCCGTTGATGACGGTGTCGCCGAGGCCGTGGGTGGCCAGGCCATACCCGAGGGTGCCGCCGATGAAAGCGAGCATCACCAGCGCGACGACGGCCGGCGCCCAGAAAAATGCCCCCTTGTTCTCCCAAAATTCACGGCGGAGCAGCCATTTCATCGTTTTCATGCGTAGCTTCCTTTCATGGTTGCGACGAACAGGTCGGCAACGCTGATATTGCGGGTCTCGCCAATCGCCGAGAGCTGGGCGCGCGGCACGCCGTCGAACAGCATCACCGACTTGCCGAACACGCTGCGCCGGTCGATCGGCTGCAGCGCGTTGGCGGCGTTCACTTTGTCGCTCGGCACCATCACCTCGGTGTAGCGCTCGCCCACTTCGTCCATCGTCGCCGCCAGCACGATCTTGCCGTCGCGGATGAACATCAGGTCGGTGAGGATGTGCTCGACTTCCTCGACCTGGTGGGTGGTGATGATGATCGTTTTCGCTTCGTCGAAATAGTCTTCCAGCAGGTTCTGGTAGAACTGCTTGCGGTACAGGATGTCGAGGCCCAGGGTCGGCTCGTCGAGCACCAGCAGCTTGGCGTCGATCGCCATCACCAGCGCCAGGTGCAGCTGCACCACCATGCCTTTCGACATCGCCTTGACCTTCATCGACGGTTTGAGCTTGGTGCTGGCCAGGTAGCGTTCGGCCTTGACGCGGTCGAAGCGCGGATGCACGCCGGCGACGAAATCGATCGCCTCGCTCACGCGCAGCCAGCGCGGCAAAATCGCCACGTCGGCGATGAAGCAGACGTCCTGCATCAGCGCGTCGCGCTGGGTGCGCGGATCGAGCCCGAGCACCGACAGTTCGCCTTCGAACGGCACCAGGCCCAGCGCCGCCTTCAAGGTGGTGGTCTTGCCCGAGCCGTTCGGCCCGATCAGGCCGACGATGCGCCCGGCCGGGATTTCGAAGCTGATGTTGTCGATCGCGGCGTGCTTGCCGTAGTGCTTGGACAGGCCCTTGGCCGAGACGACCGCGTTCATGCTGCACCCCCCGGGCTGGCCGCGCGCAGCAACTGTTCGATGTCGAGGCCGAGGCGGCGGATGCGCTCGACCATGGCCGGCCATTCTTCGCGCACGAAGCGCTCGCGCTCGCTGGTCAAGAGTTTTTCGCTGGCGCCTTCAGTGACATACATGCCGATTCCCCTTCTTTTTTCTACGAGATTGTCGTCGACCAGTTCCTGGTACGCCTTGGAAACGGTGATCGGATTGAGTTGGTATTCAGCGGCGACCTGGCGCACCGAGGGCAGCGCGTCGCCGGCCTTGAGTATGCCATCGAGCATCATGCCGATGACCCGGTCCTTGAGTTGCCGATAAATGGGCGTGTTGTCGTTCCAGCCGATCGTCATGGTCGACGCTCCCTGGCGAAGGGTGCAGCGCGGTGGTGCATATTGCCTCCCTGTTGGTGATGTGATGAGGTGGTGTTGTAGTGAAGTATAACAGTAAGATTGCCGTTGTCAACAACATAAAAGGCATGCCACGAAAAAGGCGGCGCAGTCGCCGCAACCGCATCTGCGCAAGCGCGTCAACGCACAGACCTGGCGCGGCGCCGCCGCTACAGTCGGCGTCACGCGCAAGAGAATGAATCCCACCACAAGGGCCCGCCGCATGCACGCCGACGACACACCGCAGCATCCGCTGATCTGCACGATCGGCCATTCCAACCGGCCGCTCGCGGCGTTTCTTGAACTGCTGGAAACAAACCAGATCGTTCACCTGCTCGACGTGCGCACTGTGCCCAGATCGCGCCACAATCCGCAGTTCAATCAGGATGCGCTGCCGGCATCGCTGGCTGCCGTGCGCATCGCCTATAGCCATCTGCCGGGACTGGGCGGCCTGCGCCATGCGCGCGCCGACTCGCCCAACGCCGGCTGGCGCAACGCCTCGTTTCGCGGCTACGCCGATTACATGCAGTCCGCCGAGTTCGCCGAGAACGTCGACTGGGTGGCCAGGCTGGCGCGCAGCGAGCGGTGCGTGCTGATGTGCGCCGAAGCGGTGCCGTGGCGCTGCCATCGTTCGATGATCGGCGACGCCCTGCTGGTGCGCGGCGTGCGGGTCGACGACATCATCGGGCCGAAAGGGCGCAAGCCCCATCGGCTGACCGGTTTCGCGCACGTCGAGGGGACGCGCGTGACCTATCCCGCGCCGGCCGGCGCTAGCCTGCCGAGTCAGTGATTCAGCGGATCAGAGGACGGCGCCGTCGAGGCCGTGGCGCGCGATGGCACCGCTGCCGTCGATGGCAATCCAGCCGCCGCGCGGCGGCTCGGCGTCGAGCTCCCAGTCCGGCAGCACGTAACGGCGCCGGCTGCCCGCCTGATGCAGGGCGGGGCGGTGCGTGTGGCCGTGGATCAGCACGTCGCAGCCGGTGGCCGCGTGCAGCGCGTCGATGGCCGCCGGCGCCACGTCCATGATGATCATGCTCTTGCCGCCGTGCGCCTCGCGGCTGCCTTCGCGCAGGCCGGCGATGATGCCCTTGCGCTGCGCCAGCGGCAAGGCGAGAAACTGCTGCTGCCATTGGGGATCGCGGACCTGCGCGCGAAACGTCATGTAGCCGAGGTCGGCGGTGCATTCGGCGTCGCCATGCACCAGCGCGACGCGCTGGCCGCCGATGGTGGCCACGTGCGGCTCGGCCAGCAGCGTCAGTCCGGCGGCGCGCGCGAAGCGTTCGCCGACCAGGAAGTCGCGGTTGCCGGCGATCCAGTAGATGGCCACGCCGGCGTCGCTGACGGCGCGGATGGCGTCGATGATGGCTTGATGGAAGAGGGTGCTGTCGTCGTCGCCGGCCCAGTATTCGAACAGGTCGCCGAGCAGGTAGAGGGCGTCCGCCGTTGCGGCGTGTTCCTCGAGGAAGCGGAAGAACGCCGCGGCGGTGCGCGGGTGCGACTGCTGCAGGTGCAGGTCGGAAATGAACAGTGCGCTGGCGCGTTCGGGCATGCTCATCGCCGTGCTGCCGGAGTGGCCTGCCCGAAGCGCATGCAATTACAGGACTTCGATTTTTTCGATGATCACCGGCTCGGCTGGCACGTCGGCGAACATGCCGCTGCGGCCGGTCTTGACCTTGTTGATCTGGTCGACGATGTCGGTGCCTTCGGTCACTTTGCCGAACACGGCGTAGCCGAAGCCGTCCTGGCCCGGGTAGTCGAGGAAGCTGTTGTTCTTGGTGTTGATGAAGAACTGCGCCGATGCCGAATGAGGATCCGACGTGCGCGCCATCGCCAGCGTGTATTTGTCGTTCTTGAGGCCGTTCTTGGCCTCGTTCTCGACCGTCTGGTCAGCCGGCTTCTGCTTCATGTTCGGCTCGAAACCGCCGCCCTGCACCATGAAGTCGGCAATCACGCGGTGGAAGATGGTGTTGTCGTAGTGGCCCTTGGCCGCGTAGTCGAGAAAATTGGCGACCGTCTTCGGCGCCTTGTCGGCGTCCAGTTCGGCGGTGATGTTGCCCATGTTGGTGGTGATGAGTACTTTGGCCATGATATGTCCTGTCTGCTGAGTTGTTGGTAGATGGTGAGTGAAAAATGCGTGCTTACTTGGCCGGCTTGACCAGCGTGGCCGATTGAATCACGATCGGCACCACCGGCACGTTCTGCTGGCCGCGCACGTCGTCGACCACCACGCCCTTGATTTTGTCGACCACGTCCTGGCCTTTGACGACCTTGCCGAACACGGTGTAGCCGAAGCCGTCGCGGCCCGGATAATCGAGCGGCGTATTGGCGGCGACGTTGATGAAAAACTGCGCGGTGGCCGAATCGGGATCGGCGGTGCGCGCCATGGCGAGCGAATAGGGCTCGTTGAGCAGGCCGTTATTGGCCTCGTTCTTGACCGGCTTGTTGGTTTTTTTGGTGACCATCTTGGCATCCATGCCGCCGCCCTGGATCATGAAACCGTCGATCACGCGGTGGAAAATCGTGCCCTTGTAATGGCCGCTCTTGACGTACTGGAGGAAGTTGGCCACCGTCTTCGGCGCCTTTTCCTGGTCCAGTTCGAGCACGATTTCGCCCATCGAGGTTTTCAGCGACACCTGCGGCGGCTGCGCCGCCAGCACCGCGGTGCCGAACGTGAGGCCGAAAAAAACGGTCAGGAAGCGCGTCAGCAGGGGTTTGAAAAGCGATGTGGTTTGTTGCATGGTAGCTTCCTCTTGGTGGAGATCGCGCAAAGTGCTGTCAAGCCGTTTGCTGAAAAATAAACCTGACCCATATGCGGTCAGTGGGGATTTTATCAATGCTATACTTTGGCGCAGAACGACCATTCTATCAAAGAAGAACAATACAGAGGGTTTCGACGATCTCGCATTAATCCCGGTTTGCCCGGTGCGTGCCTTTGCGGCCTACGCGCCCGCTTGCGGTATTGTCCGACCGTCGCGCCCGCTGTTCCAACAGCAGAAGTCCGATGAGCCAACTAAAGATCTATAACACGCTGGCGCGTGACAAGCAGCAATTCGTCCCTATCGTCGCCGGCAAGGTCGGCATGTATGTGTGCGGGATGACGATCTACGATTACTGCCATATCGGCCACGCGCGCATGATGATGGCGTTCGACGTCATCTACCGCTGGCTCAAGGCGTCCGGCTACCATGTCACGTACGTACGCAACATCACCGACATCGAAGACAAGATCATCAAGCGCGCGGTCGAGAACGGCGAAACGATCTCGCAGCTGACGTCGCGCTTCGAGCAATACATGGACGAGGACACGGCCGCGCTCGGCATTCTGCCGCCCGACATGGTGCCGCACGCCACCGACTACGTGCCGCAGATGTTGGGCATCATCGACCTGCTCGAGCAAAAGGGCCTGGCCTACGCGTCCGACGACGGCGACGTCAACTACGCGGTGCGCAATTTCCCCGGCTACGGCAAGCTGTCGGGCAAGTCGCTCGACGACCTGCGCGCCGGCGAACGGGTCGACGTCAATACCGGCAAGCGCGATCCGCTCGACTTCGTGCTGTGGAAGGCATCGAAGGAATCGGAGCCGGCCGAGGTGAAGTGGGCGTCCAAATGGGGCAGCGGTCGCCCGGGCTGGCATATCGAATGCTCGGCCATGTCGTGCGCCACCCTGGGCCAGCACTTCGACATCCATGGCGGCGGCGCCGATTTGCAGTTCCCCCATCACGAAAACGAAATCGCCCAGTCGGAGGGCGCGTTCGGCCAGACGATGGCCAATTACTGGGTGCACAACGGCTTCGTGCGGGTCGACAACGAGAAGATGTCCAAGTCATTGGGCAATTTCTTCACGATCCGCGACGTGCTGAAAAAATTCGATGCCGAAGTGGTGCGGTTCTTCATCTTGCGCGCCCATTACCGCAGCCCGCTGAACTATTCGGACGCCCACCTCGACGACGCCAAGGTCGCCCTGACGCGCCTGTACACGGCGCTGGCGGACATCGACCTCGGCGCCGACGCGCCGGCGGTCGACTGGACCGAGGCGCACGCGCTGCGCTTTCGCGACGCCATGGACGACGACTTCAACACGCCGATCGCGATGGCGGTGCTGTTCGACCTGGTCACCGAACTGAACAAGAGCCGCTCGGTGGCGCATGCACGCCAGCTGAAGGCGCTGGCCGGCGTCATCGGCTTGCTCGAGCGCAGCCCGAGCGACTTCCTGCAGGGCACAGGGGAGCAGTCGCCGCAAGCGATCCAGCAACTGATCGACGCGCGCAGCGTGGCCAAGAAGGCGCGCAACTTCGCCGAGTCGGACAAGCTGCGCGCCGAATTGCTGGCCGCCGGCATCGTCCTGGAAGACAAGCCGGACGGCACAACCAATTGGCGCCGCACATGATGGCGCTGAATAAGGATGCCGTGGGTACCACCTCGTTGATGCTGGAAGTGCCGCTGTACTGGGAACAGGCCAAGGCCGAGCTGATGAAGCGCGACCGCATCATGAAGAAGCTGATCCCGCAGTTCGGCGACCTGCACCTGGTCGGCCACCCGGATCCGTTTACCACCCTCGCGCGCTCGGTGGTGGGCCAGCAGGTGACCAACAAGGCGGCCGACGTGGCGTGGGCCAAGCTGCTGGTCGCGTGCCCGAAAATCACGCCGGCGCAAGTGATCAAGGCGGGCGCCGAGCAGTTGTCCGGTTGCGGCCTGTCCAAGCGCAAGACCGAATACATCCTCGACCTGGCCGACCATTTCAAGGCCAAGCGGGTGCACGCGAGCCTGTGGGCCGAAATGGCCGACGAAGCCGTCATCGCCGAACTGGTGCAGATCCGCGGCATCACCCGCTGGACCGCCGAAATGTTCCTCATCTTCAACCTGCTGCGGCCCAACGTGCTGCCGCTCGACGACCCCGGCCTGATTCTCGGCATCAGCCACAATTATTTTTCGGGCGAGCCGGTCTCACGCAGCGATGCGCGCGAAGTGTCGGCCAACTGGGAGCCGTGGCGCACCGTCGCGACGTGGTATTTGTGGCGTAGCCTGGACCCGGTTCCGGTAGAATAGCGCTAGCTTCGACCGCGCTGAGCATGCGCTGCGGTCTGGAAACATACTCGGAGATAGAATGAATAAAACCACTTTCCTCAATTTTGAGCAGCCGATTGCCGAGCTCGATTCCAAGATTGAAGAGCTTCGCTTCGTCCAGGACGATTCCGCGGTCGACATTTCCGAAGAGATCGACCGGCTGGCCAAGAAGAGCCAGCAGCTGACCAAGGACATCTACGCCAAGCTGACGCCATGGCAGGTGTCGCAGATTTCGCGCCATCCGCAGCGGCCCTACACGATGGACTACGTCAACGAAATCTTCACCGATTTCCACGAACTGCATGGCGACCGGGCGTTTGCCGACGACCTGGCCATCGTCGGCGGCCTGGCCCGCTTCAACGGCCAGTCGTGCATGGTGATCGGTCACCAGAAAGGCCGCGACACCAAGGAGCGCGCGCTGCGCAATTTCGGCATGCCCAAGCCGGAAGGCTACCGCAAGGCGATGCGCCTGATGAAGCTGGCGGAAAAATTCGGCCTGCCGGTGTTCACCTTTGTCGACACCACCGGCGCCTGGCCTGGCATCGATGCCGAGGAGCGCGGCCAGTCCGAGGCGATCGGCCACAATCTGTACGTGATGGCGGAGCTGAAAGTGCCGCTGATCGCCACCATCATCGGCGAGGGCGGCTCCGGCGGCGCGCTGGCGCTGGCGGTCGGCGACGCCGTGCTGATGCTGCAGTACTCGACCTACTCGGTGATTTCGCCCGAAGGCTGCGCCTCGATCCTGTGGAAGTCGGCCGAACGCGCCGCCGATGCCGCCGACGCGCTCGGCCTGACCGCGCACCGTCTCAAGGCGATGGGCCTGATCGACAAGATCATCAACGAACCGCTGGGCGGCGCGCACCGCGATCCGAAGGCGATGGCGGTGATGCTCAAGCGCGCGCTGGCCGACACGCTGCGCCAGTTCACCGGCATCAAGACCAAGGACTTGCTGGAAGCGCGTCATCAGAAGCTGATGAGCTACGGTAAATTCAAAGAAACCACGCCGGCCGAAGAGTGAAAGTGAACCGGCAGTGAACCGGCAGCAAACCGGGACCCTTCCGGACACGTTCGCGCGGGCGCTCGACGCCCTGCGCGGGCCCGCATCCCCGTCGATCGCCATCGCCCTCAGCGGCGGCCTCGATTCGTCCGCGCTGCTGCACCTGGCGCATGGCTACGCGCGCCAGCACGGCCTGGCGTTGTTTGCCTTCCACGTCCACCACGCCATCAGCCCGAACGCGGACGCCTGGCTGGCGCATTGCCGTGACAGCTGCGCCGCGCTCGGCGTGACGTTCGACGCCCGCCACGTCACGCTGGCCAAGGGCAAGTCCGGCGTCGAGGCGGCCGCCCGCAAGCTGCGCTACGCCGCGCTCGGCGAGCTGTGCGGCCAGCACGGCGTGCGCCTGATGCTGACCGCCCACCACCTCGACGACCAGGCCGAAACGGTGCTGCTGCAGCTGTTGCGCGGTTCCGGCACGGCCGGCCTGTCCGGCATGGACGCGGCCAACAGCGCGCCCGAGCTGCTCGGCAATCCGGAGCTGGTGATGGCGCGCCCGTTGCTGCCGGTGCCGCGCGAAGCGCTCGAAGCCTACGTCGCCGCGCACGCGATCGGCTATATCGACGACGAATCGAACACCGATCCGCGCTACGCCCGCAATGCCTTGCGCCTGCAGGTGATGCCGGCGCTGGCGCACGCCTTTCCTGGCTTTCAGGAACGCTTCGCGCGCAGCGCCGCGCACGCCCAGTCGGCGCAGCGCATGCTGACCGAACTGGCGGCGCAGGATCTGGCCGGCTGCCTGGCTGACGACACCATCGACGTCGCCAAGCTGCGCGCGATGAGCATCGACCGCGTGCAGAACCTGCTGCGCCACTGGTTCGCCACGCGCGCGCTGCGCATGCCGTCGACCGCCTGGCTGGGCGAGATGGTGACCCAGCTGGTCGAGGCGCGCCACGATGCGCAGCTGCTCGTCACGCATCCCGACTGCCACATCCGGCGCCACCGCGACCGCCTGTACATCACGCCCAAGCTGGCCGAGCTGGCCGGCCTGCGCGACCCCGACGACGAGGGCGTCTTCGTCAAGTACGCGCAGCAGTTCCGCTGGCAGGGCGAGGCGCAGATCGCCTTTCCCAACTACGGCGGCACGCTGTATTTCGACGCCGCGGAGCGGGGCATCGATCCGGTCTGGCTGCGCGCGCAGGCGCTGCAGATCGATTTTCGCAAGGGCGGCGAGCGCCTCAAGCCGGCCGTCAACCGGCCGACCCGCAGCCTCAAGTACCACTACCAGGCCTGCAACGTGCCGGCCTGGGAGCGCACCCGGCTGCCGATCGTCAGCGCCGGCGCGGCGTTGCTGTTCGCCGCCGGCATCGGCATGGACTGCCATCACCTGGCGAGCGGCGCCGGTCCGTTCATCCGCTTCCGCTGGGAAAGCGACGCTGCCTGACGAGCATGCGAAATCCGCATTACCATATATCCATTCGGTATAGGTTTCAGCGGCTTACGGCTTGTCATTTTGCATTGCAGCATGTAGAGTAAAGCCCTCTTTTTTATCTTCTAGAGCGGAAACAGCACCCATTATGGCTTTAATTGTCCACAAATACGGCGGTACGTCGATGGGATCGACGGACCGCATCAAGAATGTCGCCGCGCGCGTCGCCAAGTGGCACGACGCCGGCCACCAGGTGGTGGTGGTGCCGTCGGCCATGTCGGGGGAAACCAATCGCCTGATCGGTCTGGCCAAGGAAATCATGGGTCAGCCCGATCCGCGCGAACTGGACATGATCTGTTCGACCGGCGAGCAGGTTTCGGTCGGGCTGCTGGCGATGGCCCTGCTGGCGATCGGCAAGGATGCGGTATCGTACGCAGGCTGGCAGGTGGCGATCAAGACTGACTCGTCGTTTACCAAGGCGCGCATCCAGTCGATCGACGACACCAAGGTGCGCGCCGACCTCGATTCTGGCAAGATCGTCATCATCGCCGGCTTCCAGGGCGTCGACGACGACGGCAACATCTCGACCCTGGGCCGCGGCGGTTCCGATACCTCGGCGGTGGCGATCGCCGCCGCGCTGAAGGCCGACGAGTGCCTCATCTTCACCGACGTCGACGGCGTCTACACGACCGATCCGCGGGTGGTGTCGGATGCGCGCCGCCTGAAGACGGTGACGTTCGAGGAAATGCTCGAAATGGCGTCGCTCGGCTCGAAGGTGCTGCAGAGCCGCTCGGTCGAATTCGCCGGCAATTACCGGGTGCCGACGCGCGTGCTGTCGTCGCTGACCGATCCCCTGTTGCCGCTGGCCGAAGAAGCCGCGTCGGGAACCCTGATTTCGTTTGAGGAAGACACAAATATGGAACAAGCCGTCATATCCGGCATCGCCTTCAACCGCGATGAAGCCAAGATCACCATCCTCGGCGTGCCCGACAAGCCGGGCGTGGCCTACCACATCCTGGGGCCGGTCGCCGACGCCAACATCGAAGTCGACATGATCATCCAGAACCAGTCGGTCGATGGCAAGACCGACTTCACCTTCACCGTCTCGCGCGGCGAGTATGCCAAGGCGATGGCGGTGCTGGAAGGCGTCAGGAGCGAGATCGGCGCTGCCAGCGTGCTTGGCGACGCCAAGGTGTCGAAAGTGTCGGTGGTCGGCGTGGGCATGCGCAGCCACGTCGGGGTCGCCTCGCAGATGTTCCGCACGCTGTCGGAAGAGGGCATCAACATCCTGATGATCTCGACCTCGGAGATCAAGATTTCGGTACTGATCGACGAAAAGTACATGGAACTGGCGGTGCGCGCCCTGCACAAGACGTTCGAACTGGAAAAAGTATAACTTTTTCGAAGAAATTTGGCCTGTTCCATTGACCGAACGGGTCTGCAACTAGTACCATTGCGGTCTTCTGATCTAGCGAAGTTGGCTGGATGGGAAAGGAGACGTGGCCGAGTGGCCGAAGGCACATCCCTGCTAAGGATGCATACGGCTTATACCTGTATCGTGAGTTCGAATCTCACCGTCTCCGCCAGTATTAGGAAAAAACCTCCCTCACGGGAGGTTTTTTTTCGCCTGCTCATAGAGGAAAGTCAAAAAGAGCGTCCAATGCCGGCCACGGAAAAACGCTACAATCCAACTACCGGAGGGGGGTAGGAAGGGGGGTAGGATTTTGGGGCAGAATCTCAGCAAACTGTCAGCCCTAGCGGTTGCGAAGGCTAGCAAGCCTGGCTATTACGGCGACGGCGGCGGCCTGGTGCTGCAGGTTTCGGCGTCGGGCTCCAAAAGCTGGCTCTATCGCTTCAACTTGGCAGGCCGGCGCCATGAAATGGGTCTCGGCGGGCTCAACGCGGTGAGCCTGGCCGAGGCACGCAACAGGGCACGAGAATGCCGCAGCCAGCTGCAGCTTGGACAAGACCCGCTTCAAGCCCGCGATGCACAAAGAATCGATACCAAGCTGAAGGCGTCGCGCGTGCTCACTTTCGCTCAGTGCGCAGCGGCATACATCAAGGCCCACCGCGCCAGCTGGAAGAACGTCAAGCACTGCGACCAATGGACGAATACCTTAGCTACCTACGCCGGACCCATTATCGGCGACATACCGGTCGCGGCAGTGGACACGGATCTCGTCGTGAGGGTGCTCATGCCGATCTGGGAAGTGAAGACCGAGACGGCAACGCGTCTGCGAGGGCGAATCGAAAGTGTGCTGGACTGGGCGACCGTGAGCAAGTTCCGCACTGGCGACAACCCCGCCAGGTGGCGCGGCCATCTGGAAAACCTTCTCGCCAACCCTAACAAGATCGCGCCGGTCAAAAACCACCCAGCGTTACCTTGGCAGGAGATCGGCGAGTTCGTCCGAGACCTCGAACGCCAGGATGGCGTCGCAGCGTGCGCTGTCCAGTTCGCCATACTGACCGCATGCCGCTCAGGCGAGGTGCGTGGCGCCGCCTGGGACGAGTTTGACCTGCAGACCCAGTTATGGACCATTCCGGCAGAACGCATGAAGGCGGGTAAGGAGCACAGAGTGCCTCTGTCGGGCGCGGCGCTGGCGATTCTTGAGGCTTTGCCGCGCAATTGCGGGCTCGTCTTCCCGGGCAGGAAAGGGACACAGCTATCCGATATGAGTCTCACCGCCGTGCTGCGGCGAATGGGCCGCGGCGATATCACCGTGCACGGCTTTCGCTCCACGTTTCGTGACTGGTGTTCCGAAGCCGCGGGAAACGCTTTCCCGCGAGAGGTGTGCGAGCATGCGCTTGCACATAGCCTGCCGGATAAGGTGGAGGCCGCATACCGGCGCGGCGACTTGCTGACGAAACGCATCGAGCTGATGCGTGCTTGGGCGAAGTACTGCATGGACGATAAGGCCACACATCCATAGAACGCTTGCCTCGCTCGCGGCAACTCGAGCACGTCACGGCCCGGCTGGGCGCCAATTGGCGATGCACTGTACTGCTTGAGCGCGACGGAGTAGTCACGCAGATGGCAGCCTGATCTCGGTCGGGCGGTAAATGGATTGGGCGATCTCCCGAGGTTTTCGAAGAGGTTCTCAGGTAAGATCCCGCTTTCGTAACATTCAGTGTGCGGGACACATCGGGGTGACGAAAAGGCAGAAGCAGCAACCTCAGGCGTCAGACGATGCCTTGCCGTCTAGCGGGTCCTTGCTCCTTCGGCCTTTTTCACCAGACGCTTGCCGTTCGTCCCGCATCGCCGTCAGCACCGCCAGCTCGCGTTCGGCCACTGTCCGCGCATCACGCTCTCGGTCGAAGAGTTCCGACAGCCCCAAGATTCTCATGTCGAGTGTTTCGCTGCCTGCGCGTGCATTGGCAAGCTCGCTCTTCAGGTTTTGAACCTGCTCGCCGAGCGCAAGCTTTTGCGCCTCGAGCACGGCGGCTTCCTGCTCGGCGCGCGCGCACGCAGCGCGCTGGGCCTCCCATTGCGCGCGTCCTTCGCGCACCTCGCCCGCTAAAGGCGCCAGCGCCTCCGCGCGCAGCTGAACCTTGGCCAGCTCCATCCGCGCTTCCTCGGCGGCGCGACGCTCGGCTGCCGTTTCTTCCCGTGCGCCTCCCAGCTCGCCCACCAGCTGTACAACACGCCCCTCGACGGTTGCCTTGTCCGAGGCGACGTGAAGCAATTGCTCACGCATTTCCTCCACCGTCGCGGTCAGCCGTTCGTTGTCTTCGGCGAGGTCAGCCATCTCCCGCCTGGTCCCGCTAAGTTCCTCGAGAAACTGGCGGCGGGCGCCATCGACCTGGATGTCGGCGAAATCCATGATGACCTGCTGCAGTTGCGACGGCAATTGTCGCAGGCTATACGGCGTTTCGTGCTTTTCATTCAGATTTTTCTGGAGCAGCTTGTGGACTGTCCCCATGCTGCCCACCCGACCAAGCTTTTCGTACACTGCGCGTGTCGTTACGGCTTCGCCGGCTGCGCGCAACGCCTCAACTGCGGCCTTCACGGAGGCGGCCGTTACCATAGCTTGACGTCTGAGGTACCCTGACTTTTTTGGACACTCCTGTTTTGGTAAACTTTACCAATCGGA
>JARXKM010000129.1 GCA_030272785.1 Pseudomonadota bacterium
GTTATAAGAAAGAAACCCCGGCAGAGATGTCGGGGTTTTTTTCGTCCGCAGATTTTTGCGGCTGGCGCATCACGAACGCGCAGCGCCAGTCGATCGGCGCTGCAGTTCTCAGTCCGGCTGCTCGACGGCGTAGCCTCGCGCCTGCAATGCCGCGATGACGCCATCCGATTCGAGTATCCGTGACATCTGCAGCAGTGCGAATGTCGATTTATTCGCCGCCAGCGATTTCTCCGCGGCGGCCAACCAGACGTCACGCATGCGCTGGGGCAAAGTCGCAGCGCCGGGCAGCGATTTCATCACCGGGCTATTGAACACCGCCGAGTTGCAGGCGGTTGCTTGATCCGGATAGCTCAGCTTGCGCATGATGTCGACGTCGCCGATCGCCCACGCGTTCGCCCGCGCGCGCATCGCATCGAGATCGACTTCGAGCCGATCGATCGTTTTTGTAAAACACTCGAGATCGGCCATCGGGGATTTCTTGAAATCGCGCAGCGCACCGCGCGGATTATCGAGCTGCAGCGTGATCTCGGTGGGCGTGTACTTGACGTTGTTCTTCTTGGCGATCTGCTTGATGGTGCTAATGACGTCGCTGTCCTTGCCCAGTCCGGCTTGCGCCATCGCCTTGTCGAACAGCGCCGGCGCCGCAAAGATCGGCCGCTCCCGCTCGACGCCGTCATCGTCGCTCATGTATTTTTGCTTGAGCACCGACCAGCGCGCATAGACGTCCGGCGGCACCACGTCGCGCAGCAGGGCGCCGTCCGGGTTTTTCCTGGCGCCGAGCGCGAACGGCAGCGCCGTGATCAAATTGAAGGCCTGCGAAAAACCGACACCGACGCTCACCCCCGGCAAACCGAGCATCTCCTGAGATTGCGCCAGCACCGTCTCGACCTGGGCCGACCGCCACACCATCTTGACCGGCAGCGGTGCGTAGGTGCCGAAGATCCACAGCACATGATCGTCCTTGGACACCTTCCACAATCCCGGGCCGGGCCGCTGGCCGACGATGAGGATTTTTTCCGGCGCGGTATCGGCCGCTGTTTGCGCCCATGCGGGCGTCGCCAGCAAAGAGACGCACAAAGTGAGCAGCAAAGGCTTGCGCATGACAACTTTCAGTAAGATCGAATCGCGATCTTACTGGGTTGTAAAGACGGTATGTGGAAAATAGTAAGTTGTTACACCGACATGCATATATCCGTCATCGGTCCGGCTGCACGGGAACGAAAATACGCCGTTGGCCATGCTGGACGATTTCGATCGGATGGCCGAGATAGCGGCTCAGTGCCGGCGCCGTCATCACCTGGTCGATCGGCCCGGCTTCCCACGAGCCGTCGCCCATCAACAGCAGCGCATGGCTGCAGGCCTGCTGCGCCAGGTTCAGGTCGTGGCCGATCGTCACCGCCGTCTTGCCCTGTTCGCGGCACAGCGTTGCCATCAGTCGCATCATGCTGACCTGGTGCGCGAGGTCGAGCGCGTTGGCCGGCTCGTCGAGCAGAAGCAGCGGCGTGTCCTGCGCCAGCATCGCCGCGATCGCCACGCGCTGCCGTTCGCCGCCCGACAGACTGCGCACGTCGCGCTGTGCCAGTTGCGCCACTTCCATCGACGCCAACGCGGCGAGCGCGATCGCATGATCGTCGCTATTCTCCCAGTAGCGCTGAGCGTGATACGGATGGCGGGCGGCGAGCACGGTTTCGAGCACTCGGTACGAAAATGCATCGCTGCGCGACTGCGGCAAGTACGCGCGATGACGCGCCAGTTCTTCCAGCGGCCAGTCGGCCAGCGCGCGGCCGCCTAGCGACACGCTGCCGGCTTCGGGCTGGCGCAATCCGGCCAAGGTCCGCAGCAGCGTACTCTTGCCAGCGCCATTGCGTCCGATGACACACCAGCATTCGCCGGCGCCGACCCTCCAGTCGAGATGCTCGACCAGCGTGCGGGCGCCGACTTTCAGGGCCAGGCCGTGCGTGCTGATCATGGCCGGCGCAACTGGTGCAGTTGATAGAGGAAGAAGGGCGCGCCGATCAGCGCGGTGACCACGCCGACCGGCAGCTGCTGGGGCGCGAGCACGGTGCGCGCCAGGATATCGGCCAGCACCAGGAAAGTGCCGCCCGCCAGCGTCGTCACCGGTATCAGCAGCCGGTGATCGGGGCCGATGGCGAAGCGACACGCGTGCGGCACGATCAGGCCGACGAAGCCGATGCTGCCGGCGCTGGTCACCGCGCTCGCGGTCAACACGCCGGAACAAAAAAACAATCCCTTGCGCAGCGCGCCGACCGGCACGCCCAAGGTCGCCGCCGCTTCCGCGTGCAGCGCGAGCACGTTGAGCGAGCGCGCGTTACGCAGGGCGAACACCATCGCCGCGGCCAGCACCAGCCACGGCAAGGCGCGCATCGGCGCGCCCGCCAGGTCGCCGATCATCCAGAACACCATGCCGCGCAAGCGGCTTTCGGGGGCGATCGACAGCATCAGCGTCACCAGCGCCATGCAGGCGGAGGAGAGGATCACACCGGTCAGCAGCAGCAGCGATGCGCCGCCTGCTGCCGCCGACCCGCCGGCCAGGTCGCGCCGCGCCAGCAGATACAGCATCATCGAAATGGCGACCGCGCCGGCGAACGCGGAGGCGTCCACCATCCACAGCGCGCCCATCGACAGCAACGCGACCAGCGCGCCGACCGAGGCGCCGGCCGAGATGCCCAGCACGTACGGATCGGCCAGCGGATTGCGCAGCAGCGCCTGCATCATCACGCCGGCCAGCGACAGCGCCGCACCGGTGACGAAGGCCACCATCGCGCGCGACAGGCGCAGTTCGAGCAGCGTCGCCGCCATCGAATTGGCGCCGCCGTGCACCAGTTCGCGCAGCGCGCCGTGCAGCTCGGACGGCGACAGCGCGACCGAGCCGGTCATGCCCGACAAGCCCAGGCTGCCCGCCGCCATGACGGCCAGCGCGGTGACGAGCACGAACGCGCGCTGGCGCGGGTCGCGAAAAAACTGCTGCATCGGACTCCCAAGCGGATTAGCTGAACCGGCCGGCTGCCGGTGCGGGCACAAAAGCGTGGCCATTATACGGCCTTGCGCGACCGGCCTGGCGGCGCCGTGCCGGCGTTTGGCGATGCCCAACCGTGCGCGGCCAAAGTGCGGCACAATTGGCACTCTACTATCGTCGCTATAGACAAACACGAACCGGGGCGGGCATGAACGAACAGGTGGCGAGGGATGTTGTGCTGGTGCGCGCAATCGAAACGATGGATCGCAAACGCGAAATCCTCAGCGACGACGACCGCATGTACGCCAGCCGCAGCGCCAAGGAGCTGGCCGAATGGCAGGCGTCCGACAGCAAGGCCGCGGTCACGGCGGACCACTTCCTGCAGCAGCGTGCCGAACAGATCCTGAAACGGTTGGTCGAGCGCACGCCGGCGTTGCGCGCCTTCCTGCATCGGCGCGTCGGCTGGCGTACCCTGTCGATCGGTGTGCCGCTGATCGCGTTGCTGGTGGGCGCCGGCGTCGACCGCATCAGCGATCCGCACCGCGTCGACCTGCTGTCGGCGCCTCTTCTGGCCATCATCGGCTGGAACCTGCTGGTCTATCTGCTGCTGATCGCCGGGCTGTTCGTGCCTGGTCCGAAGACTGGCTGGGCCGGCGCCGGCCTGATCCGCCGCCTGAGCACCGGCGCGAGCGCATTGCCGCGCAAGCTGCCGTCGACCTTGACGGCGGCGCTGGTCGACTTCAGCGCCGAATGGACGCGCCTCAGCGGCGGGCTGACGCATGCGCGCCTTGCCCGCACGATGCATCTGGCGGCGGCGCTGTTTGCCGTTGGTGCGGTGCTGTCGCTGCTCGCGCGCGGCCTGTTGACGCAGTATGTGCCCGGCTGGGAGAGCACCTTCCTCGACGCCGCGCAGGTGCACGCCATGCTCTCGGTGCTGTTTTCGCCAGCGGTCTGGCTGTTTCACCTGCCTGGTTTTTCGGTCGCCGATATCGACGCGCTGCGTTTCGCGACGTCGCCGTCGGCAGCCGGCGGCAAGCGCTGGGTGCTGCTGTACGCCGCCACCATGGTGCTACTGGTGGTCGCGCCGCGCCTGCTGCTGGCCGCGGCGGCGCACTGGCGCGCCCGCCGGCTCGCCGCCAGCTTCCCCCTCGACCTCGAGCAGCCGTACTTTCGCCAGCTGCGCGGCAAAATGGGCGGCGAAGCCGGCGTGCTGCGCGTGCTGCCCTATAGTTTCACGCTCGACGAAACGCGCGACAAGGGCCTGGCCGCGGTCGCCGCCATGTTGCTCGGCGAGCAGGCGCGTGTGATGCTGCGGCCGCCGTGCGCATACGGCGACGAACCGCGCGATGCGCTCGGCGAGAGCCGGCTGGACGATCCGGCGGTCAGCCTGACGGCGGTGCTGTTCAACCTGGCGGCGACCCCCGAAAAGGAAAATCACGGCACCTTCATCGAACACCTGACGCGCGCCGCGCCGCGCGGCGTCGCCGTGCTGGTCGACGAATCGTCGTTGGTCGAGCGCCTCGGCGCCGGCGCCAGGAACCGCATCGACGAACGCATCGCGTTGTGGCAGCAGTTCTGCCGCCATCACGGCGCCGCCGCGGTCATCGTCAACCTGCTCGATCCGCAGGCACGTCCACTCGACCAGGGCGCCGCATGAGCAGCGCACCGGTCCAGATCCAGTTCGCCCTGATCTCGCATACCAACAACGGCAAGACCACGCTGGCGCGCACCCTGGTCGGCATGGATGTCGGCGAGGTGCGCGACGCCGCCCACGTCACCATCTTCGCCGAATCGCATACCTTGCTGACCACGCCCGAAGGCGACACGCTGCAGCTGTGGGATACGCCCGGCTTCGGCGACTCGGTGCGCCTGCTGCGGCGCCTGGCGCAGAGCGGCAACCCGATCGGCTGGTTCCTGCGCGAGGTCGTCGACCGTTACCGCGACCGCACTTTCTGGCTCAGCCAGAATGCGCTGCGCACCGCCCGGGACGCCGCCGACGTCGTGCTGTACCTGGTCAACTCGGCGGAGCACCCGAAGGACGCCGGCTACCTGCCGGCCGAAATGAAGATCCTCGAATGGCTCGGCAAGCCGGTGGTGGTGCTGCTCAACCAGATCGGTCCGCCGCGGCCGGCGCACGAAGAATCGGCCGAGCAGGCACGTTGGCAGCAGCACCTGGCCCACTACCCGATCGTGCGCGACGTGCTCGCGCTCGACGCCTTTGCCCGCTGCTGGGTGCACGAACGCGTGTTCTACGAAGCGGTCGGCAAGCTGCTCGCGCCGGAAAGCCGGCAAGGCTACGGGCGCCTGTTCGCCGCGTGGGAAGCCAACAACGCCGGGCGCTTCCACCAGGCGATGGCGATCACCGCGCAGCAGCTGGTGGCCGCGGCGCAGGACAGCGAGCCGGTGGAAGCGGAGCAGAAGTCGCTGCTGCGCTCGGCGATGCAGGCGGTCGGATTGCGCAAGGGCGCCGAGCAGCGCCAGGAAAAGGCCATGGCCGCGCTGCTGGCGCGCCTGAACACGCAGATCGGCACGGCCACCGCGCGCCTGCTGGCGCTGCACAAGCTCGACGCCGGCGAGGCCGGCAAGATCAATGCGCGGGTGCGCCAGAACTTTGCCATCCGTGCGCCGATCGACCAGGCGCAGGCCGGGTTGATCGGCGCCGTCATCTCGGGCGCGGCGACCGGCTTGTCGGCCGACTTGATGGCCGGCGGCCTGACGCTCGGCGGCGGTGCCCTGATCGGCGGCGTCATCGGCGCGCTCACGTTTGCCGGCGCCGCCTGGGGCTTCAACGCCAGCACCGATCGCAACGAGCCGACGGTGCAGTTCGCCGACGACTTCCTCAAGTCGCTGCTGGTGGCCAGCATACTGCGCTACCTGGCGGTGGCCCATTTCGGCCGCGGCCGCGGCAATTTCGTCGAAGGAGAGGCACCGGCCTTCTGGCAGGCGGAAGTCGAACGTGCGGTGGCCTTGCATGCCGATGCGCTCGACCATGCGTGGCAGGAGGTGCGCGGCGAACGCGATGGCGCCAGGGCGACGGCGCGCATCGAGGACCTGGTCACCGGTATTGCCGCGCGCACGCTGGAACAACTGTACCCGGCATCGGCGCTGTTCCGCGAACCGGTGTAACACCTGTCCCAGATTGGAACAGCGCGCGGCGCGCCATCGGGCGCGCAGCGTGGCATGGCAATTGCTCCTACCTGGTTATCATCCACCATAATCAGCAGGAGACAAATCATGTGGCATTCCCCCCGTAACCTGGCCGCCGCCGTCGCGCTCACGGCAGCGAGCATCACTTCCTTGTACGCTACCGCCCACGGCAACGTCACGCCGCAGGCGGTCGACACCACCGGCCTGCCGGCGCTGGGCGACAAATGGCGCGAGGAGAATCCGTTCAAGACCAACAAGCTCGCGCTCAAGATCGGCACCTCGGCTTATGCCCAGAACTGCGCCCGCTGCCACGGCATCGAAGCGATTTCCGGCGGCATCGCGCCCGACCTGCGCCAGCTCGACAAGGACTGCGTCGGCCTGAAGAGCGAGCCGAAGAAAGCCGCCTGCTTCAAGGAGATGGATGCCTACTTCCTCGCCTCGATTCGCACCGGCAAGGTACGCAACGGCGCGGTCTACATGCCGCCGTTCGAAGGTGTCTTCAACCAGGAAGCGATGTGGTCGATCAAGACCTATCTGGAAAGCCGCCGCGAAACCAAGTAAGTTCCGTCGTACGCCCTGATACCCCATTAGAAAGGTGGCGCCGGAATGCGACCAACCACATTGCGCGCCGCCTGCCTGGCGGTGTCGATTGCCTGCACCACCTTGCTGGCGGCCGCGCCGGCGCGCGCGGACTGGCAGAAAATCCAGCAGTCGGGCCACCTGAAAGTGGCGGTCTACAACGACTTCCTGCCGTTTTCCGACAAGGGCGCCGGCATCGATGTCGACCTGGCCGGCGCGCTGTCGGCCAAGCTGGGCCTGAAACTCTCGCTGCTGCCGTTCCCCGCTGGCGAGAGCATGGACGACGACCTGCGCAACATGGTCTGGAAGGGCCACTACCTCGGTTACGGTCCGGCCGACGTCATGCTGCATGTACCGGTCGATAACCGCCTGATGGCCGAGAACGACAAGGTGCAGATTTTTGCGCCCTATCACGTCGAGACGGTGCGCCTGGTACGCAGCGCGAAGACGGTGCCGGCATTCGACGGCATCGATGCGCTGGCCGGCAAGAAGATCGGTGTCGAGAAAGTCTCGATCGCGGCGATGGTGATGCTGGGCGAGGGCAACGGCAAATTCCGCGACAACGTGCGCATCTACCCGACCGCCACCGAGGCGGTCGAAGCGCTCAAGGCCGGCCTGCTCGATGCGGTGCTGGCCAACCGTTCGGAGATCGAGTCGGTGATGAAGGGCGATGCGGCATTCCCGCTCAACGAGGTGGCCTTCCAGCGCCTGCCGCGTTCCGGCTGGGCGATCGGCATGGCGGTGCGAAAGGACGACATCGAGATCGCCAAGAAGCTGCAGGCGGCGATCAACGAAATGGCGGCCAACGGCGAGCTGAAAGCCATCTTCGCCAAGTACGGGGTACAGGTCGTCAAGCCCTAAGCGGCGCGACCGTCATACACCACGCACTGGCCCTGGATACTGCGCCATCAACGAATCAGCCGTGATCAGGGTGACGCCCTCGACCGTCGCCTGCGCGACAAGCATGCAGTCAAACGGGTCTTTATGGATAGGCGGCAAGGCCTCGATGGCAACCGCGTGTTCGCTGCTGACCGCTAACTCTTTGTAGCCATTGTCCAGCAGCCCCCGGCGCAATACCCGTGGGTCTGCCTGAAAGTCAGGACGGCCTAATCCGCGCTTAATGGCAATCTCCCACAAGCTTACTGCGCTGAAAAACAGGATATTTTCCGGTGCCGCGATCAGCGCGCGAGCGACAGGGCGCAACCGGTTCGGGTCTCCCGCTGCCCATAACAACAGTTGCGTGTCGAGCAACAGCTTCACGCTCAACTGCCGAACAGAGATTCAATCTCCGCATTTCCCATCCTGTCGAAGTCGTCTGGCACAGCGATCTGGCCAGTCAGGAAACCCAGTCGCTTCTCCTGGCCAGCCCCCGGCGCGTCCAGCGCCATGACCTTGACCATCGGCCAACCCGCCTTTGCAATAATGAACGATTCGCCTCGTGCCGCCTGCTCAATCAGCCTCGACAGGTGCGTTTTTGCCTCGTGTATGTTGATGGTTAACATATTTCAACCCAGTTGAACTAAGTTCAATGACTTTATCTGCGCTGCGCGAACAGCGCAAGCGCATCGCTCCAAACGTTAATTCCGGTCATCGTGCGGCCTCGGCGATGCGTGGCCAAGGCGATCCTGCCGGTGGCTTAAAACACGTACGCCGCGCTGGCGCCGAGCATCCAGTTGCGGCCCGGCGCCGCTTCGTAGAACCGCTTGTTGGCGTCGCCGACGATCAGCGAGCCGACGTACTGGCGATCCAGCAGGTTATTCACCCGCATGAACTCCTTGAAGCGCCAGCCGCCCGACGCCTGCCTGGCGTTGACGCGCGCGTTGACGACGGCGTAGCCGGGCGCCGGGATCTCGCTGTTGGCGTCCTCGGCGTAGATTTTGCTGGTGGCGCTGGTTTCAAGCGCGGCGCCGACGTGGTCCGACGCATCCTTCCACGCCAGCTCGGCGAACATGTTCGCGTTCGGCACGCCGGGCAGCCGGCTGCCGGCCAGCACGCTGCCGAAGCCCTGCTCGTACACGGCGCGCAGCGCGGTCAGCGCGATGCGTCCGGTGATGCCGGCTCCCAGCGTCGTCTCGAGCGACAGCTCGCCGCCCTGGCGCAAGGTCTTGCTGGCGTTCTTGTAGCTGGTGCGCCCGCCGGCCGAACTGTCGACCACCAGTTCGTCGGTGGTGCGCACCTGGAACAGCGCCGCGTTGATGCGCGTGTCGGCACCGGCGATCGCCTTCACGCCCGCCTCCACGTGCGTGCTCTCGGCCGCGCGCAGCCCGAAATTGAAGCCGCCGCCGGTGCCGGAATAGAACAGCTCATTGAGTGTCGGCGTCTCGAAGCCGCGCGCGGCGCTGGCGTACAGGTTCAGCACAGGATTGAGTTTATACAGGACACCGAGCACCGGGGTGGTGTGGCGGTAATCGACGCCGCCGCTGTCGTTGCCGTTGGCCAGATAGCGGTCGGCCACCTGCACCTTCAGGCGCGTGTGGCGCACTCCGCCGGTCAGCACCCACGGGCCGGCCTGCCATTCGCCCTGCACATAAGGGTCGACGCTCGACAAGCTGTCCTGCTCGTCGCGCCGCAGCGCGCCCTGCACGCCGAACTGTGTGCCGATGAAGTTCTCGTAGCCCTTGCGGTCGTCGTCCGACTGGCCGTACTCGATGCCGACGGTGGCGGTCAGCCTGGCGTCGCCGTAGCGCCGCACGCTGACCCAGTTGATGTCGGCGCCATAAAAATTGCGGTCGAAGTCGACCACGCCGCCCGAGTGCGTGGCCGGCGCCTGGAAGGCTTTCGAAAACGCCTGGTACTGCGTCACCTGGCGGTTGCCGCCGTATGCCATCACGCGCAGGCGGTCATCGCCGAAGCGCTGATCGTAGGCGAGGCCGGCTTGCTGGTGCTCGATGTCCTTGCGCGTGTTGTAGCGTTCGGCCAGCGTGCGCTTCGGCGTGACGGTGTCGGTGGTGTCGATCTCGCCGGCGCGCGGATTGTTCTGGTAGGTCGCCCACGTCACGCCGAGCGGATCCTGGGTGCCTTCCTGGCGCAGCGAGTTGGCCACCAGGGTCAGCTTGCCGCCGTCGGCCGGCTGCGTTGTCAGCTTGACGAATCCCAGGTCGCGCTGCGCCGCGCTGTGGCTGCGGTAGCCGTCGGTCTCGAAGCGCGACAGGTCGACGACGTAGCCGAGCGCGCCGCTGCTGCCCTGCGCGCTAATGTCGGTCTTGCGCGCGCCGTCGCTGCCGCCGGCGAGGTTCATCTCCAGGGTCGGCCGGCCGGCGCCGTCGCGGGTGAACAGCTGGATCACGCCGCCCGAGTGGTTGCCGTAGATGGCCGAGAACGGCCCGCGCAGCACTTCGATGCGTTCAGCCATGTCGAGGTTGAAGGCAGACGGCTGGCCCTGGCCGTCCGGCATGCTGGCCGGGATGCCGTCGCTGATCAGGCGCACGCCGCGCACGCCGAACGCCGAGCGCGCGCCGAAGCCGCGCGACGAAATCTGCAGGTCTTGCGCATAGTTGCCGCGGTTCTGCGCGACCAGCCCCGGCACCGCCGCCAGCGCCTCGGACGCGTTCACCCGCATCTGGCTGTCGCGGATGCGCGCCGCGTCGACGACATCGATAGCGGCCGGCAGGTCGAAGCTGTTGTGCTCGATGCGGCTGGCGCTGACGACGACGACGTCGACCAGCGCTGCGCTGTCGGCGGCGCCGGCATTCGGTGCCAGCGCGGCGGAACCGGCCGCGAACAGGCTGGCGATGGCATTCAGGCGAAATCGGTGATGCATGGGTGTTCTCCAAAAGATAGAATCGGCGCTCGCCTGGACCGGCAAGTCTCCCCGCTCAACAAGCAATATACCTGCCATGCGCGTTTGCTGCAGCGCACCCGCGGCTGGCACGCCGCTTGCAGCATGGTCGCCATGCGTGCGCACCCGCGCGCGCGAGACGACCAAGGCGATCAACGTGAAATCTTCCACCCTCATGCAGCTGGCGCTGGTATGCGCCAGCCTGGCCACGACCTTGCACGCGGCGCCGTTCGCCTACGTGCCGAACGAAAAATCGGGCACCGTCAGCGTGATCGACACCGCCACTGACACGGTGGTGCGCGAACTGGCCGCCGGCAAGCGCCCGCGCGGCATCGCCATCGATCCGGCCGGCCGCCACCTGTACCTGAGCGAGGCGGCCAGCAACGTGCTGCTCACGCTCGACACCGACAGCGGCGCGCTGCGCGCCAGCGCGTTGGGCAAGTCGCCCGAGGGCGTCGGCATCTCGGCCGATGGCAAGACGGTCGCCGTGGCGGTCGAGGAAAGCAACAGCGTGACCCTGATCGACGCGGCGACCGGCGCGCAACTGGCCGACATCAAGGTGCAAGGCAAAAATCCCGAGCACGCGATGTTCAGTCCCGACGGGCGCTGGCTGCTGGTGAGCGCCGAGGAGGCCGAGCAGGTCGACGTCATCGACGTCGCCGCGCGCCGCCAGGTCGGCGCGATCGCGGTCGGCCTGCGCCCGCGCGGCATCGGCTTTTCGCCCGATGCGCGGCGCGCCTACGTCGCCTGCGAGCTGGTCAGCACCGTGTACGTGCTCGACCTGGCCACCCGCGCCACCGTCGCCAGCATCCCGGCCGGCAAGAATGCCAACGGCATCGCCGTCCATCCGAGCGGCAAGCAGGTGTACGTGTCGAACGGCGCCGACGGCACCGTGATGCTGATCGACACCGCGCGCAATGCCGTCACCGCCACCATCGCGGTCGGCAAGCGGCCGTGGAACATGGCGCTCACGCCCGACGGCAGCAAGCTGTACGTGGCCAACGGCCGTTCCAACAGCGTTTCGGTGATCGACACCGCGGCGGCGCGCAAGCTGAGCGACATCGCCGTCGGCCAGTTGCCGTGGGGCGTCGCGATCCGCTGAGTCGTAACGTGACACCTGTTCCATTCTGGATCAAGTGTCCCCCGGCCGTTTCGATGCAAGCTGCATACGCTCCCTATGACAGCAGGTCCGCGCCGCAGCTGGCACGGCGCTTGCGAAACAGAGGAGGCGAACAACACGACTCCGCCGGCACCGGCGGTTTGATAATCACACCACTTAGAGGACGACATGAATCTCGCGGACATCAGCAAACTAGGCGTCGCCAACCCCTTCAAGGCACGCTACGACAACTACATCGGCGGCAAGTTCGTCGCGCCGATCAAGGGCGAGTATTTCGGCAACATCACTCCGATCACCGGCCAGGTGTTCTGCGAGATTGCCCGCTCTAGCGCGGAAGACATCGAAGCGGCGCTCGACGCCGCCCACGCCGCCAAGGATGCCTGGGGCAAGACGTCGCAGGCCGAACGCGCCAACATCCTCAACAAGATCGCCGACGTGATGGAGCAGAACCTGACGCTGATCGCCACTGCCGAAACCATCGACAACGGCAAGCCGATCCGCGAAACCATGGCCGCCGACATCCCGCTGGCGATCGACCATTTCCGCTATTTCGCCGGCTGCATCCGCGCCCAGGAAGGCTCGGTCGCGCAGATCGACAATGAAACCTACGCTTACCACTTCCATGAGCCGCTCGGCGTGGTCGGTCAGATCATCCCGTGGAACTTCCCGATCCTGATGGCGGTGTGGAAACTGGCGCCGGCGCTGGCTGCCGGCAACTGCGTGGTGCTCAAGCCGGCCGAGCAGACCCCGGCCTCGATCCTGGTGCTGATGGAACTGATCGGCCACCTGCTGCCCCCTGGCGTGCTCAACGTCGTCAACGGCTTCGGCCTCGAAGCGGGCAAGCCGCTGGCGTCGAACAAGCGCATCGCCAAGATCGCCTTCACCGGCGAGACCGGCACCGGCCGCCTGATCATGGGCTACGCCGCGCAGAACCTGATCCCGGTCACCTTGGAGCTGGGCGGCAAGTCGCCCAATGTGTTCTTCGAAGACGTGATGGACGCCGACGACGACTACTTCGACAAGTGCCTCGAAGGCTTCGCCATGTTCGCCCTGAACCAGGGCGAGGTGTGCACCTGCCCGTCGCGCGTGCTGATCCAGGAATCGATCTACGAAAAATTCATCGCCCGCGCGCTGGTGCGGGTGGCCGCCATCAAGCAGGGCAACCCGCTCGACGCCAGCACCATGATCGGTGCCCAGGCGTCGCAGGAACAGCTGGAAAAGATCCTGTCCTACCTCGACATCGGCAAGCAGGAAGGCGCCGAATTGCTGGCCGGCGGCGAGCGCAACATCCAGGACGGCGACCTCAAGGACGGCTACTACGTGCGCCCTACCGTGTTCAAGGGCGACAACAGCATGCGCATCTTCCAGGAAGAGATCTTCGGACCGGTCGTCTCGGTGACCACCTTCAAGGACGAAGCCGACGCCATCCGCATCGCCAACGACACCCTGTACGGCCTCGGCGCCGGCCTGTGGACGCG
>JARXKM010000130.1:0-2866 GCA_030272785.1 Pseudomonadota bacterium
CACGACGGTGTGCCCGACCGCTACGAGCATGGCCGCGACCGCGACCGTGACGGCGAGCCCGACCGCTACGAGCATGGCCGCGACCGCGACCGTGACGGCGTGCCCGACCGCTACGAGCATAACGGCCGCCGCGACGCCGACCGTGACGGCGATGGGGTACCGAACAATCGCGACGCCCGTCCCGACAATCCGCGTCGTTATTGATACAGCATGAAAAAAGCGCCTTCGGGCGCTTTTTTTGTTCCCCGCGCCGCGCCGTCGCGCGCACCAAGGCGCGGCAAACCGGTTATGCTGCCGCATGCCCGATTTCGCCCGCCTGTTGACCGCCGCCCTCAAATTCGAACTGAGTGCCAGCCGACGCCTGTCGAACCGCACCGGCTGCGCGCCGGAACAGGCGCTGCGCGCCACGCTGCAGGCGAGCGCCGGCGCCGCCTCGCTGGCCGAACTGGTGGCCGCGCGCGACGAGTTGCGGCTCGCCGATGGCGCCCGCGCCGCCGCGCCGCCGCGCACGCCGGGCCAGACCAGCGCCTGGCTCGGCTGGTTCGACGGCTCGGCGCAGCCGAACCCGGGCCACTGCGGCATCGGCGCGCTGCTGACCGGCCCGGTCGGCGCGCGCCTCGAGATTTCGCGCCCGGCCGGCTACGGCAACAGCAGCGAGGCCGAATACCGCGCGCTGATCGCGCTGCTCGCGGCGGCGGTCGAACACGGCGCGCACGACCTGACCATCTACGGCGACAGCAAGGTGGTGATCGATGACCTGAACGGCTCATTTGCCGCCGCCGCGGTGTCGCTGCTCGCCTATCGCGCCAGCGCGCTGGGCCTGATCGCGCAGCTGCGGCAGGTCACGCTGCGCTGGATCCCGCGCCACAAGAACGGCGCCGCCGATGCGCTGTCGCAGCTGGCGGCCCGCCGCGCCGATACCAAGGACGGCCACGATGAACCCTGAGCTGCGCGACTGGCAGCCGAAGCTGATCGCGCTCGCCGGCGCCGCCGCGGACAGCGACGGCGCCCACGACATCACCCACCTGCAGCGGGTCTGGCGCAACGCCGAGGCGCTGCTGGCGGCGCACCCGGATGCCGACGCGCTGGTGGTGATGGCCGCCTGCTACCTGCACGACCTGGTGAACCTGCCGAAGAACCATCCCGAGCGCGCGCTGGCGTCACGCCGGTCGGCCGCGCTGGCCGGCGCCCGGCTGGCCGCCGCCGGCTTCCCGGCCGAGCGCCTGGCCGCGGTGGCGCATGCGATCGAGGCGCACAGTTTTTCGGCCGCGCTGAAGACGGCCACGATCGAAGCGCGGATCGTGCAGGACGCCGACCGCCTCGACGCCCTCGGCGCGGTCGGCCTGGCGCGGCTGTTCTACACCGCCGGCCAGATGGGCAGCGCGCTGGCGCACCCGGACGATCCGCTGGCCGAACGGCGCGCGCGCGACGACCGCGCGTTCGCGCTCGACCACATCGAGACGAAGCTGGCCGCGCTGCCGGCCATGATGCAGACCGACGCCGGCCGCGCGCTGGGCCGGCAGCGGCTGGCGCAGTTGCTCGAATTTCGCGCAGCCTTCGTGCAGGAATGGGGCAACCCGGGTTGCTAATGCGCTAAGATACGGGCTTCCACCGCATCGCGCCCTGCCCCGGGCTTCTCTCCCATGACCAGCAGCGTCGCCATCGCCGGGCCTCGTCCCGGCAACCTCAATTTCGTGCTCGTGTGCGTGTTCATCGACATGCTCGGCATCGGCCTGATCGTGCCGGTGCTGCCCCTGCTGGTGGGCGAATTCGTCGCCGGACGCGACCAGCAGGCGCTGTGGTTCGGCCTGATGACGACCGTGTTCGGCCTGATGCAGTTCATCTTCATGCCGATGCTCGGCGCGATCAGCGACCGGGTCGGGCGCCGGCCGGTGCTGATGGTGTCGATGGCCGGCATGTGCATCAACTTCCTCGCCACCGCGTGGGCGCCGAACCTGGCCTGCCTGTTCATCGGCCGCGTCATCGGCGGCATGTCGTCGGCCAGCATGTCGGTGGCGTCGGCCTACGCGTCCGACATTTCGACCCATGAAAACCGCGCCAAGAGCTTCGGCAAGGTGGGCGCCGCGTTCGGGCTGGGCTTCATTTGCGGGCCGATGCTGGGCGGGCTGCTCGGCAGCGTCGACCTGCATTTGCCGTTCTACGTCGCCGCCGCGCTGTCGGCCGCCAACCTCGCCTACGGCTACTTCGCGGTACCCGAATCGCTGGCCGTGGCGCGCCGCGCGCCGTTCGCGCTGGCGAAGATCAATCCGCTCGGCGCGCTCGGCCGGCTGATCCGGCGCACCGAAATCCGCGGCCTGATCGTCGTCTACGCGGTGATGACGTTCGCCCAGATGATGCTGCAATCGACCTGGGTGCTGTACACCACCTTCCGCTTCGACTGGACCCCGCGCGACAACGGCATCGCGCTGTTCTGTGTCGGCGTGTCGGCCGCGGTGGTGCAGGCCGGACTGCTCGGCATGCTGATGCGCCGCTTCGGCGAACAGCGCCTGGCGTTGCTGGCGCTGGCCTCGGGCTGCATCACCTACACGCTGTACGGCCTGGCCACGCAGGGCTGGATGATGTACGTTTTCATCCTGTGCAACCTGCTCTCGTTCGCCGCCGGCCCGGCGCTGCAGGGGATCATTTCGAAATCGGCGGACGCCAGCGAACAGGGCGAATTGATGGGATCGCTGCAGTCGATTTCCAGCCTCGGCATCATCGTCATGCCGCTGCTCGGCACCGCCATCCTGGGCGCGGCCAGCCACCTGCCGGCGCACGATTGGCGCATCGGCGCCACCTTCTTCCTGTGCGCGGCGATGCAGGCGGTCGCCATCGGCGTGGCATGGCGTTACTTCCGCGCGCACCG
>JARXKM010000130.1:2966-13015 GCA_030272785.1 Pseudomonadota bacterium
CGGCGATGCAGGCGGTCGCCATCGGCGTGGCATGGCGTTACTTCCGCGCGCACCGCCATGCGGCGGCATAACGATGCGGCGCCGCCTGATTGCCACCGCGCTGACGCTGGCCTGCGCGCATTGCGCATATGCGCCCGCCACCGCTGCGCCGATCAACTGCCCGGCCGCCGGCGACGACGTCGAACGGACGATATGCGCCCATCCTGAATTGCTGGCACGCGACCTGGCAATGTCGGATCGGCTCTACCAGGTAAATCAGCGTTGTCCCGCCGCGCACGCGCTGCTGGCGCAGGGGCAGAAATTCTGGCTGCGGGAGCGCTGGGATTGCCGTAGCATGGCCGGCGCGTTCGAGACGCCCGACGTGCTGCCCAATTGCCTCGCCAGCCGCATGGATCAGCGTCTGCAGCGACTCGACGATATCGGTGGCGGATGCGACTTGACAGCCCTGGCCGCTTCATACAGGTTTGTCGATGTTGGCTACTTGCTGCGCTTTGGCGACCGCTATCTCGGTCGCAAGGTGTCGGTGTTCGGCTGGATGGACCTGGCGAGCTGTCATGCGCCGCGCGCCACACCCACGGCGGCAACGGTCGTCGGAACCGATCGCAAACGCGCGCGTTTGCGCGTGAAATTCAGCGCCATGCCGGCCGAACAGCATGACTTCCTGTGCGCCACCCATCCCGCCGCGCACTGGACCGGCACGATCGAACGCGACCACCAGGGCAACTACCTGTTTCTCACCGACATCCTGGGAGGCGCGTTGCCGGCACCCTGATGGTCGGAACGCCTCAGAACTTCATCTCCATCGTCGCGCGCGCCACCACGGTGCCGGGGTAGATCGAAGTGCGGTGCACCGCGCCGTACGCATCGGCGTAGGTGTTCTGCGCGACGTAGTCCTGGCCGAGGATGTTCGACAGCGCCACCCGCAGCTGGTTGCGCGGATCGAACTTCCACAGACCGTACACTTCGAGGTCGCGCCGCACCGACTGGAAGCTGCTCTGGGTCGTCGAGATGCGTACCGGGCCGCCGTTCTTGAAGGCGAAGCTGCCGCCGGTGGTCAACGCGCCGACCTTGTAGTCGACGCCCAGCGTGGCCGAGAACGGTGTTTGCGCATCGAGCCGGTTGTCCGGGCCCTGCACCGCATCGACCGACGACCAGTTGCGGCTGGCGCTGGCGCGCAGGTCGAGCGCCGCGGCGTCGGCGAACAGCGACTTGAGCGGGAACTTCGCCTCCAGTTCGATGCCGCGCGTGTGCGCCTGGCCGTCGTTGACCGGCCGCGACACCCAGCGGCCGTCGTCGAAGAACAGCCCGTTGCGGGTGTAGCCGTCGATGCGGCGCATCGAGGCGCTGGCCGACAGCAGCGCGCCCTCGCCCCAATAGTGTTCGAACGAGCCGTCGAGGCCGAGCGCCAGTTCCGGCTTCAGGTTCGGATTGCCCTGGAAATCGGGCTCGGTCGAGCTGTTGTTGACGCTGCTGAAGCGGCGCGGGATCAGGCTCTGGGTGTTAGGTGCCTTGTAAGTGCGGGTGACGGCGAAGCGCAGCTGGTCGGCCTTGGTGCCGGGCAGCTTGTAGAGGGTCTGGAACAGCGGGCTCCAGACGCTGGTGCGCGAGTCGGCGGTGGCGAAGCTGTTGCCCGAAGTGCTGGTGCGGATGCCTTCCCAGCGCGCACCGAGATACACCGACCAGCGCGGCGTGACGTTCCATTCGTCCTGCGCGAAGGCGGCCAGCCGGCTGACGCGGGCGAAGTAGCGCTCGTCGCTGTTGGCCGGCAGCGCGCCGGGCAGCGGCACGTCGACCTGCACGCGGGCGTCGTCGCGGCTGTTGATGCCGCCGTCCCAGCCGAGCGACAGCGCATGGCCGTCGAACATCGGCGTCGAGAACTTGCCGGTCGCGGTGCCGCCGTGGTCGGTGCCCTTCGAATGGATCGCGCTGTCGAGCGTGAGCGCGCCGGCCTGGTTGTAGCCGAGGCGGCGCTGCTCGTTGCCGAGCCCGCCGACCAGGCCGCCGATCTTCAGATCCAGCTTGGCCTCCGAGGCGAACTTGTGGACCCAGTTCAGGTCGGTACGAAAGAACTCGTTCGCGTTCGACATGACCGAGGCGATCGCCGGATACTGCGGTGCGGTGCCGACCGACGTGACGACGTCGGTGCCGGCCGATCGGCTGAAGCGGTTCACGTTGACGAAAGTCTGCGAGGTGACGGTGTCGCCGTTGGCCAGCGTCCAGTTCAGCCGCGGCGCCAGGTTGACGGCGCTGAACTGGCCGCGCTCGTTGGTGGCGCTGTGGCGCAGCAGCACCTGGCGGCCGGCCGGGTCGAAGCCCTCCTCGACGGTGGGCGATTCGCGGTTGAATTTTTGATAGAACGCGTTCGCCGACAGCGAATACGACATGGCGCCGAGCTTGTCCGACAGCTGCAGGTTGGCGTTCGGGTTGACCAAGCCGCGGCCGCCGCCGGCGCCCAGCTTCAGTTCGCGCTGCGCGTTCTTGATGGCTTTTTTCAGGATGATGTTGATGGTGCCGGCGATCGACTGGGTCGAAAATTCGGCGCTCGCCGCGCGCAGCACCTCGATCCGTTCGATCACGTCGGGCGAGAGCGAATCGAGCGAGAAGCCGGCCGGCGCGCGCTCGCCATTGAGCAGGATCTGGGTGTAGCCGGCGCCCAGGCCGCGCATGCGGATCTCGCCGCCGCCGCGTCCCGACGCGCCGCTGACCGTGATGCCGGGCAGGCGCTTGAGCACGTCGACGACGTTGGTATCGCCGTACTTGACGATTTCCTCGTGGTTGACGACGATCTTGCTGGCGGTGTCGTCGCGGCGCGCATCGTAGGTCTCGGCCGAGCCCTTCACCTCGACCTGCTGCATTTTCGGCGCGGCGGCCTTCGGCGGCGCCGTGGCGGCGTCGGACGCAACGGGCGCGACCTGCTGGGCGTGGGCGGACAACACCGCGGCCAAGGCAGCGGCAACAACGGTCAGACGGAGGGGATTTTTTTGCGGCGACATGAGCACTGGGCGATTTTTACGAAGGCCGTCATTGTCCGTCATTCCGCGCCGCTTGTGTTGCTACGGGGGAAATATTTTCGATATGCATGTTTGCCGGCGGCTCGGCAACACTGTCATTGCCGGGGCGGCGACGTTGGATACGGCGGCATCTGGATGATGAGGGGCGTCTGCGGCGCCGGAACAAGCTGTGCAGTCGGCGCTGGCAAGATTCGCGGAGGCGTTGCGTAGTTGAGTACGAAGGTGATGACAGTAATCGCCGCGGCACCGAGTACAACGGCGGTCCCGACGATCCACTTGACCATGCCGGTGAACTCTTTATGCATCTCGCTGCGCAGAGCGCTGATCTCATTGCCAATCTGGCCACGCAAGCCGCTGATCTCAAACCGTGCGCTGCCAATCGCTTCTGCCAAATCCGCCTTAGTAACGGTCTGGTCCAAGCGCGTCTCTATCCTGGCGAAGCGCTCTCGTGCTTCGGGGATAAATTCTTCCAGTTTTGAGGGACCCGCTTCCATCCCTCCAGCGTAGTTCGAAAAGGCGCTCCCTGCAACCGGCGCACCACGGAAAAACATGACAACGCCCGGCGTCCCGTTATAATCGCCCATCATCCAATAAGAGGCCCACACCGTGTCCGATCGCATCAAAGTCCTGCCGCAGTATTTGCTGCCGAAACAAGCCCTGACCACCTTCGCCGGCCATGTCGCCGGCGCCAAGGGCGGCGTCTGGACGACCAACCTGATCCGCTGGTTCGTCGGCAAATACGGCGTCAACATGGACGAGGCGGTCAATCCGGACATCGGCAGCTACGCCAGCTTCAATGAATTCTTCACGCGCCCGCTCAAGCCGGGCGCGCGCCCGCTGGCCGACGCCGATTTCATCTGCCCGGTCGACGGCGCCATCAGCCAGTTCGGCCAGATCGAGGACCACCAGATCTTCCAGGCCAAGGGCCACAGGTTCAGCACCGCCGAACTGGTGGGCGGCGACGCCAGCCTGGCGGCGCACTTCCAGCACGGCAGCTTCGCCAACCTGTACCTGAGCCCGAAGGACTACCACCGTCTGCACATGCCGTGCGACGGCCGCCTGACGCGCATGATCTACGTGCCCGGCGCACTGTTTTCGGTGAACCCGACCACCGCGCGCGGCATCCCCGGCCTGTTCGCCCGCAACGAGCGCGTGGTGTGCGTGTTCGAATCGGCCGAACACGGCCCGTTCGTGCTCACCCTGGTCGGCGCCACCATCGTCGGCAGCATGCAGACGGTTTGGCATGGCGTGGTCAATCCGACCCGCCCCGGCAAGGTGTGCGAATGGAGCTACCAGGACCAGGACATCGTGCTCAAAAAAGGCGACGAGATGGGCCGTTTCCTGCTCGGCTCGACCATCGTCATGCTGTTCAGGCAGGACACCATCGTCTTCAATCCCGACTGGGCGCCCGAGCGCAGCATCCGCCTCGGCGAGATGATGGGCAAGCGCCCGCGCTAAACACGGCGCTTTTGGGCGTCCTCGCAGCACAGCGTTTCCATCATGTCGAGGAAGGCGCGCGTCTTGGCCGGCATCAGGCGCCGGCCGGGGAACACCGCCCATCCGGTCACGCTGGGCAGATCCCACTCGGGCAGCACGCGCACCAGCTCGCCCTTTTCGACGAACGGCGTGGCGAACAGGTCGGAACTGGCGGCGATGCCGGCGCCGTTGCAGGCGATGCGCGCCAGCAGGTCGGGCGAGTTGGCCGTGAGGCGGGCCGGCAGCTCGCGCGACCATTCGGCCTTGCCGCGCGTGAGGATCCACGGCTGCGCCCCGCCGTTGCGGCTCAGCAGGCACAGCAGGTCGTGCTTGAACAGGTCGTCGGGCGTCTCCGGCAGTCCGCGCGTGGCGATGTACGACGGCGACGCGTACAGCCCCACCTTTTCCAGCGCCACCCGGCGCGCCGCCAGCGATGAATCGTCCGGCAGGTCGCCCATCCGGATCGCGATGTCGAAATTCTCGGCCACCAGGTCGACCCGCCGCGGCGACAGGTCCAGCTCGAGCGTGATGGCCGGATAGCGCGCCATGAACTCGGTCATCACCCGCGTCAGCCCGAGGTTGGCGAAGTCGGACGGCATCGACACGCGCAGCCGGCCGCTCGGCGCCTGCTGGCGGTGCTGCACCAGCGCGCCGGCCGCCTCGACCTCCTCGACCACCTTGCGCGCATGCTCGAGCAGGCTGGCGCCGAACTCGGTGAGCATCAGCTTGCGCGTAGTCCGCTGCAGCAGCCGTTCGCCCAGCTTCGCCTCGAGCAGCGCGATGCGGCGCGAAACGGTCGACTTGGGCAAGTCCACCCGCAGCGCCGCCTTGCTGAAGCTGCCCGCCTCGACAATGCGGGCAAACAGCAGCAAATCGTTCGGTTCGACATCCATCTGATTATCCCACTGGTTGAATGATGTTATCCATTTTAGCGCCTTCCGCCATGATTTTGGAACTGATAAAGTGCTTTACATCGCAGTCCGACACACCACCAAGGAGCTTCACATGAACATCCTGCAAATCAATTCCAGCGCCCGCAGCAGCGGTTCCGAGTCGACCCGCATGAACGACAAGATCGTCGCCGGCCTGCTGGCCGAACATCCGGGTGCCGTGCTGGCGCGCCGCGACCTCGCTGCGCAGCCGCATCCGAGCATCGACGAAGCGGCGCTGGGCGCGCTGTTCACGCCGGCCGACCAGCGCAGCGCCGAGCAGGCTGCCCGCGTCGCGCTCGACGACGCCCTGATCGCCCAGGTGGTCGCCGCCGACGTCATCGTGATCGGCGCGCCGATGTACAACTTCGGCATCACCTCGCAACTGAAAAGCTGGTTCGACGCGATCGCCCGCGCCGGCACCACGTTCCGCTACACCGCGACCGGCCCTGAAGGCCTGCTGAAGGACAAGAAGGTCTTCGTGACGCTGTCGCGCGGCGGTTTCCACCGCAACGGCGCCAGCGATTCGCAAGTGCCGCACCTGACCACCTTCCTCGGCTTCCTCGGCCTGACCGACGTCACGTTCGTCTACTCGGAAGGCCACGGCATGGGTCCGGAAGCGGTCGCCAAGGCGCAGGCCCAGGCCGACGCGGACATCGAAGCAGCACTGGCGTAACCCGCACCGGGCGACGCCCAACCTTTGGAGCAGATGATGACACAGCAGTTGACGGCAGAACGGCTCACCACGGCGCGCGGCGTCGAGCGCCTGGTCAATGGACAGTTCGTGATGGACGGCGCCGGCGTCAAGATCAACCGCGTGCTGACGCAAACGCTGCAGCGCCGGCTCGATCCGTTTCTCATGCTCGACGCATTCGGCAGCGACAAGCCGGGCGACTACATCGCCGGCTTTCCCGAGCATCCGCACCGCGGCTTCGAGACCATCTCGTACATGATCACCGGCCGCATGCGGCACAAGGACAGCGCCGGTCATGAAGGGCTGATCACCAACGGCGGCGTGCAGTGGATGACGGCCGGGCGCGGCGTGGTGCACTCCGAAATGCCGGAGCAGAACGACGGCTTGATGGAAGGCTTCCAGCTGTGGCTCAACCTGCCGGCCAGGGACAAGATGAGCGCGCCGTGGTACCGCGATATTCCGAGCGAGGAAATCCCGCGCTTCGTCACCGATGCGGGAGCGACGGTGCAGGTGATCGCCGGCAGCAGCCATGGCGTCGCAGGAGCGGTGCAGCGCGACGGCACCGAGCCGGTTTATCTCGACATCGAACTGGCCGCCGGCGCCAGCTTCGAGCAACGCCTGCCGCCGGGGCACAATGCGTTTCTGTACGTGTTTCGCGGCGAAGTGACGGTCGAGGGCAAAGGCGTACCGAGTGCGCGCATGGCGATCCTGGCCAATCCGCCCGCGGCCGAGGGTGTGCGCATCAAGGCGGCGCAGGCAAGCCGCGTGCTGCTGATCGCCGGCCGTCCGCTCGGCGAGCCGATCGCGCAGCTTGGCCCGTTCGTGATGAACACGCAGGCCGAACTGCATCAGGCGGTTGATGATTTCAGAGCTGGGCGCTTCGGCGCCGCTTAAGCGAAAAGGCGCAACAGCGGGGCATGCGCACGTCCGAAAAAGTAGAGATCACAAGATCATTCGCATTAATTAACGCAGGAGTGCTTGAACTACCGTACGTCAGATCTCATGGGCGACTGTGAGAGGCCGGTTTCTTTGACCAGCTCTTGATGCGCACCGCCTCAAAAAAGACGCCGTCTTCGGCAATCATCAAATGGTCTCTGCGGATCGGGTAGAGGTAATCACAGCCGGTAACTTCGATGATCGTAACCGGGTTCGGAAATGGAATCCCCTCGATGCCGGTATGCCATTCGCGGTCGAAGTAGGTCACCGGGTTCTCTCTGCTTCGATTGTAAAGCGGATTCGAGCATACCTGTCCGTTGAACTCGTACCTTTCAGCACTGATGAATAGCGTTTTCCCGATGAGTTTTCGGGCTTGGTGCTCAGACAGGCTCGCCACCGCGCCCATGCCGATCATGTCTTTGATCTTCCATTGCCCGTAAATGTCGGCGTTTTGGTCTTGCGCGTGCGTTCCCGCCGAGGCGAAAGTGAACACTGTAAGCAGCATGAAACGGCTTAGCATTTCCATGGCAGCATGCGTCATTTTTCCGCACTCCTCAAAGGCGCATTCGATGCGTTCCTGAACGGGGCGGCTTCTGCTGTTCTGCGAGCGACCAGTCCCGGATAAAATACCGGGACCCGCTTACCCTTGATCCATTTGTGGCCGTTGACCATACCGGAAATTCTGGTAGCGGCACCGTCAAAGTTCCCCGAATTTATCAATTCAAACACTTTGGACGAGCCGGGTACTCCAGCGTTGTAGGCCAAGCCGACCAAGGCATCGAATTGTTCCTGGGTAAGTGAAGCTTTCACGTGTCGTTCAACACCTCTTTCAGCTTCCCGCAGGCGGACGGCAAACTCGCGTTCTATATCTGCATCAAGAACGACGCGGGCGAGTTCCGTTTTTGAACATGGGCCATTATGAGCTTTCGTTCCGATTCCCCAAGTGCAGTTCCCGCGCCCTTTGCCACCGTCATCGTAATATTTCAGCATCTTCTTCTCGGTATTGCGCATGCTTAATCGCGCCGCTGTGCTCATGTACATGGTGCTCTCCCGTTAGCTACGCGATCTTGTTGGCTGCCAAGTCCCAACCTCCAATGGTTGAGCCACCAGCGCCTCCGCCGATTTTCTGTTGGGTGTACCGCCACTTGATCTTGGAGTATTTGAGTCCGACGTGTTCGGATAGGATGTCGCCCGGATGAAGGTCTGGCTCTACGTGACCGATCAGAACGTTTTCTAGCTCAATCTCGAAGTATTTGACTCGTTCGCCATTGCCATCGGCGCGCATGAATTCGAGTTTTGCTTTCGGGACGGTTTTGCCCATCGCGCAGGTCTGCAGCAGGATCGGGGAGGAGAGATCCGCGTGCTTGGTGAACGTAATGTCAGCGAGTTCGGCCCGCTCGGCAGTGTGCCCGCCGCCCGTCGATGAGGTGGCGCTTTTTGGCTGCATGACGCCCCAATGTACTGACGAACATTCAAGCCAGTCTTTATGCTTCTCGTCCATGGACTCGCCCATAATGCCGTCTATCTGCAAATATACGTCGATTGCCATAACTATTTCCTCCCGGTCGGGTTGAACTGCGTGAGCAATTGTTACTCGGCAATACGGCGTCTGAATTGGCAGAGGTCAAGCTGGCCTGCGAGCACAGTCAATGATTTGAATTAAAAGGACCGGTGGGCCGCGAGCGACTTCAGGGCGAGACGCTTAGGGGCGCATGCGAGGGCCCGTCTTCTTGCGCGACCGTGCGTCGGCATTCATCCACATCAATTATCTCGTGCTCAGATATGTCCCGTATTGGAACAACGGTGGCAAATTGGAGCAGTGCGCGCCCGCGCATCTGGCAAACAGAGCATCGCGCATCATGGCCCGCAAATTGCATAAGTATTGACGAACAATGCGTGGCAGGTCGCCGGAGTTGGCGGCTTCTGCCAAATAAGACGCAACACGCTTCTTGTCAACCCTGGGGTACACCATGAAACATCATCGCTTGGGCTTGCTCGCTCTCGCTGTCATATCGGCGCTGATCGCAGTCCCGGTAGTCCATTCCGCCGAAACGGCCGCGGCGCCGCGCGGGGCGATCGAACGCGCCGGAGGCAAGCGGGCCACCGCGCTGCTCGACCAGGCGGTTGCTTACCTGCAGAAGAACGGCCCCGAAAAATCGTTCGCCGCGTTCAACGAGACCAAAGGAGCATTCGTTCACGGTGCCTATTACGTGTTCGTGGTCGGTCCGGATGGCGTCATGCTTGCGAACGGCGGCTCGCATGCCGAAATGCTGGGCAAGAACGCCATCGACCTGCGCGATGCGGCAGGCAAGCCGTTCATCCGCGACATGCTCGATCAGGCCAAGGCCAACCCGAACGGCGTCATCGAATATCACTGGCTGAACCGCGCCAGCAATCATCTCGAGATCAAGTCGAGCCAATTCCAGAAAGTGGGCGACTACGTCGTCAGCGTCGGCTACTACACGCCGCGCGCCTCGGTGGAAGAGGCGCACGACCTGCTCGACGCCGCGGTGGGTTTCTTGAAGAAGGAAGGCGGCAATACCGCGTTCACCAGCTTCAACAACTCCCAGGGACGCTTCACCCACAACGACCTGTATGTCTTCGTCATCGGCATCGACGATGGCAAATATCGCGCGTCGGGTGGCTCGCCGCAACTGACCGGCATGGATGCGCGCGGCCTGCGCGACGCGGCCGGCAAGCCACTGGTCGCGGAGATGATCGCGCTCGCCAAGCAGAAAGGCAGCGGCACTGTCGATTACGTCTGGCGCAACCCGGCCACCAACGCGGTCGAGCCGAAGCACTCGCTGATCCAGCGCTATAACGATGTGCTGGTCGGCGTCGGCTACTACACGCGCTAAACCTACTCGGCGCTGCTGTCGCCAAGCGCCTTGAACAGCGCGGCCAGTGCGGTATTGCGCCGGCCGCGGTTGTCGGCCAGTTCGCGCCGTGCCTCGAGCAGCGCGGTTTCCTCGTTCGCCACCGGCAGCCACGTGCTCATGCCGT
>JARXKM010000131.1 GCA_030272785.1 Pseudomonadota bacterium
CTTATAAAAATGTCCGAATGTCAGACCTGACCCCAGCAAAATGTCCGAATGTCAGACCTGACCCCACAAAAATGTCCGATTGTCAGACCTGACCCTAGCATTTCCCAGCATTTCTGGCCGGCACGCTGCTATGCTGTTCGTGGTTAATTTCTGGGAGCTGGCATGGATCGCAGGGACTTCGTTCGACTTGGCATCGCCGCCACCAGCGTCGTCGGCAGCGCGTCCGCGCGCCCGGCAACTATCGCCAACATCCTCGACGCCGGCGTGCTCGAACAGCAGGCGCAGATGCGCGCCGGAACGCTCAGCGCCCACGCGCTGGCCTCGCGCTACCTGGCCCGCATCGTTGCCATCGACCAGCACGGCCCGCGCCTGAATGCAATCATCGAACTCAACCCGGATGCGCTGAACATCGCCGCCGAGATGGACCGCGAACGCGCCGCCCACCGGCTGCGCGGCCCGCTGCATGGCATCCCGGTGCTGCTCAAGGATAATATCGCCACCGCCGACAGGATGAGTACCAGCGCCGGCTCGCTGGCGCTGGCAGGCGTGCGCGCCACCCGCGACGCGCACGTGGCGGCGCAACTGCGCAAGGCCGGCGCCGTGATCCTCGGCAAGACCAACCTGAGCGAGTGGGCCAACATGCGCTCGACCCATTCGGTCAGCGGCT
This sequence comes from Pseudomonadota bacterium, assembly GCA_030272785.1. Lineage (GTDB taxonomy): Bacteria > Pseudomonadota > Gammaproteobacteria > Burkholderiales > Burkholderiaceae_D > JAFCUW01. Next base: position 668 of record JARXKM010000131.1, read on the forward strand.
GGAGCGGTCGCGGCGGCCTGACCAGGAATCCGTATGCGCTCGACCGCAATACCAGCGGCTCGAGCTCGGGCTCCGGCGCCGCCATCGCCGCCAGCCTGGCCACCCTGGCGGTCGGCACCGAGACCGACGGCTCGATCGTCTCGCCGGCATCGACCTGCGGCCTGGTCGGCATCAAGCCCACCGTCGGCCTGGTCAGCCGCAGCGGCATCATCCCGATCGCCCAGTCGCAAGATACCGCCGGCCCGATGACGCGCAGCGTCACCGATGCCGCGCTGATGCTGGCGGCGATGGCCGGCATCGATCCGTCCGATCCGGCCACCAGCGCGCCGGCCGGCACGTCGACCGATTACGCGCAGGCGCTGGTCAGGGATGCCTTGAAGGGCAAGCGCCTCGGCGTGGCGCGCAATTTTTTCGGCAGCGGCGATGCGGTCGACGCGATCATCGAGCAGCAGCTGGCGCTGCTGGCGGCGCAGGGCGCGATCCTGGTCGACGTCACGCTGCCCAACACCGACAAGTACAACGACAGCGAAACGGCGGTGCTGCTGGCCGAATTCAAGCCCGGTCTCGAGGCCTACCTGGCCGGCTACGCGCCGCATGCACCGATCAAGAACATGGCCGACCTGATCGCCTTCAACATCGCGCACGCGGCCAAAGAGATGCCATTTTTCGCCCAGGAGCACTTGGTCAAATCGCAGGCCAAGGCGGGACTCGGCGACCAGGCCTACACCGATGCGCTGGCCAACAACCATCGCTACGCGCGCGCCGAGGGCATCGACCAGGTCCTCAAGGAGCACCGGCTCGACGCATTGGTGGCGCCGACCGGCGGGCCGGCCTGGCTGACCGATTTCATCAACGGCGACCATTACGGCGGCAGCTTCTCGTCGCCCGCCGCCGTCGCCGGCTATCCGCATATCACCGTGCCGGCCGGTTATACCAACGGCCTGCCGGTCGGCCTGTCGTTCGTCGGCACCGCCTTCAGCGAGGCCGCGCTGATCGGCATGGCCTACGCCTACGAACAGGCCACGCTGCACCGCCGCGCACCGCGCTTCCCGGCCTCGGTCAATCTGCGCGCCTGATGACGCGTCGATGTAAGCCTTGACATGCGCGCGACATTTGTCGCATACTTGCCTCCATTGTCACAAGCGGAGTGCGCCATGTCGGTCCCATCGATGTCTGAACTGAGTCTGCTGAAGGCGTTGTGGAAAGAGCATCCCTTGAGCGCGCGCGAAATCCACGCCCAGGTCGGCGACGAACTGGGCTGGTCGTTTTCGTCGACCCGCAAGACGCTCGAGCGCATGCTGGATAAATCGATGGTCAGCCAGCAGCTGCGCCACGGCGTGCAGGTCTACCAGGCGCAGCTCGACAAGGTCGCTACGCTGGCCGCCTTCGCGCACGACTTCGGCCGCCGCGTGATGGAGATGGACGGCCCGCTGCCGGTCAATATGTTCACCGGCAGCCGGCTGGTCGACCAGCAGGAACTGGCGCAGCTCGAGCAATTGCTGCACGACTGGCCGGGCGAGCCGGACGGCGAGCAATGAGCGCGGCCGAGCTGATGGCGCTGCAGTTCATGCAGGCGAGCCTGGCCTGCGTGCTCGCCGGCGGCGGCGTCTGGGCCTTGCTGGCGCTGGCGTGCCGGCGCTGGCCCGCGCTGGCGCTGTCGCGGCGCGCCTGGCTGCTGGCCCAGTTGCTTACTGTCGCCGCGTTCCTGTGCGTGCTGGCGCCGCAGGCCGCGCAGCTGAGCGTGATGCCGCCGATCGCCCTGGACGCGCAACCGCTGTCGCCGGCCGCGCCGGCCGCGCCGGCCGCGGCGCCGGTCACACCGGCTGCGGTGACCGCAGCACCAGCCGATACCGGTGAACCCTCCGGCGTGTGGCTGCTGCGCGCCGCCCAGGCCTGGCTGGCCGTGTACTTGGTTGGCGTGAGCGTGGCGGCGATCCGGCTGGCGCTGGCACAGCGCGCGCTGCGCCGGCTGGTGCATGCCGCCACCCGCCTGACCGACCCCGCCGCGCACGACGGCTTCGACGCCATGCCGGCCATCGCCGTGTATGAAATCGACCTGGCGGTCTCGCCCATGTTGATCGGTGTGTGGCGCCCGCGGTTGCTGCTGCCGCGCCACCTGCGCCAGTTCGACGGCGCGCAGCAGCGGATGATCGTCGATCATGAACTGACCCACTTGCGTCGCCACGACCCGCTGTGGATGGCCGCCAGCATCGCCGCGCGCACGCTGTTGTGGTTCAATCCGGCGATGCGCAGGCTGGCCGAGCGCCTGCGCTGGGCACAGGAGCTGAGCTGCGACCGGCAAGTGCTGGCCGGCCGGCCGCAGCCGCAGCGCAAGGCCTACGCGGCGGCGCTGCTCGGCCAGCTCAAGATCGAGCACGGCGGCTTCGCCGCGGCGCTGGCATTCGGCGGTACCGGCCCCGCTTCGATGGGCGCGCGCATGCTGCTGATCCGCCAAGGCTGCGCGCAGGCGCCGGGCGCGCTGATCGGTTCGGCGCTGGCGACCGGCTTCGGCGCCGTGTTCGCGGCCAGCCTGTTGCTGCAGCCGGCATTCGCGTGGCGCCTGCCAGGCGTGCCGTCGAGCGCGCCAGCCGCGCCGGTGGCGTGGCAGGCGCCGCTCGCGCAGGCCCGCGTGTCGAGCTTCTTCGGGGTGGTGTCGCCGTTGCGCCCGAACGGGCATCGCGGCGTCGACTTCGTCACCCATACCGGCACGGCGGTGCTGGCCAGCGCGGACGGCCGCGTCGTCACCTCGGCCGACCTCGATGCCGGCGGCGCCAAGTTCGGCAAGACGGTCCTGATCGTCCACGCCAACGGCCTCAGTTCGTTCTATGCGCACCTCGACAGCCGCCTGGTGGCCGCCGGCGATATCGTCAAGGCCGGCCAGGTGATCGGCCTGTCCGGCGCCACCGGCCGGGTCACCGGCCCGCACCTGCATTTCGAAGTGCGCCAGGGCGATCGCATCGTCAATCCCGCCACCGTGCTGGCTGGCCTCGATGCGCACGCCACCGCGTCGGCGCTGCGCAACCGCGCCAGGCTGGCCGGCCGCTGACCTTCCCTCGCAAGCGCCAACACCGCGTCGCACGGCGCGGTGCGGCGACGTGTTGCCCCAATTTTGATAGAAACGGAATGCCGATGCATCGCCACGCAGTTTGCCTGACCCTCCTGACCCTGTTCCTCGCCACCGGCGCAGCCGCCCAGACGGTCGAGATTGTCGGCACGCGCGACCGCGCCCGCCAGCTCGACACCGCCGCGATGACGGTGGTCGGACGCGAGGAACTGCTGCGCTATGGCGACCAGACGGTGGCCGATGCCCTCAAGCGCATGCCCGGCATCACTGTCGGCGGGCTACCCGGCCGCGGCGGCGAGATCCGCATGCGCGGCCTCGGCAACGGCTACACGCAGGTGCTGCTGAACGGCCAGCCGGTGCCGGCCGGCTTCTTGATCGATACCATCTCGCCCGAACTGATCGAGCGCATCGAGATCATGCGCGTGGCCAGCGCCGAACTGGGTAGCCAGGCGATCGCCGGCACCATCAACATCGTGCTGCGCAAAAGCGCGCCGCGGGCCCCGCGCGAGTTCAAGCTCGGCGCCGCCGGCACCGACGGCCGCCTGGCGCCGGACGCCACCGGCCAGGCCGGCGACAACGGCGCCGCCTGGTCGTACACGGTCGGCGCGGCGCTGGTCGCCGGCCGCATGCTGACCGCCTACACCGACGACGAGCTTGGCCGCGACGGCGCCGGCGCGGTCAGGCTGATGCGCCGCACCCGGCGCCGCGAACTGGACATCCGTCCGAGCATCAACCTGACGCCGCGCATCAACTGGACGCTGCCGAACGGCGATACGCTCAGCGCGCAGAATTTCGTGCGTTTCATGACGCTCGACCTGCGCACCAATTCCGACGACGTCACCGCGATTGGCGCGCCGACCGAGTTCCCCGCCAACCGCACGCTCTTCAAGGCACATGCCGAAACGCTGCGCAGCGATGTGCAGTGGATCCACCAGGCCGACGGCGGCGGCCGCTGGGACGTCAAGATCGGCCGCAATCACTTCCAGCGCCGCGGCGCCAACGACTTCGAAGGCATCGCCGCTGGCGCCGACCGCGCGCTGGTGCCGCTGGTGCCGCTGGTGCGGCGGGTCGATTCGTCGGCGAACGAGGACAACGTTACGTTCGGCGGCAAGTTTGCGCACACCCTGGCGGGCGGCCACACGCTGCTGGCGGGATGGGACGCGGCCAGCGGCCGGCGCACCGAGACGCGCCGCGAACAGCTGCAGCCGGGCGATACGGTCGCCCCCAGCGCCTACGAAAGCTCGGCCGCCCGGCTCGACCGGATGGCCTTGTTCGCCCAGGACGACTGGAGCGTCACGGCGCTGCTGTCGGTGTCGGCCGGCTTGCGCTGGGAGACGCTGCGCACTGCCACCGAGGGCAATGTGCTGGACACGGTGCGCCAGCAGACGACGGTACTGAGCCCGCTGGTGCAGGCCGTGTACAAGCTGGCCGAGGGACACCAGCTGCGCGCCGGCCTGACGCGCACCTTCAAGATGCCGACGCTGACCAACCTGGCGCTGCGGCGCTACACGGTCGATAACGACAACAGCGCCATCGCGCCTGACATGCAGGGCAATCCGCACCTGCTGCCGGAACGTGCGTGGGGCCTCGACGCTGCCTACGAACGCTACTTCGGCAAGGACGCCATGGCCAGCGCCAGCGCCTACCTGCGGCGCATCGACGACGTCACCATCGAGCGCGTCGAGCAGGTCGGCAGCAGGTGGATCAGCACGCCGGTGAACGCCGGGCGCGCCGCGACCTGGGGCGTCGAATTCGAAGCGAAGTGGCCGTTGCCGGTGCCGCGGCTCGAACTGCGCGCGAACCTGGCGCGCAACTGGTCGCGCGTGGCGGCCATCGCGGGGCCCGACAACCGGCTCGCCAGCCAGGTACCGCTGAGCGCCGGTGTCGGCATCGACCATCGCATGACGGCCTTGCCGGTGACGCTGGGGGCCAGCGTCAACTTTGTGCGCGGCGGCGCGCTGCGCCTGTCCGAACGCGGCCGGGCGTCGAGCGGCGCGCAGCGCGATGTCGGCATGGTGGCGGTGTGGCGCGTCGATGCGCGCAGCCAGTGGCGCATGTCGGTGGCGAACCTGCTCGGCCAGGACCACCTGTCGCAGGCCAGCTTCGGCGATCAGTCGGGCAGCTTGCAGACATTGACGGCGACGCCGACGGCGCCGACCTTGCGGCTGGCGTTCGAACACAAAATGGCCAACTGACTGACTGGCTGCCCCGAGCGCCGTCTTACCGGGTTTTTTTCGCCTTCACGAACACCGGCCCCCACAGCGGATGTCCATGTTCGCCCGGCGCCAGGTCGAACGACGCATCGAGCTTGAGCGCTTTTTCGAACTGCAAGCGGCACAGCGTCTGGCGCGACGTCAGGCAGTAGCTGAAGGCGGTATATTTCAGCGCTTCGAGCTGGGTCGCTTTCGGCCCGCTACTGACGTCGGCCATGCCGAGGCGCCGGATCGCGCCGTTGTAGTCGCCGTTGTTGTAGAGCGCGATGCCGTCGCGCAGGCCTGACTGAACCGGCCCCCCGATATCGCCGCGCGGATGGTTCGTCGCGGTCGCCGCACCGCCGCCGAACGGCAGGCTGGCGCACGCGCTGAGCAGGGTGGCGCCGCACAGGCAGGCGAGGAGGGCGGCGACGCGAAAATGGTTCATGGAAGTCCTGGTGCGCTTAGCGCTTTGCCTGTGTGAAGTCATGCTCGATGGTGCCGCCGGAGCGGTCCTTGGATGCATCGACGTTGATCGACACATCGGGAAAATTGGGGTTGGCGATGCGGATCCGGTGCTTGCCGGGCGTCAGGCTGAGCCGCTTCATCGGCGGGCTGACGCCGCGCTCCCTGCCATCGACGTAGACGGTGCCCCACGGTTTGATCGCCAGCCGGTATGCCATCATCTCGACGACCGGTGCCGCTGCCTGCGGCGCCGGCTGCGGCGACTGCGGCGCTTGCGGCGGCGCGACCGCGGCGGGCACTTCCGGCTCATCTTGCTCATTGGCCGGCGGCGCGGCGGCGCGTGTCGTCCGGGGCGATTGCGGCAATGCCAGCATGATGGTGTCGTCGGCGGCGCTGTTGACCAGCGCGTACAGGCCGATGCCGCCGGTCAGCAGCACGGCGAGGGCGATCGCGATGAACTGCCAGCGCCTGCCCGGTGGCGCGGCGGCCATGCCGGCCGCCGGTGGTGGCGCGGTCGCCGCCGCCGGCGCCGCCACCGGCAGCGGCATTGGCGCGCGCTCGGGCGGCGCCGGCGGGGCGCCGCGCGCGCCGCTGCGCGCAGCCGGCGGCGGCCCCAGCGAGACGATGCCGAGCAGGTCGCGAAATGCCGCGATGGTTTGCGGCCGGTCGTGCGCCAGCACTGCCAGGCCCTTGTCGATCGCGGCCAGGAACGACGGGTGGTAGCCAGGCGGCGCCAGCGTCGTCAACGGCGTCAGCGGGTCCTTGATCATGCGCGCGATCGAACTTGGCGGCGCCCGTTTGGTGACGGCGAAATACATCACCGCCGCCAGCGCGTAGATGTCGGTGAACGCGCCTTGTTCGAGCGAGGCGTCGCCCGCATACTGCTCGACCGGCGCGTAGCCCGGCTTGAGAATCACGGTCAGGCCGCGCGTCAGGTCGCCGATGATCTGGCGCGCCGAGCCGAAGTCGAGCAGCACCGCGTCGCCGTTGGGCTGGACGATGATGTTGTCGGGCGAGACGTCGCGATGCAGGATGTTGGCCGTGTAGAGCATTTCGAGCGCCTGCAGCATCTGGCGCAGGATCTTGCGGCACCACGCTTCATCGACCAGTTCCGGGCTGTTGGCGACGATCTCCTTGATGGTGCGCCCTTCGTAATACTGCATCGCGGTGTAGGCGGTGCGGTTCTGCTCCCAGAAGCTGTACACCTTGAGCAGCGCCGGATGGTCGAACTGGGCCAGGAAACGCGCCTCATTGATGAAGCTTTTCAGACCCAGCTCGAAGGTTGCCTGGTGCCGTTCGGCGCGTAGCGACACGCTGTGGCCGCCGCCGCGCATGGCCAGCGCGTCGGGCATGTATTCCTTGATCGCCACGCTGCGCTGCAGCGCATGGTCGTAGGCGATGTAGACGATGCCGAAGCCGCCTTCGCCGAGCACGCCGGTAATTTCGAAATCGGCCAGGCGGGTGCCGATCGGCAGGCAATGTTCCGAGCCGGCGCGGGCCGTCGCGGCGCCGTCGTCGATGGTCAGCGGTGGCGTCGTCATGGCGCCGCTACCTGGCCGTGCACGCCGATCGCGTGCAATACGTGGCGCTGCGGGGGGCTGTTCAGCTGATCGGCGCCGACCGCATCCTGGCTGGCCGCGCGCATGCCCGTCCGGTTCGGCGCCGCCCACCACAGCCGCATTGCGGAGCGGGTCGCGGTATGACTGGAAGCGGCGGGGGAGAGCAGCGTCATCGTGGTCAGACGCCAGGCGCCCTGTATTCTTCTCCAGCAATAATGCCAGATTTGGCGGCCGCATGCACGTTCAACCGTGCGTGTTGGCGCCAGCATGCGCGATCGGCGCGCCGCTGGCAACCGGGCCAACCGGGCCAACCGGGCCAATCAGGCATCGATGAAGCGCATCTTGAAGTTGCGGCCCTTGATGGCGCCGAAATCGCGGCCGAGCGGGTTGCCGGCGCTGAGGCGCGCGAACGCCAGCTCGGCGACGTGACGGTCCAGCGCGACGTAGGTCTGGAACTCGGTGACGTTGATCTTGCCGACCTGTTCCTTGAGCAGGCCGGCGTCGCCGGTCAGCGCGCCCAGCAGGTCGCCGGGACGCAGCTTGTCCTTCTTGCCGCCCATGATGCACAGCGTGACCATCGGCGCCGGCGCCGCCTCCAGGTGCTCGTCCTCGAGCTCCCTGAGGGCGTGCCACTGGACCGGCGCGTGCTGGTACTCCTCGATCAGGCGCACCCACTTCTTTTCGTTCGGCGCGCACAGCGACAGCGCCAGGCCGGACTCGCCGGCGCGGCCGGTGCGCCCGACGCGGTGGATGTGCACCTCGGTGTCCTTCGAGACGTCGACATTGATCACCGCGCCCAGGTTGGCGATGTCGAGGCCGCGCGCGGCGACGTCGGTGGCCACCAGCACCGAGCAGCTGCGGTTGGCGAACAGGATCAGAATCTCGTCGCGTTCGCGCTGCTCCAGTTCGCCGTACAGGGCCAGCGCCGAAAAGCCCTGGGCGCGCAGTTCGGCGGCCAGTTCGCGGCAGTGGACCTTGGTGTTGCAGAACGCCAGGGTGGAGACCGGCTTGAAATGCTTGAGCAGCTTGCCGACCGCGGCGTCGCGCTCGTCGAAGCCGACTTCGTAGAAGCGCTGTTCGATCTGGCTGGCGTCGTGCTGCGCCTCGACCTTGACCTCGACCGGGTCGCGCAGGAACAGCTCGGTGGCGCGGCGGATGTCGTCCGGGTAGGTGGCCGAAAACAGCAGGGTCTGGCGCCGCTTCGGGCAGGCGCTGACGATGCCGGCGATCTCGTCGTAAAAGCCCATGTCGGTCATGCGGTCCGCTTCATCGAGCACCAGCGTCTGCACGTTGGCCAGGTTCAGCGTGCCGCGTCCGAGGTGGTCGCGGATGCGCCCGGGCGTGCCGACGACGATATGGGCGCCGTGTTCGAGCGAGGCCATTTGCGGGCGCATCGGCGCGCCGCCGGTCAGGGTCAGGATCTTGATGTTGCCTTCGCCGCGCGCCAGCCGGCGCAATTCGTTGGCCACCTGGTCGGCCAGTTCGCGCGTCGGGCACAGCACCAGGCCCTGGATGGCGAACCAGGCCGGATTGAGCTTGTGCAGGATGCCGATGCCGAAGGCGGCGGTCTTGCCGCTGCCGGTCTTGGCTTGCGCGATCAGGTCGCGCCCGCCCAGCACCGGCGGCAGGCTCTGGGCCTGGATCGTCGTCATCTCCAGGTAGCCGAGGGTGTCGAGATTGGCCAGCAGGGCAGGCGCGAGCGGCAGCGTGGAAAAGGCGTTGGAGGTCATGGCAGGGCCGATCGTAGGGTGGCGGGGAACAGCGGGGGGACGGTGACCGCGACAGTTTTGTGTCGGCGTCAGCGCCAGCGTCAGTCTAGCAGGCGGCGGCCCACACCGGCAGTCCGGACAGGTCGGTGCCTTCCTCGCGGTGCCACAGCGGCAGGCCGCTGGTGTCGGTGGCGTCGAGCAGTTCGAGCTGGTGCTGGCGGATGCCGACGATGCGGCTGCGCGGTGCGCGCTTGGCCGCGGCCGGTGCGGCGTGCGGCGCGGGCGTCAAGTCGGCGTCGAAGCCGACCAGGTCGAACGTCGCGTTGTCTTTTTTGTCTCTCATGGCGCTAGGGGGTCGCTGCTTGCTTGCCGGGGCGCGTGGAAACGCGCCCCAGAAAACAAAAGCCCGGCTGCAAGAGTCGGGCTCGATGTTCATACAAAGTGTTTGGTTGCGGGGACAGGATTTGAACCTGTGACCTTCGGGTTATGAGCCCGACGAGCTGCCAGACTGCTCCACCCCGCAGGAAAGATTATACGGACAATCTGGCGCGTGCGCAATGGTTGATATGGCTATCGTGCGCACAGGCGCCATAAAGACGTCAGCTCGGCCGTGCGCGCCGCGTGCAGCGGGTCGTCCGGGTCGCTGGCGCGCGGGTGAGTAGGGCGCACATCGTGGCGCGCGACGACGGCCAGGCCGGCCGCCGCGATCCAGCCGAGCAGCTGTTCGCGCGGGCGCAGGCCGAGGTGCTCGGCCAGGTCGGACAGGATCAGCCAGCCTTCGCCGGCGGGCGCCAGATGGCTGGCCAGGCCGGCCAGGAAGCCCTTCAGCATGCGGCTGTCCGGATCGTAGATGGCCGATTCGATCGATGCGCTCGGGCGGCCCGGCAGCCAGGGCGGATTACACACGATCAGCGGCGCCAGGCCGGCCGGGAACAGGTCGGCCTGCTGCACCTCGACGCGCGCATCGAGTCCGAGGCGGTGCAGGTTTTCGCGCGCGCACGACAGCGCGCGCGGATCCATGTCGGTGGCGATCACGCGCGCCACGCCGCGGCGCGCCAGCAGCGCCGCCAGCACGCCGGTGCCGGTGCCGATGTCGAACGCCAGCGCGGCGCCGGCCGGCAGCGGTGCTTCGTTCACCAGCGCGAGGTATTCGCCGCGGATCGGCGAGAACACGCCGTAATGCGGATGGATCTTCGCTTCGAGCACCGCGATGTCGACGCCGTTTCTGCGCCACTCGTGCGCGCCGATCAGGCCGAGCAGTTCGCGCAGCGACGCCACGAATGGCTGATCGGGGCGGCCATACGCCTCGTTGCAGGCGAGCGCGACATCGGGCGCGCGGCGCAGCGGGATGGTGTAGTCGGCGTCGAACGGGATCAGCAGCATCGCCAGCGTGCGTGCGCGCTGCGACTGCGCCTGGCGGTGCAGGTGGAATGCGGCGCTGGCGCTGGCGGGCGGCGTGGGCGTCTTGGCGCGCTTGCCCTTGGCGCTCTTGTGGTCGGCGCGGCGGGCCAGCGCCTGCAGCAACTGGCGGGCGTTCTGGAAGTCGCCGCGCCACAGCAGCGCAGTGCCTTCGCAGGCCAGTCGGTAGGCCAGGTCGGCCGGCGTCTGGTCGTTGGCGATCACCACCTTCTTCGGCGCCTGCATGCCGCTTTCGGAGCGCCACAGCGCCGAGTGGTCGACATCGCCTTCGCGCCAGTGAATGAGGGCGGGCGCGGCGGATGCGGGAAGAGCGGACATGGACGGGGCAATCGGAAAGGACAATCCGCCATTATAGGCGCTCGGTCACGGCCCGGCGCGGCCGCTCAGAGGCTGAGCGTTTTTCGGGCGTGCCCGAGCGCCAGGCGCAAAGCACCGCCATCGCTCAGGCTATGGCGAGCATTTGCCGCGACGAGCGGGCGCATTCTGCTGTGATGAGCGAGCATGATCGAAAGATGCTCGGCCGCTCAGCCTCTTCGCCTCGCCACCTTTCAGGCCGAGGTGACGGTGCTGCTCGGCGCCGGCGGCGCGTACGAGGCCAGCGCGCGGTTGCGTTCGACCGGCGTCGCCTCGGGGCTGTCGGCGCGGGCGCGCGGCGCCAGCAAGGCGGCGCTGTTGACCAGCCGGATCAGGCGCAGCGACAGATCGCCGCCGTTGCCGTCGTTCTTGCCCGAATCGGTCGACACCTCGAGCTGGCGGCCGAGCAGCTTGAACAGGTCGGCCAGGCTGCCGGGGAATTTTACTTCCGGCAATTGCTGGCCGGTTAGCGACAGCGTATCGGGTGAGTTGGCCGATGGCGGTGCCGCGCTGCCGGCCTGGGCCGACGCGGTGTAGCTGACCTCGAGCTGGAAATCGAAGGATAGTCCGTCGCCGGTGGTGATGGTGCCGTTGCCGATGAACGCCGCGCTGGCATTGAGTTGCAGCGCCGCGTCGGCGGCAGCAGCCGGCGTCGCCGACGCGGCGGGCGTGGCGGACGCGCTGGTATCGGCGGCGACGCTGATGGCGGCGACCTGGAAGCTGGCGCCGGTGGCGGCGTCGCCGAACAGGCTGCGCGCGGCGGTGCCGACAAATTGTTGCGCGACCTCAACCGTCTGATCGCCCAGCTGGGCCAGCCGCGCGTTCAAGGCTTGCTGCGCGATGGCCACGCTGCCCGACGACAGCGACACCGGATCGGCGGCGGGCGCGGCGGACGAAGGCGCCTTGCCGCTGGCCGACGTCGGCAGAGCGCCCGCGGTCGAGCCATCCTGCGCGGTGCGCAGCAAAGGGGGCGAAGTCGGGCGTGAGCCCAAGGCGGAGAGGATGGACATGATGGTTAGCCTGCATCAAGGTGGATGAGCGTAACCCAATTAACGGCGTCCGGCGCGAATACTTTAGCGCTATTTCCCACTATTTAGTGATGGTGCGTCCATGCCTCGCCGGTCGACTGCAGGTAGGACTGGACCGCGGCGGCGTTGCCGGTCGCGTGGCGGCGGATTTCCCCGCAGCTGCAGATGCCCTGATACGGCTGCACGTGCGAGCAGGCCGACACCTTCTGCAGGAACACCTTCACCGCTTTCGCGCATTTGGCACATTTAAAGGTAAGGATGCGGGCAGGTTTCAGCATATGAGAGGCGCAAGGGTGGGCGAAGCCGGCATTTTAGCACCGGCGGCCTGATCCGCCCGCGGGGTCAGGTCT
>JARXKM010000132.1:0-1081 GCA_030272785.1 Pseudomonadota bacterium
CAGTTCCGCCGTCGTCGAGAACGACCAGCCGTTGATCAGCGCGATCACCTTGCCCTTGAAAGTGGGCAGCGCAGGCTGCTGGATCCCCAGGTTCGGATGCCGCGCCGGCGCATACAGGCCATCTGGACGCAATTTCAGCGCGCCCGCCGGCACGCCGGGCGCGCCTTCCACATGCTGCGCATAGCTCACGCCCGGCCGCTTGACCGTCAACTGCGCGTAGTACGGAAAGGGCGCGTCGACCAGGTAGGAGAACAGGCGCTTGCCCAGCGCGTCCTCGCCGCCGCCGTTGTCGCGCAAATCGAGCAGCAGCGTCTGCGTGCCGCTGGCCGCCATCTTCTCGAACGCCCTTCTCAATATCAGCGCGCCTTCGTCGTCCTCTTCCTCGTCGCTGAAATTGAAGACCTGCAGGCGCGCGATCTTTCCCTCGTCGAGCAGCGACAGTTCGGTGAATTTTTTCGCGTGCTGGTCCTGCGGGTAGCGGCTGGCGGACGCACTCCTGAGCGCGGCGAGTGCCTGCCCGTCCAGCCGCACCACCTCGATCTCGGTCGCGCGCGCCGGCTGCAGTCCCAGCGTGAATTGCCCCTGCATGCCGAACTGGTTGTACAGCCCTTGCTTGAAGGTGTGCGCGACATCGCGCGCGCGGCCGGTGGCGATGAAGCCGTCGCCAGGCGCGGCGGCGGTCAGCCGTTCGATGATGGCGGCGACCGCCACGCCATTGACGGAAACGATCTCGCGCCCGGCCAGCTTGCCGTCGCTGGAAAAATCGCGCAGGATGTAGAGGCGGCCCTGCACCAGCTTGACATCGAGCGGCAGCAGCAAGGCGTGCTCGCGTTGCGCTTGCAGGGCCGGCGACAGCAGCACGGCGGTGTGCCCGCAGCGCAGCGCGGCGACCGCCGGCGCGAGGATGCGCAGGAACGCCAGCTCGTCCATCGGATGGTCCAGTTGCGCGGCCGCGCCATCGAACACCCGGTCCAGGTCCTGCTTGGAGCTGTAACGGTAGATGCCGCCGTGGGTCTCCTCGAGCGCGCGGCGCGCCAGCTGGAAGTCGGCCTGCAACTGCGGCGGCGTCAGCGTGGCGCCG
>JARXKM010000132.1:1181-12687 GCA_030272785.1 Pseudomonadota bacterium
GCGGCGCGCCAGCTGGAAGTCGGCCTGCAACTGCGGCGGCGTCAGCGTGGCGCCGCATGCGCCGGCCATGGCGGCGGCCAGCATCAGGCCGAGTGCTGCTTGTGCTGCTTGTGCTGCTTGTGCTGCTTGTGCTGCTTGTGCTGCTAGCGCTGCTCGTGCGGTGTGATGGCGCATGATTACATCCCCAGTTCGTTGACGAAGGCGGGCAGCTCGCCCTTGCTGCGGCGGACCAGCGCGGCATCCATTTTGCGCGAGCGGTTGGCCGGATCCTTGGCCAGCAGCGCTTCGTAGGCGGCGAGCACGCCTTCCAGCCCGGCCAGGCTGACTGCGGCGACGTCGGCCGGCGTCTTCGGTTCCGGGATGTTGTGCTTGATCTGATAGTCGACCGCACTGGTGCCGTAGATGAATCTGGTGGCGCCGCGCAGCTCGCCCGTGGCGCGCCGATCGCACCATTTGGCGACCGGGTCCGCATTGAGCGTGTAGTCCGGGATGGCGGAAATCCATTGCTCGAACCAGGCCGCGTTGGCGGCCAGCGCGCCCAGCGGATCCTTGCGCGACGCCTGGACGATGGTGGCGACACGCGCCCGCTCCTCGGCGGTGGAAGGACCGCGCTCGACCGGGGTCTGGGCCGCGGCCGACGTGGTCAGCGCGCCGAACAGCGCGACAAGGGTAAACAGCTTGCGCACCAGGATCATGGCTACTCCATTTATTATCGGATTTGTCGGAAGTGACATGGCGGCTTCAGCAATCGGCGTGCCAGACATGCCAAGGACTGGCCGTACGGGCTGGCGTGCCGCACGATGGCGTCCTGGCCACTCGCCGGGAGTACGAATCCGGACAGCATTGCCCGCTAGCGGTCGTTTGGCCGTCGCCGCCGCGACGGCCAGGCCAATGAGATCGATTGGGTCCGGCACTGGTGAATCCGGTATGCTCGAGCTTGCAATACCTCGCTGAAAGGCTGGATCGCGAGGAGACACAGCGCGTTGACTGCGCGATAACCGAGCAACAGGGAGAGTTCATGACCGATTTGAAGATATTTAACGGACGATGCCAGTTCTGTCTGGGCAGCGCCGGCAATGTCAGACTGATTGCTGGCAACTCAGCATTCATCTGCGAGGAATGCGTAGAACGTTGTCGCACGGCGCTCCGCGCTGCTCCGGCGGACGACAAGGCGAAGCCATCGAGCGACCGCTATCTCCATCAGCGTCTCGCCAAGCATTTCGCGCCGCTGCCGCCGCAAGAGCTTTTCGCCACATCGCGCACTTACCCGCTACGACAGCAAGCCGATTTGCAGAGCGCACTCGATGAATTGCTCGGCGAACGACTTATCCCCAGCAACTTTGTCGGCATCCATCAACAGTTTCGACACGAGGCGCTTGGCTTTTCAAAGTTATTGGAACAAGGCCACAGTGCCATCGAAGCTGCCCCGGCCCAGTATGAGGACGTCGCCATTGGTGATGGAGAAACAGTGCGCTGTCTGAAAAACGGCCTTTGGCTGCCGACAGACGCGCATGGTGCCTACGCGATCGTGCTCGTGCAAAAGAACGATTATCACGGCGGCGGCGACCTGGTCGTTGAGATCGCCGCGCCTCCCGGTGAAGTGGGCGCTGCACTGTGCACACGGATCTTCGACGCGTTGGAGCTGCGTCTTTCAAAGGGCAGTTGCTATCGCGGCAGAGTGCTTTCGCTGGAACAGCCTTATATGCCATCTGGCCATTCGGCACGCATTTGTGTACACACGCTTGAACCTGTCGCGCGTGAAGAAGTCATCCTGCCGGAGATCATCTTGCAGGCTGTGGAGCGCAATGTGCTGAAATTTGCGGAACAGCGCCAGGCCTTGCGCGATCTGGGTCTGTCAACGCAAAAGGGGCTGTTGTTCCATGGCGCGCCGGGAACCGGCAAGACCCATTGCATCCGCTATCTGGCAGGTGCGTTGACTGGCCACACGACCTTTCTGATTACCGCGGAGGGCGCCGGCCTGCTGCCTGAATACATGGCGCTGGCAAGATTACTTCAGCCGGCGCTGGTCGTCATCGAAGACGCCGACCTGATCGCCCGCAATCGCTCCGAGCGGGACAACGCCTGCGACGAAGTCATGCTCAATCGGCTGCTCAACGAAATGGATGGCTTGCGCGAACGCGCGGACGTGTTTTTCATTCTGACGACCAATCGGCCCGAGACGCTCGAGCCGGCCCTCGCCAGCCGACCAGGCCGTATCGATCAGACCATCGAGTTCCCGTTGCCAGACGAGACTCACCGAAGGCGATTAATTGCGCTGTATGCAAAAACCTTGCCGGTTGCCGCAACACTGGTCGACGACCTGGCCCGGCGCACTGACAACGCCAGCCCTGCCTTCATCAAGGAACTCATGCGACGGATTGCGCAGCATCACCTGGAAGCGCGATCCGACGGTGACGTGTCCGCGGAAACTGCAGAGTCAGCGCTTCACGAGATGTTGTTTTCTGGCGGAGCGCTCAATACGCGGCTGCTCGGCGGCGCGGGCGTTGACGTCGATTGATGTCTTGCGAACACCGTCACTCGCGATCCGCCAACCAGATGTGTCGACAAAAGAAAAACTCCCTGGAACGCAATGCGTTATAGGGAGTTGTTGGCACATTTGGAGTTGGTGGATCTCAGAACGGGATGTCGTCATCCATGTCCGAGAAGTTCGGCGCCGGCTTCGGCTGCGGACGGGCGGCCGGCGGCGGCGGCGCCTGGCGTGGCGCCTGCTGCTGCTGTGGACGGCTCGGAGCGCTGCTCTCGTAGCCGCCGCCGTCATCCATGCCGCCGGCGTCGCCGCCCATGCCCTGGCGTCCGCCCAGCATCTGCATGTTCTCGGCGACGATTTCGGTCGCGTATTTCTCGACGCCGTCCTTGTCGGTGTACTTGCGCGTCTGCAGGCGGCCTTCGACGTAGACCGACGAGCCCTTTTTCAGGTACTGGCCGACGATCTCGGCCAGCCGGCCGAAGAAGGAAATGCGGTGCCACTCGGTCAGCTCTTTCTGCTCGCCGGTGTTGCGGTCTTTCGACTTGTACGACGTTGCCACGGCGATGTTGGCGATCGCGTCGCCGCTCGGCATGTAACGGATTTCCGGATCGCGGCCCAGGTTGCCGACAATGATGACCTTATTGACAGATGCCATGTGATGCTCCTCTGAATGTGTTGGACCCTGGCTCTGCACTTGACTGATCGCCAGGGATATCGGTGCCCCTCGCGGGCACCCGCTATTATCGCGGAAGTTAAACGCCTTGTTTAGCTTTTTCTAAACTTTCGGACACCTCCGCAGATGCCGAATTTTATTTTGAAAATCTGGCGTTCCTGCCATTGGAACGGCCGGATTTCATCCCAGATAGCGACCTTGCGTTACCGTTTGCAACCAAGCTCAATACTGTTATTATATACAGTGGTTCTCACTGATGGCGCCATCGACGCTGCCCGCCAATCGTGTCGGCCGGAAGCATTCGAATTGAAACACGGCTATAGTTACAGGTTGTCCCTTTTTTGGCCCCGCCGATCTCGGTTTCCTGCGCGCGCCGGCCTCGCTTCACCCATTGAAAGCACACTACATGGAACAGATCCGCATCCGCGGCGCCCGCACGCACAACCTGAAGAACATCAATCTTGATCTGCCGCGCAACAAGCTGACCGTCATCACCGGCCTGTCCGGCTCGGGCAAGTCGTCCTTGGCGTTCGACACCTTGTACGCCGAAGGCCAGCGCCGCTACGTCGAGTCGCTGTCGGCCTACGCGCGCCAGTTCCTGCAATTGATGGAAAAGCCCGATGTCGACCTGATCGAAGGGCTGTCGCCGGCCATCTCGATCGAGCAGAAGGCGACCTCGCACAATCCGCGCTCGACCGTCGGCACCGTCACCGAAATCCACGACTACCTGCGCCTGCTGTACGCGCGCGTCGGCACGCCCTACTGCCCGGATCACGCGGAGCACCCGCTGGCCGCGCAGACCGTCTCGCAGATGGTCGACGCGGTGCTGGCGATGGAGGAAGGCACCAAGCTGATGATCCTCGCGCCGGTGGTGGCCAACCGCAAGGGCGAACACGCCGACCTGTTCGCCTCGATGCAGGCGCAGGGCTTCGTGCGCTTTCGCATCCAGAGCGGCACCCACGCGGCGAAGATCTACGAGATCGACGACATGCCGACCCTGAAGAAGACCGAGAAGCACACCATCGACGTGGTGATCGACCGCATCAAGGTCAACGCCGAGATCAAGCAGCGCGTCGCCGAAAGCTTCGAGACGGCGCTGCGGCTGGCCGACGGCCGCGCCGTCGCGCTCGAGATGGACCGGGCCGAGGAAGGCAGCGCCGCCGAACACGTCTACTCGAACAAGTTCGCCTGCAACGTGTGCGGCTATTCGCTGCAGGAGCTCGAGCCGCGCCTGTTCTCGTTCAACAATCCGATGGGCGCCTGCCCGGAATGCGATGGCCTCGGCCACATCGAATTTTTCGACCCGAAGCGCATCGTCGCCTTCCCCAACCTGTCGCTCGCCTCCGGCGCGATCAAGGGCTGGGACCGGCGCAACCAGTTCTACTTCCAGATGCTGTCGAACCTGGCCGCGTTCTACGAATTCGACATCGACATGCCGTTCGAGCAGCTGCCCGAAGCGTCGCAGAAGGCGGTGCTGTACGGCTCCGGCAAGACCCAGATCCCGTTCACCTATGTCAATGAGCGCGGCCGCACGGTGATCCGCGAGCACGCCTTCGAGGGCGTCATCGTCAACCTGCAGCGGCGCTACCGCGAGACCGATTCGATGGCGGTCAAGGAAGAACTGGCGAAGTTCATCAACGAGAAGCAGTGCCCGTCGTGCAACGGCGCGCGCCTGCGGGTGGAGGCGCGCTTCGTCAAGCTGGGCGCCGGCAAGCAGCAGCGCGCGATCTACGAGATCGCCAACAAGCCGCTGCGCGACTGCCTCGCGTATTTCGAAAAGCTCACGCTCAAGGGCGCGAAAAAAGACATCGCCGACCGCGTGATCAAGGAGATCATCTCGCGCCTGAAATTCCTCAACAACGTCGGCCTCGACTATCTTTCGCTCGACCGCAGCGCCGACACCTTGTCGGGCGGCGAGGCGCAGCGCATCCGGCTCGCCTCGCAGATCGGTTCCGGCCTGACCGGCGTGATGTACGTGCTCGACGAGCCGTCGATCGGCCTGCACCAGCGCGACAACGACCGCCTGATCGAAACGCTCAAGCACCTGCGCGACATCGGCAACACCGTGCTCGTGGTCGAGCATGACGAGGACGCGATCCGCACCGCCGACTACATCGTCGACATGGGCCCGGGCGCGGGCGTGCATGGCGGCGAGGTGATCGCCGAAGGCACCCTGGCGCAGATCCTGAAGAACAAGAAGTCGCTGACCGCGCGCTACCTGAACGGCACGCTGAAGATCGCCGTGCCGAAGAAGCGCCACGCGGCCAATCCGGACAAGCAGCTGGTGATCACCGGGGCGACCGGCAACAACCTGAAAAACGTGTCGCTGAACCTGCCGGTCGGGCTGATGACGTGCGTGACCGGCGTGTCCGGTTCGGGCAAGTCGTCGCTGGTAAACGATACGCTGTACCCGGCGCTGTCGCGCCACCTGTACGGCTCGCAGACCGAGCCGGCGCCGCACGATGCGATCAGCGGGCTGGAACACTTCGACAAGGTGATCTCGGTCGACCAGGCGCCGATCGGGCGCACGCCGCGTTCGAACCCGGCCACCTACACCGGCCTGTTTACGCCGATCCGCGACCTGTTCTCGACTGTGCCAACGGCCAAGGAGCGCGGCTACAGCGCCGGGCGCTTCTCGTTCAACGTCAAGGGCGGGCGCTGCGAAGCGTGCCAGGGCGATGGCGTCATCAAGGTCGAGATGCACTTCCTGCCGGACGTCTACGTGCCGTGCGACGTCTGCCACGGCAAGCGCTACAACCGCGAGACGCTCGAGGTGCAGTACAAGGGCAAGAACATCACCGAGGTGCTGGGCCTGACGGTGGAGGACGCGCATGAATTCTTCAAGCCGGTGCCGGTCATCGCACGCAAGCTGCAAACGCTGCTCGACGTCGGGCTCGGCTACATCAAGCTGGGGCAGAGCGCGACCACGCTGTCGGGCGGCGAGGCGCAGCGCGTCAAGCTGTCGCTCGAGCTGTCGAAGCGCGATACGGGACGCACGCTGTACATCCTCGACGAGCCGACCACCGGCCTGCACTTCCAGGACATCGACCTGCTGCTGAAGGTGATCCATCGCCTGCGCGACCAGGGCAATACGCTGGTCATCATCGAGCACAATCTGGACGTCATCAAGACGGCCGACTGGATCGTCGACCTGGGGCCGGAAGGCGGCGCCGGCGGCGGCCGCATCATCGCCAGCGGCACGCCGGAGGACGTGGCGAACAATCCGGAGAGCGTGACCGGGAAGTACCTCGGAGCGCTGCTGAAGTAGCCCGCGGCGAGCGGATTGCTCCGCCCGGGGTCTGACCCTGTGACCTTAGCTGGCCAGGCGCGCTGCGAGTGCCTGGCGGGTGGCGACCAGTTCTTGCGGCAGGTGGTAGGCGAGCTTGTCGAACAGCTCGTCGTGCAGCTTGACTTCGTCGCGCCAGGCGGCGTGGTCCATCGAGGTGATCTGCTCGAACTGCTCGCGGGTGAAATCGAGGCCGTCCCAGTTCATGTCGCCGAACGCCGGGGTCACGCCGAACAGGTTGTCGACGCCGCCGGCCTTGCCTTCGATGCGCTCGAGCGCCCATTTCAGCACGCGCATGTTGTCGCCGAAGCCGGGCCAGACGAACTTGCCGTCAGCGTCGGTGCGGAACCAGTTGACGCAGTAGATCTTCGGCAGTGCCGCCGCGTTGAGCTTCTTGCCCATGTCGAGCCAGTGCTGGAAATAGTCGCTCATGTTGTAGCCGATGAACGGCAGCATGGCGAACGGGTCGCGCCGCACCACGCCGACCTTGGCGGCGGCCGCCGCGGTGGTCTCCGAGCCCATCGTCGCGGCCATGTAGACGCCTTCGACCCAGTTGCGCGCTTCGGTCACCAGCGGCACCGTGGTGGAACGGCGGCCGCCGAAGATGAAGGCCGAAATCGGCACGCCGGCCGGATCGTCCCAGCAAGGGTCGAGCACCGGATTTTGCGTCGCCGCCACCGTGAAACGCGAGTTCGGATGGGCCGCCTTGGTGCCCGAGGCCGGCGTCCAGTCCTTGCCCTGCCAGTCGATCAGGTGCGCCGGCGGGGTCTTGGTCAGGCCTTCCCACCAGACGTCGCCGTCGTCGGTCAGCGCGACGTTGGTGAAGATGGTGTTCTCGCGCATCGAGGCCATGCAGTTGTAGTTGGTCTGCTCGTTGGTGCCGGGCGCGACGCCGAAGTAGCCCGCTTCCGGATTGATGGCGTACAGGCGGCCGTCGGCGCCCGGCTTGATCCAGGCGATGTCGTCGCCGATGGTGGTCACCTTCCAGCCGGTGAAGCTGGCCGGCGGGATCATCATGGCGAAATTGGTCTTGCCGCAGGCCGACGGGAAGGCCGCCGCGACGTAGTGCTTCTTGCCTTCGGGCGATTCGACGCCGAGGATCAGCATGTGCTCGGCGAACCAGCCGCTGCCGCCCTGCTGCGCTTCCTGCTGGCCCATGGTGGAGGCGATGCGCAGGGCGAAGCATTTCTTGCCCAGCAGCGCGTTGCCGCCATAGCCGGAGCCGTACGACCAGATCTCGCGCGATTCCGGAAAGTGGACGATGTACTTGGTCGGGTTGCATGGCCAGGCGACGTCCGGCTGGCCGGGCCGCAGCGGCGCGCCGACGCTGTGCACGCATGGCACGAAGTCGCCGTCGGCGCCGAGCACGTCGTAGACGGCGCGGCCCATGCGCGTCATGATGCGCATGTTGACGGCCACGTAGGCCGAGTCGGACAGCTCGACGCCGATGTGGGCGATCGGCGAGCCGAGCGGGCCCATCGAGAACGGCACCACGTACAGGGTGCGCCCGGCCATGCAGCCGTCGAACAGGCCGTGCAGGGTGGTGCGCATGGCGGCCGGGGCCATCCAGTTGTTGGTCGGGCCGGCCTGCTCTTCGGTGGCGCTGCAGATGTAGGTGCGGTCCTCGACGCGGGCGACGTCGGACGGGTCGGAGCAGGCCAGGAAGGAATTGGGCCGCTTGGCCGGGTTCAGCTGCTTCATGGTGCCGGCGGCCACCATCTCGGCGCACAGGCGGTCGTATTCGGCCTGCGAGCCGTCGCACCAGTAGATGCGCTCCGGCTTGGCGAGGGCGGCGATGTCGGCCACCCAATTGATCAGTTTCTGGTGTTTGATGTAAGCTGGGACGTTCAGGGCGGCAACGCCTCCCATGACGGGCTGATTCATAGTACCTCCAATGCCAATTAAAATTCGGGACCGGGTTCCGCTACGGCAGGATCGTCGTCAGCGCTGGCGCTGGCGGGCCGCGCTCGCGCTGCCGGGACTGGGGCTAGGCGCGGCTGGGCGGGCGGCGATACGGCGGTCGTGTCGGCAGCCCCGGATGGTCACAGGACTGGTGGAACCGTGCTGCAAGGAACTAAACTGGTCGGAAATTCAACCAAATTCCAAAATATCGGCCCGATTGTACACCCGCAAAACAGCCGATCAGGCGTCGCAACGACAAAAATGTAGTAATAATAGTCGACTAATGTAGTGGGCTATTTGGCGCCTGGCGAATCCTGTTATTTACCTACAATCCTTTGTTATTTTTCTGCCAATCAAAATGAAAATAGCTATCCTCGACGATTACCAGGACGCGGTGCGCACCCTGGACTGTTTCAAGCTGCTCGACGGCCATGACGTGAAGGTATTCACCAACACCAGCCGCGGGCTGGGCCAGCTGGCGATCCGGCTGGCGCCGTTCGACGCCATCGTGCTGATCCGCGAGCGCAGCGCGGTGACGCGCGCGCTGCTGGCCAAGCTGCCGAGCCTGAGGCTGATCGCCCAGACCGGCAAGGTGGCCGGGCACATCGACGTGGCGGCGGCCACCGAGCATGGCGTGGCGATCGCCGAGGGGGTCGGCTCGCCGGTCGCGCCGGCCGAACTGACGTGGGCGCTGATCATGGCGGCACGCCGCAAGATCGTGCCGTATGCCAACAATCTGAAGGACGGACTGTGGCAGACGGCGTCGGTCAACCCGGCACTGAACGGCCTCGGCAGCGTGCTCAAGGGGCGCACCCTGGCGATCTGGGGCTATGGCAAGATCGGCCGCCTGATCGCCGGCTACGGCAAGGCGTTCGGCATGGACGTGCTGGTGTGGGGACGCGACGCCAGCCTGGCGGCGGCGGTGGCTGACGGCCACCGGGCGGCACCGTCGCGCGCGGCCCTGTTCGAGCTGGCCGACGTGCTCACCGTGCACCTGCGGCTGGTCGACGCCACGCGCGCCATCGTCGGCGCGGCCGACCTGGCGCGGATGAAGCGCAGCGCCCTGTTCGTCAACACCAGCCGCGCCGAGCTGGTCGAGGAAGGCGCGCTGGAAGCGGCGCTGCAGCGCGGCCATCCGGGCGGCGCCGCGCTCGACGTCTACGCCAGCGAGCCGCTGGCGCCGGACGCGGCGCTGCTGCGCATGCCGACGGTGCTGGCAACGCCGCACCTCGGCTATGTCGAGCGCGACAGCTACGAGCTGTACTTCGAGGCGGCGTTTCGCAACATCGTCAATTTCGCCGCCGGCACGCCGAGCGGGATCCTCAATCCGGCGGCGCTGGGCAAGACGAGCTAGGCGCTACCGGACCGGTTCGCCGGTGATGCTGATCGGCGGCGCCGGCAGCACGTGGGCGCGCGTCCACAGGCCGGCCCAGCCGGGCGGCCAGCTCAGCTGCGGGCCGGCGTACGGCGGCAACGTCGCGCGCACCGCGATCACCGGCACCGGCGGCGTCTCGCGCAGGCCGTCGGCGGTGGCGCGCTCCATGTCCAGGCTGTACATATAGCCGGGCAGCAGCGCCGCGCACACCTGCTCGAACCAGGCGGTATGGTCCTCGTCGCGGCCCAGCGCCTGCGCCAGGCCGTGCGGATCGAACCTGGCCAGCGCGGTGACCAGTTCGTCGGTGCTGGCGCCGGGCGAATCGCCCCAGCCCATCACCGGATTGACGTTGTAGTCGGCGCCCGAGCCGTACCAGCCTTCGCGCCACGGCCGCTGCATCCAGGTGCGCTGGCCGGTGAACAGGTGCCAGCGCCAGTGCAGCCCGGACGGCTTCGGCCAGGCATACAGGTACAGCTTCTCGTAGCCGGCCTGGTGCAGCGCGCGCACCATCGCCATCAGGCGCGCGTGCGGCATGCGGTCGGGCGGCGCGCGGCGAAACAGGATCGCCTCGCCGTCGGCGTGCTGGACGTCGTCGGTCGACAGGTTCAGGTCGAGGGTGCGCGCTTCGCTGCCGAAGCGCGCGCTGATCCAGCCGGTCAGCAAGTTGACGTGGGTGATCACACCGTAGCCGCGGTGGCGGTGAAAGATGACGGTTCCGGGGGCGAGGGTTTTCATCGTTGACAGGGCAAAAAAAAGCTCAGTGTACTGAAGCGCTGACGAAGATTCTAGCGCAGTCACCGGCAGATACAAGTCGTTTGCGCATTTCGACAGCGGCTGTGGTACGCGCTATCCGCGCTATCATAAGGCACTTTTGTTAACCACTCTCCAGACCATCATGAGCTTGCGCATCATCGCCACCGGCGGCACCTTCGACAAACACTACGACGAACTGACGGGCAAGCTCGGCTTTGCCGACAGCCACCTGCCGGCGGTGCTGGCGCGCACGCGCATGACGGTCGCGGTGGCGCTCGAACTGTTGCCGCTGCTCGACTCGCTCGACATGCAGGACGCCGACCGCCAGCGCGTGCTGGCCGCGTGCCGCGCGGCCGGCGAAGCGGCCATCGTCATCATCCACGGCACCGACACGATGCGCGAGACGGCCGCCGTGTTAGGTGCGGCGGCGTTGAACCAGGCGATCGTGCTGACCGGCGCGATGATTCCGTACGAGATCGCCAATTCGGATGCGCTGTTCAACCTCGGCTTTGCGGCCGGCGTCGCCCAGGTCCTGCCGCCAGGCGTGTACGTGGCGATGAACGGCCAGGTGTTCGGCTGGGACAACGTGACGAAAAACCGCGCCGCCGGCGTGTTCCAGCCGCTGTAACACAAAACCGGGACAGACCCGTTTTTTCTTCAGCGCAGAGCGTCACCGCCGAACAAAAACCGGGTCTGACCCGGTTTTAATTTACGCTTTGGCTTCGCCGCCCAGCGCTTCGACGATGTCGGCCATCATCTTCGCCAGTTCGCCCGTCATCAGCATCATGTCGTTATCGAAGCGTTCCTCGTCGTTGCGGGTCGATGTATCGCTTTCCTTGATGACGTCGAGCGGCTTGATGCCCTTGATCGCCAGCGATTCGGTCAGCACGAAGGAAATCTTGTCGTTCCACGTCATCGCCAGGCGCGTGCATTGCTTGCCGGCGGCGATGTGGCGGCGGATGTCGTCCACTTCCAGCGCGTGCTTGACGTAGCGGACCGCGGCCTTGCTCTCGCCGGTGGCGCGCAGCT
>JARXKM010000133.1 GCA_030272785.1 Pseudomonadota bacterium
CTCTGGCACGCCCGAAAAACTCTCAGCCTCTAACCACCGGAGCACTCCCATGTCACGTCCCATGCACTTTGAAATCCAGGCCACCGATCCGCAGGCGCTGATCGGCTTTTATTCGAGCCTGTTCGGCTGGTCGTTCCACAAATGGGAAGGCGGCGCCGACTACTGGATGATCACGACCGGGCCGGCCGACCAGCCGGGCATCAACGGCGGCCTGCTGCCGCGCCGCGGCCCGCCGCCGGTCGAGATGGCGGCGGTGAATGCCTACGTCTGCACGGTCGGGATCGACGACCTCGACGCGCTGCTGGCAAAAGCGGACGGCAGCGGCGCGCAGCTGGCGGTGCCGAAAATGGCGGTGCCGGGGATCGGCTGGCTGGCCTACCTGAAAGACCCGGACGGCAATATCTTCGGCGTCATGCAGGCCGACGCCAGTGCCGCCTGAACCGCGACGGGAGAGCAGCATGGAGACCGATGAACAGGCAATCCGCGCGCTGATCGCCGCCTGGCTGCGCGCCACCCGCGAGGGCGATGTCGAGACGGTACTGGGCCTGATGACGCCCGACGTGGTGTTCCTGGTGCCCGGGCAGACGGCGATGCAGGGCCGCGCGGCGTTCGAACAGGGGCTGCGCGGCATGCTCGCCACGCACGCCATCGATTCGTCGAGCGAGATCGACGAAGTCTGCGTGTCGGGCGACATGGCGTACTGCCGCACGCGCTTGTCGGTGACGGTGACGTCCAAACACGGCGCGACACCGGTACAGCGCACCGGCCACACGCTGTCGATCCTGCGCAAGGGCGCCGACGGCAAGTGGCAACTGGCGCGCGACGCCAACCTGCTGGGCGCGCCCGGCTGACGTTACGCCAGCGCGGCGATCAGGGCCTGGTCGGCCACCTGGTAGGGACGGATGCGGATGGTGTCGCGGTACAGCGGCGGCATCGATGCGCAGATCGCCTGCAGCTGCTCGGCATCGACGCGCGCCTGTACATACTGGAACTGGTAGGGATTGTTGGCCGGCAGCGGGCCTTCCATGGTCGAGCCGTAGGCGCCCAGGTCCATGAAGCTGTGGGCGTCGGCGCCGGGTCCGCGGGCGAACACGAAGGTGCCCTCTTTCGGATGCGCCAGGTAGCGCCGCACGGCGTCCTGCATCTCGGCGCTGGCGCCGAGCATCAGTTTGTAGCGCAGCTGCGCGTACTGGCGCGTGCATTCCATGAAGGCGGTGCAGATGGGCGACTGGGCGCGCCGCCCCGGCGCGCACAACAGCAGGTTGCCGAAGCCGTCGAGCAGCGCGGCGCAATCGCCGTCGCCGCCCTGGCGGCGATCCTGCTCCATCGCCTCGCGCAGGAACGGCGCCAGGCCGGCGTCGGGCGCGTGCGGCGCGCCGCGCCAGGCCAGCGCGTGCGGATAGAGCGACTTGAGCTTGCGCAGCACCGGATGGTTGGCCGCCAAGGTGGCCGGATCCTTCAATTCGGCCTGCGGCAGGTCGGTGGCGAGGAAGGCCTGGACTTTATCCGAGGTCGCCTCGAACACCAGCGAGCACAGCGCCTGGGTCGGTTCGGCGATGGTCTTGCCGATGAAAAAAGAGCGCGGCGCGCAGCCCATGCTGTCGCGCGCATAGCTGGAAGAGCCCAGCACCGCGGGATAGCAGAAGCTGGCGACGGCGGCCTCGCGCAGCGCCGCCGGCAGCGATTCGAAGATGCCGCGCTGGTCGTGGTTGATGCCTGCGCTCGGGTCGTTGGCGGCCACCACGGCGTTGAAGCCGGCCGCCAGGATCGCGCCGGCGCACATCGCGCACGGGTCGAGCGAGGTGACCAGGGTGATCTCGTGCGGTTGCGGCAGTTCGCGGCCCCTGGCGCGCTCGGCAAAATACCAGTCGATCAGCTGGCGCTCGCCGTGCGCGGTGGGGTCGAAGATCAGGCCATCGCGCACCACGTTGTTCTGCAGCGACTTGAGCACATTGCCATACTGGTCCAGCAGCACGGCGCCGACACCGAACGTGCCTTGCGACTTGGCGGCGATGGCTTCGCCGGCGGCCACCGCCACCGCGGCCTGGACGTCGATGGTCTTTTTCAACTTACTTCTTCAGGTCCCAGCTGCCAAACGCGTTGGGCAACTGGCCGGCAGCGGTGGTCTCGAGCAGGTCGCCCTTGAGGTTGGTGAGGATCACCGGCAGGTCGTTGCCGCCCAATTCGAGCACCACCTGGCGGCAGGCGCCGCACGGTGCGATCGGGCCGTCGGTGGCGCCGATCACCGCCAGCGCGGTGAAGTCGCCCGGCTTGTAGCCGTGCGCGATGGCGCTGAAAAACGCCGTGCGTTCGGCGCAGTTGCACAGGCCGTAAGAGGCGTTTTCGACGTTACAGCCGCGGAAGATGCGGCCGTCTTTGCATTCGAGGGCGGCGCCGACCTGGAAGTTCGAGTACGGCGTGTAGGCCAGTTCGCGCGCGGCGCTCGCTTCGGCTATCAGTTTTTCGTAGCTCATGGTGCTTCCCTTTTTTATGGACGGATGGTGCGGTAGGTGACCGGGTTCGGCGCGGCGGCGACGGCGCCGATCTGGTAGGCGGCCTGCACTTCGCGCACCGCCTGGTCGGCGGCGGCCTGGGTGCGTGCGTGCACCATCGCCAGCGGCTCGCCGACGGCAAGCGGCTGACCGAGTTCGGCCAGGTGCGACAAGCCGACCGCGAAGTCGATCGGGTCTTCCGGACGGCGACGGCCACCGCCCAGGCTGACCACGGCCAGGCCGAGCGAGCGGCAGTCGGTGGCGGTGGCGAAGCCGCCCTGCAGCGACGGCACCGGCAGCATGATCGGCGCCTGCTCGAGGTAGGCGTCGGGACGCTCGACCAGGTCGGCCGGGCCGCCCAGCGCGAACACCATGCGGGCGAAGCGCTCGGCGGCGTTGCCGGAGTCGAGGCCGGCCTGCAGCCTGACGCGCGCATCCGCTTCGGTGGCGGCCAGGCCGCCGAGCACCAGCATTTCGGCGCACAGGGCCATCGTCACTTCGTGCAGGCGCGCCGGGCGCGAGCGGCCGGTCAGGTAGTCCATCGCCAGGCGCACTTCGAGCGCGTTGCCGGCGACCGGGCCGAGCGACTCGTTCATGTCGGTCAGGATGGCCGAGGTGCGGGTGCCGGCGCCGTTGCCGACGGCGACGATGCTCTCGGCCAGTTCGACCGATTTTTCGAAGCTCGGCATGAAGGCGCCGGTGCCCACCTTGACGTCCATTACCAGCGCGTCGAGGCCGGCCGAGAGCTTCTTCGACAGGATCGAGCCGGTGATCATGGCGACCGATTCGACCGTGGCGGTGGTGTCGCGGATGCTGTAGAAGCGCTTGTCGGCCGGCGCCAGTTCGGCGGTCTGGCCGATGATGGCGACGCCGACTTCGCGCACCACCTTGCGAAACAGCGCAGGATCGGGCACGGTGCAGTAGCCGGGGATCGAGTCGAACTTGTCGAGCGTGCCGCCGGTGTGGCCGAGGCCGCGGCCGGAGATCATCGGCACGAAGCCGCCGCAGGCAGCGATCATCGGCCCGAGCATGAGCGAGACGACGTCGCCGACGCCGCCGGTGGAGTGCTTGTCGAGCACCGGGCCTGGCAGGTCGAGCGAGCGCCATTCCATGACCTGGCCGGAGTCGCGCATCGCCAGGGTGAAGGCGACCCGTTCGTCCATGTTCATGTCGTTGAAATAGACGGCCATCGCGAGTGCGGCGATCTGGCCTTCAGTGGTGGCGCCGGTGGTGATGCCGGCGACGAAAAACTCGATCTCCTGCGCGCTCAGGGCGTCGCCATTGCGCTTCTTGCGGATGATCTCTTGATTGAGGAACATGATTTCTCGCTTTCAAAAAGAAAACCGGGTCCGTCCCGGTTTCTCAAAAACCGGGTCAGACCCGGTTTTAGAACAACAATTCTTGAAAACCGGGTCTGTCCCGGTTTTCGGAGCAATTAGACGCCGTACGGGATCCAGACGTTCTTGACCTGGCTGGCGTGCGCCAGTACCGCGCGGCCGACGGACTGCTTCGTGCTGTACCAGTCGCGGCCCTTGGCGCCGCCGACCCAGGTGCGCTTGAGCGACTCGGCCGACAGGCGCTCGACTTCGGCGCAACCGGCCGCCGAGCCGTCGTGGCGCCAGACGGCGTCGACGTCGTAGTGGGTCGCCAGGGTGCGCGCCAGTTCGTCGGCGCTGCCGGTGACGATGTTGAGCACACCGCCCGGCAGGTCGGACGTGTCGAGCACCTGGTACAGGTCGGTCGCGGCCAGCGGATGCGCTTCGGACGGCACCACGATGACGCGGTTGCCCAGCGCCAGCGCGGGCGCTACCAGCGCGATAAAGCCGAGCAGCGGTGCTTCGTTCGGGCAGATGATGCCGATCACGCCGACCGGCTCGTTGAGCGCGACGGTGATGCCGTGCATCGGCGGCTGGTGCGCCAGGCCGTCGTACTTGTCGGCCCAGGCGGCGTAGTAGAACAGCCGTTCGATCGATGCCTGCACTTCCTTCTCGGGATTCCTGGCGCCGGTCATGGCGGCCAGGCGGGCGGCGAATTCGTCGGCGCGCGCGGCGAGGTTTTCGGCGATGTAGTACAGCACCTGGGCGCGGTTGTGCGCGGTCGCCTTGGCCCAGCCGGAGGCCTTGTGGGCCGCTTCGACGGCGTTGCGGATGTCCTTGCGGTTGCCTTCGCCGACATCGGCCAGGAAGGCGCCGTCGGCGCCGGCGATGGCGCGGCTGTAGGCGCCGTCCGGGCGCGCCTGCTTGCCGCCGATGTACAGCTTGGCGGTGCGGTCGATGCCGAACACGCTGCCTGCATCGGACGACTTGAGCTTGCCC
Source organism: Pseudomonadota bacterium (assembly GCA_030272785.1). Taxonomy (GTDB): domain Bacteria; phylum Pseudomonadota; class Gammaproteobacteria; order Burkholderiales; family Burkholderiaceae_D; genus JAFCUW01. The sequence continues at coordinate 4,808 of JARXKM010000133.1, forward strand.
TTCGCTTCGACCACCGGCAGGGCCGGACGGGCGTCCTCGGACAGCGCGGTCATGTATTCGTACATGCCTTCGCGACCGCCTTCGCGGCCGAAGCCCGATTCGCGGTAGCCGCCGAAGCCGCAGGCGGCGTCGAACTGGTTGGCGGTGTTGATCCAGACCACGCCGGCCTTGATCTGCGGCGCGACGTCGAGCGCGAGGCTGATCGACTCGGACCAGACGCAGGCGGCCAGGCCGTAGACGGTGTTGTTGGCCAGCTGGACCGCTTCGGCGGGGGTGCGAAAGCTCATCGCCACGAGCACCGGCCCGAAGATCTCGGCCTGGGCCACGGCGGCCGAGGTGGAGGCGCCGGTGATCAGGGTCGGCAGGTACCACGAGCCGGCGGCCGGCATGTCGCACTGCGGCTGCCACACGGTGCAGCCTTCGGCGCGCGCCGATTCGACCAGCGCGTGGATGCGCTGCTGCTGGACCGGATCGACCAGCGCGCCGACGTCCATCGACTTGTCGAGCGGGGAACCGAGGCGCAGGTTGTCCATGCGCGCGCGGACCTTGGCGAGGAAGCGCTCTTCGATCGATTCCTGCACCAGCAGGCGCGAACCGGCGCAGCAGACCTGGCCCTGGTTGAACCAGATCGAGTCGACCAGGCCTTCGACGGCGGCGTCCAGGTCGGCGTCTTCGAACACGATGAAGGGCGACTTGCCGCCCAACTCGAGCGAGAGCTTCTTGCCGCTGCCGGCGGTGGCCTTGCGGATCAGGCGCCCTACTTCGGTCGAGCCGGTGAAGGCGATCTTGTCGATGCCGGCATGGTTGACGATCGCTTCGCCGACGCGGCCGTCGCCGGTGACGATGTTGACGACGCCGGCCGGCACGCCGGCCTGCTGGCAGATCTCGGCGAACAGCAGCGCCGACAGCGAGGTGAATTCGGCCGGCTTGAAGACGATGGTGTTACCGGCGGCCATGGCCGGGGCGATTTTCCAGGCCAGCATCAGCAGCGGGAAGTTCCAGGGGACGATCTGGCCGACCACGCCGACGGCGCGGTAGTCGGCGAATTCTTCCGACTGCAGCTGGGCCCAGCCGGCGTGGTGGTAGAAGTGGCGCGCGGCCAGCGGCAGGTCGGCGTCGCGCGTTTCGCGGATGGTCTTGCCGTTGTCGAGCGTTTCGATGACGGCGAACAGGCGCGCATGCTTTTGCAGCAGGCGCGCGAGCGCGTACAGCACGCGCGCACGGCCATGGCCGCCGAGCGCGACCCAGCCCGGCTGGGCGCGGCGCGCGGCGTCGACGGCGCGGTCGACGTCGCTCGATGCGGCCTGGCTCAGTTGCGCCAGTTCGATGCCGTCGGCCGGGTTGGTCGAGGCGAAGGTGTCGGACGCGTCGCTCCAGGCGTTGTCGATGAACAGGCCGAAACGGCGCTCGTGCCGGTCGAGCCACGCGTGCGCTTCTTTGGTGCTCTCGGGGGCTGGGCCGTAATCCATGGTGGTGAGAATCTCGTTAATTGTTGGCATGACGAATCCGTTGCTGTTTATGGTTGCGCGTGGCGGTGGTTCGCCGAGTAATTGCCGGTGACGTAGTGTTCGAGCTGGCGTTCGATGTCGGTCAGCAGGCTCGATGCGCCGATGCGGAACAGGTGCGGTTCGAGCCAGTCGCGGCCCAGTTCTTCCTTCATCAGGGTCAGGTACTGCAGCGCGCTCTTGGCGGTGCCGACGCCGCCGGCCGGCTTGAAGCCGACCTGGAAGCCGGTCTGCTCATGGTATTCGCGGATCGCGCGCACCATCGTCAGCGCGACCGGGATGGTGGCGTTGACGCCTTCCTTGCCGGTCGAGGTCTTGATGAAGTCGGAGCCGGCCATCATGCAGACCCACGAGGCCTTCGCGACGTTCTCCAGGGTGGTCAGGTCGCCGGTGGCGAGGATGGCCTTGACGTGGGCGTCGCCGCAGGCTGCGCGGTAGGCGAGCATCTCGTCGTACAGCGCCTGCCAGTTGCCGTTCAGGACGTGCTGGCGGGTGATCACGATGTCGATCTCGGTGGCGCCGGCGGCGACCGACAGTTCGATCTCGCGCACCTTCGTTTCCATGCTCGACAGGCCGGCCGGGAAGGCGGTCGACACCGCGGCGATCGGCAGGCGGCCGTGCAGGATGCTGGCGGCAGGGGCGATCATCTCGTGGTAGACGCAGACGGCGCCGGTCGACAAGGTGGTCAGGCCGAGCGCCTGCATGATGTCGGTGCGCAGCGGGCGCATCGCTTTCATGCACAGGCGCTCGACGCGGCCGGGGGTGTCGTCGCCGCCGAGGGTGGTCAGGTCGATGCACTCGATCGCCTTGACCAGCCAGGCGGCCTGGTATTCCTTCTTGACGGTGCGGCGGTTGGCCAGGCTGGCGGCGCGGCGGTCGGCGGCGTTGCGGTTGACTTTGATCTGGTTGACCCAGCCGAGATCGAGGCCGCTGGCCTCATTGCGTTTGAATGCAGTAGGTTGGGTCATAGCAGAGGGGTTCCGTTGGAGAGAGGTGTGACGCCCAGGTGTTTGGCCAGCGTGGCGCCGATGTCGGCGAAGGTGTCGGAAATGGGCAGCGCGCGCGGCGCGATGCCGGGCCCGAAAAAGATCATCGGGATGTGCTCGCGCGTGTGGTCGGAGCCCGGCCAGCTCGGATCGCAGCCATGGTCGGCGGTGATCACGACCAGGTCGCCCGGTTTAAGTTTGACCATGAATTCGGGCAGTCGTTCATCGAGCTGGTGCAGCGCGTTGGCGTAGCCGGCGATGTCGCGGCGGTGGCCGAAGGCCTGGTCGAAGTCGACGAAATTGACGAACGTGAGCGAGCCGTCGCCCACTTCGTCGGTGACCTTGAGCAGCGCGTCGAACAGCGCCATGTTGTCGACGCCCTTGACGACGCGCGAGATGCCCTGGGTGGCGAAGATGTCGCTGATCTTGCCGAGGCCGACCACTTCGCCGCCGGCGTCCTTGACGTGATCGAGCAGCGTGGCGCTTGGCGGCGGCACGGCGTAGTCGTGGCGGTTGCTGGTGCGGCGATAGTTGCCGTTCTCGCCGAGGAAGGGCCGCGCGATGATGCGGCCGATGTTGTACGGCTTGACCAGTTCGAAGGCCGCTTCGCACATCGCGTACAGGCGCTCGAGGCCGAAGTGCTGTTCGTGGGCGGCGATCTGCATGACCGAGTCGCCCGAGGTGTAGATGATCACCTTGCCGGTGGCGACATGCTCGTCGCCGAACTTGTTGATGATTTCGGTGCCGGAGGCGTGGCAGTTGCCGAGGAAGCCGGGCACGCCGGTCAGCTGCTGCAGCCGGTCGGTCACCGCGGCCGGGATCGACGGCACCTCGCGCGGGAAGTAGCCCCAGTCGAAGGTGACGGGCACGCCGGCGATTTCCCAGTGTCCGCTCTGGGTGTCCTTGCCGGTGGAGCGTTCGGCGGCGGCGCCGTACGCGCCGGTGAAGCCGTCGCGCAGCGCGAAGCCGGGCGCCCATGCGCCGCTGGCCTGGTGGGCGGCGGCGGCCAGGCCGAGGCGCTCGAGGTTCGGCAGGTTCAGCGGGGAGCCGGCATCGGCCGCCCAACTGGCGATGTGGCCGAAGGTGTTGGCGCCGGCGTCGCCGAACTTGTCGGCGTCGGGAGCGGCGCCGAGGCCGAAGGAATCAAGCAGGAGGATGAATGCGCGTGACATGGTCGTGGCTCGGTAAGATTACATTGTAAAAGCAGTGAAAATCAGGCTGCGGCGTCGGCGCGCGGCGTGGCGGCCACGCTGGCCAGGAACGCCAGGATCAGGGTGACCAGGTCCTTGGCGCCGATGGCGGCGTACTTGAGCGTCTGCTCGTGCGACAGCGGAAACGGCGACATGCCCTCGGCCAGGTTGGTGATGACGGACACGCCGGTGACCTTCAGGCCGCAGTGGCGCGCCGACACCACTTCCGGCACCACCGACATGCCGACGACGTCGGCGCCGAGCTTGGCCATCATGCGAATTTCGGCGGCGGTTTCGAAGTTCGGGCCGGCGTAGGCGATGAACACGCCTTCGTGCAGGGTGATGCCGTTGGCGGCGGCGCTCTGCTTGACGAGGCCGCGGATGTCGCTGTCGTAGCAGTTGGCCATGCTGAAAAAGCGCGGGCCGAAGCGGTCGTCGTTGGGGCCGACCATCGGCGTGCCAGGCAGCCAGTTGATATGGTCGGTCAGCGCGACCAGGCTGCCGGCGTCGACTTCAGGGCGCAGCGAGCCGGCGGCATTGGTCACGAACAGCATCTCGCAGCCGAGCAGCTTGAGAGTGCGCACGGCCGACGTCATCACGCCCATGCCGTAGCCTTCGTAGAAGTGGCCGCGGCCCTTCATGCAGACCACCTCGACGCCGGCCAGGGTGCCGCAGACCAGCTCGCCCGCGTGGCCGTGCACGGTGCTGATCGGGAAACCGGGCAGCTCGTCGAAGCCGATCGCCACCGCGCCAGTCATCTGCTCGGCCAACACGCCCAGGCCGGAACCGAGGATGAGTGCCACGCGCGGCGCAAAACCGGGTTTGCGCGCGCGGATCAGGTCGGCGGCTTCAAAAGGGGTGTTGTTGGACATGCGGTTTTCCTTGTTCGGTAAAGAGGGCGTGAATTCGGTTGGCGGGATCCTGGCGCATGGGGCAGCCAAGTATTATAACTATGCATGAACTTCGATATGTATGGCAAATACCCTTTTTCTTCCTTATTTATATAATCGTGCTATAAATGATGGGAAATGCCGCGGCCAGCGCGGGCCCCGCCGCATCCCAGCGGTCAGAGCGAAAGCGCGGCAGCGATTGACAGCAACGGGACATCTGTTTACCATCAAAGACAATTGTTTATTGTGGATACCCCGTGAGCGAACTGCCCAAAAAAGATCAGCTGTACGAATTGATTCGCGCCAACCCCTTCATCTCCCAGCAAGACCTGGCGGTGCAACTGCGCCTGTCGCGCTCGGCGGTGGCCGGCTACATCGCCGGGCTGATCCGCGAGCGGCGCCTGCTCGGACGCGCCTACGTGCTGGCGGGCCGGCGGCCGGTCGCCTGCATCGGCGCGGCCAACCTGGACCGCAAGCTGCGTTCGCTGGCGACGCTGACGATGGGCACCTCGAATCCGGCGCGGCAGGACGAATCGTTCGGCGGCGTGGCGCGCAACATCGCCGAAAACCTGGCCCGCCTGGGCGCGCCGGTGACGCTGACGACGGCGATCGGCGACGACTCGTCGGGGAAAGCGCTGCTGGCGCACGCCGAGGCGGCCGGCATCGACACCGGCACCACCTTGCGCATCGCGAATGCCTGCAGCGGCACCTACACGGCGGTGCTCGACGACCATGGCGAGATGATGCTCGCGCTGGCCGACATGGCGCTGTACGACGCCATCACTCCCGAGTTCCTGCTGGCGCACCAGGCGCGCCGGGTACTGCCAGCGCTGAGCGTGGCCGACCTGAACCTGCCGTGCGAGACGCTGGCGATGCTGCTGGCCGAGGCCCGGCGCGACGCGGTGCCGCTGGTGATGGTGGCGGTGTCGCAGCCGAAGATGGCGCGCCTGCCGGCCGACCTGCACGGGCTGCGCCTGCTGATCCTCAACCAAGGCGAACTGGCGACGCGGGTCGGCACGCCGCTGCAGAGCGAAGCCGACTTCGCCGCCGCCTGCGCGACGCTGCAGGCGCAAGGGGCGCAGGACGTGATCGTCACGCGCGGCGGCGACGGCGTGCTGTTTACGCGCGCCGGCGGGATCGGGCGCCTGGCGGCGATCGATGCGCACATCGTCGACGTCACCGGCGCCGGCGACGCCTTCGCCGCGGCGGTGTGCTGGTCGCTGTTCGACGGCAGCGACGACCTCGAGCTGGCCTGCCGGCGCGGCCTGAAGCTGTCGGCCATGACGCTCGAATGCGAGGAAACGGTATGCCCCTGGCTGGGCGCCGACAGCCTCGACGACATCCATGAATTCGGCGGCCATGCCGGCGCGCCGCAACCGTTCAACGCCCTTTACCAGGAATGACCATGCAGCAGTTTCTCTTGTTTTCGCCCGAAGTGGCGGCCGCGCGGCTGGCCGGCAAACCGGTGGTCGCGCTCGAATCGACCATCATTTCGCACGGCATGCCGTACCCGCAGAATGTGACGATGGCGCGCGAAGTGGAGCAGTTGATCCGCGACGCCGGCGCGGTGCCGGCCACCATCGCCATCATCGACGGCAAGATCTGCATCGGCCTGTCGGACGCGCAGCTCGAGCTGCTGGGCGAGTCGCCCGAGGCGATGAAGGTGAGCCGGCGCGACCTGCCGTACGTGATCGCGCAGCGCCGCCTGGGCGCCACCACGGTGGCCGCCACCATGATCTGCGCGCAGCTGGCCGGGATCGCGGTGTTCGTCACCGGCGGCATCGGCGGCGTGCACCGCGGCGCGGCGACCAGCTTCGACATCTCGGCCGACCTGCAGGAACTGGCGCAGACCAGCGTGGCGGTGGTGTGCGCCGGCGTCAAGTCGATCCTCGACATCGGCCTCACGCTTGAATACCTCGAAACGCAGGGCGTGCCGGTGATCAGCGTCGGCCAGCCGGGCTTTCCGGCCTTCTTCACGCGCGAGAGCGGCTACCAGGCGGACTTCCAGCTCGACGAGGCGCACGAGCAGGCCGCCTTCATCGGCACCAAGTGGGCGCTGGGGCTGCGCGGCGGCGTGGTGGTGAGCAATCCGGTGCCGGCCGCGTACGCGATGGACAAGGGCGAGATCGACCGCATCACCGAGCAGGCGCTGGCCGAGGCCGACGCGCGCGGCGTGAGCGGCAAGGCGGTGACGCCGTTCCTGCTCGACCGGATCAAGCAGCTCACCGCGGGGCGCAGCCTGGTCACCAATATCGCGCTCGTCAAGCACAACGCGGTGGTTGGCGCGCGCCTGGCGCTGGCGCTGCACGAGCTGCCCGGCCTGAAACCGATCTGAAAAGGCGCCCATGTCGATCGACCTGAAACAGCTCAAGTACTTCCTTGCGGTGGCCGAAGAAAAGAGCTTCAGCCGGGCTGCCGAACGGCTGCACATTTCGCAGCCGCCGCTCAGCCAGCAGATCATGAAGCTCGAGGCCGAGCTGGGGGTGAAGCTGTTCGCGCGCACCACGCGCACGTTCGAGCTGACGGTGGCCGGCAAGGCGCTGATGGCCGAGGCGTCCGAGCTGCTGGCGAAGATGCGCATGACGATCGACACGATCCGCCAGATCGACCGCGGCGAAGTGGGGCGGCTGCGAGTGGGCATCGTCGGCTCGGCGATGTGGGGGCCGATCCCCAGCCTGCTCGAAGAATTCCAGACCAAGTTCCCGCGCGTGACGTGGACCTTGCACGAGCTGGGGCCGAACGTCCAGTACGAAGCGCTGCGCGCCAAGCAGATCGACGTCGGCTTCTGGCGCGAGCCGCGGCTCGACGAGCACGAACTGAAGCACGACAACCTGCGCCAGGAACTGTGCTTTCGCGAGAACGTGTGCGTCGCCGTCAACGAGCACAATCCGCTGGCCGGCAAGGGGCACATCGAGCTGATCGAACTGGCCGACCAGCCGATGCTCACGCTGGCGCTGGACAAGTCGGCGTTCCCGCGCTACCTGATCCAGTGCTGCGTGGACGCCGGCTTCCAGCCGACCATCTTCCAGGAAGCGTCCGAGCCGCAGACCCTGCTGGCGATGGTGGGCGCCGGCCTCGGCGTGGCGCTGATGCCCGAGACGACCAGCCGGATCGGCTGGCCCGGCGTCATCTTCCTGCCCATCAAGACGGCGCCGCCGTCGGCCAACCTGTACATCGCCTACACGACGCAGGATGATGCGCCGGTGGTGCGCGCCTTCCTCAACATCCTCAACCCGGCCGCCTGCGCATAACCCCGGGGGTCAGTGCCGGCATTCAGACACGGACTGGTCGCTAG
>JARXKM010000134.1 GCA_030272785.1 Pseudomonadota bacterium
TCAGGTCTGACATTCGGACATTTGGCTGGGGTCAGGTCTGACATTCGGACATTTTGCTGGGGTCAGGTCTGACATTCGGACATTTTCTGGCGGTCCCTCCCGTCTCGCTCGCTTGCGCCCTTTCCGCCGTGCAAAAACCAGCTATCTCGCGCACCGCTTTCGTCCTGAAAAGTCCGAATGTCAGACCTGACCCCACGAATTTGTCCGATAGTCAGACCTGACCCCGGAATTTTGTCCGATTGTCAGACCTGACCCCAGCGCTGCCATGACCCCAGCGCTGCCAGCGCAGAGCGCGCTGTCCGCGCGGCGTCCATCCGGACACGCGGACGCCTCCCGCAATCGCCCAAGCGCTGTGAATACAATGACTTAGCCACTGGCACAGAGCTTGCATGGATGTTGGCATCCTCGCCAACACCACGATCATGATCCGCGATACTTCCTCCCAAGACGCCGTCCTCACCGCTGCCCCGGCGCACACGTTCAAGCGCCGCGCACTGTGGATCGGCGCCGTCGTCATCGCCGTCGCCGGCGCCGCGCTGCTGTTGTCGGCCTGGCGCGCCAGCGAACACTCGGTCAGCGCGGCGCGCCTGCGCATCGCCGCCGTCACCCGCGGTACCCTGGTGCGCGATGCGTCCGTCAACGGCCGCGTCGTCGCCGCCATCAGCCCGACCCTGTATGCCACCGCGCAGTCGACCGTCACGCTTAAAACCAATGCCGGCGATACCGTCAGGAAGGGCGACGTGCTGGCGATCCTCGAGTCGCCGGACCTGGCCGATGCGCTCAAGCGCGAGCAGTCGAGCTATTCCCAGCTCGAGGCGGAGGTCGCGCGCCAGCATATCCTGGCGAGGAAGCAGAAGCTGCTGGCCCAGCGCGAGGCCGATACCGCCGACATCGACCGTCTGTCGGCTCAGCGCACCCTCGAACGCTACGAGAGCGTCGGCCAGCTCGGCATCATCGCCAAGATCGATTACCAGAAGGCCAAGGACGCCGTGAGTTCGGCGCAGATCCGCGCCAGCCATGCGACCAAGGCGGCCGCGCTGGAAGGCGACGACGTCGCGCTGGCCCTGAAGACGAAGATCAACGAACTCGATCGCCAGCGCCTCTCGCTCGCCAACGCCCAGCGCCGCGTCGATGAACTGACAGTGCGCGCGCCGGTCGATGGCTTCGTCGGCACGCTGTCGGTGCAGAACCGCAGCGTGGTGGCGGCCAATACTGCGCTGATGACCCTCGTCGACCTGTCGAAACTGGAGGTCGAGCTGGAGGTGCCGGAGACCTACGTCGCCGACATGGGCCTCGGCATGAGCGCCGAGATCCAGCTGGGCGACACGCGCGCCACCGGCAGGCTGTCGGCGCTGTCGCCGGAAGTGGTCAAGAACCAGGTGCTGGCGCGCGTGCGTTTCGACGGCGCCCAGCCGAAGGGCCTGCGGCAGAACCAGCGCGTCACCGCGCGCCTGCTGATCGAGGAAAAGCCGAATGTGCTGATGCTGCCGCGCGGCCCGTTCGTCGAGAGCGAAGGCGGCCGCTTCGCCTACGTGATGCAGGACGGGATCGCGGTGCGCACCCCGATCCGGCTCGGCGCCACCAGCGTCTCCGCGGTCGAGATCCTGGCCGGCGTGAAGCCCGGCGACCAGGTCGTCATCGCCGGCACCGATGCGTTTGCCAATGCGGCGCGCGTCTCGATCAACAAATAACCCGACCACTCAAAGGAGCTCCCATGCTGCGCATGACTAATCTGTCGAAGGTATATCGCACCCACATGATCGAGACGCATGCGCTGCGCGGCTTCGAGATCGAGGTCAACCAGGGCGACTTCGTCACCGTCACCGGCCCGTCCGGCTCCGGCAAGACCAGCTTCCTGAACATCGCCGGCCTGCTCGAGGAATTCACCGACGGCGAGTACATCCTCGACGGCGTCAACGTCAAGGGCATGGACGACAATGCCCGCTCGCGCCTGCGCAACGAGAAGCTCGGCTTCATCTTCCAGGGCTTCAACCTGATCCCCGACCTGTCGCTGTTCGATAACGTCGACGTGCCGCTGCGCTACCGCGGCTTCAACGCGCGCGAGCGCAAGGAGCGCATCGAGGACGCGCTGGCCAAGGTCGGCCTGGCCGCGCGCATGAAGCATTATCCGGCCGAGCTGTCGGGCGGCCAGCAGCAGCGCGTGGCGATCGCCCGCGCGCTGGCCGGCTCGCCCAAGCTGCTGCTGGCGGACGAACCGACCGGTAACCTCGATACCCAGATGGCGCGCGGCGTGATGGAGCTGCTCGAGGAGATCAACGCCCAGGGCACCACCATCCTGATGGTCACCCACGATCCCGAACTGGCGGTGCGCGCGCAACGCAACGTCCACATCATCGACGGCCAGGTGTCGGACCTGGTGCGCAAGGCGCCGACCCTGTTCGACGCCAACGCGGTCCACAGCGCCTAGGGAGCGGACATGTTCAGCTATTATTTCCTGCTTGGCGTGCGCAGCCTGCGCCGCAATCCGGCGCTCACCGCGCTGATGGTGCTGACGCTGGCGATCGGGGTGGCGGCGAGCGTGTCGACCCTGACCATCCTGCACGTCATGTCGAGCAATCCGATCCCGCAAAAGAGCGAACGCCTGTTCGTGCCGTTACTCGACAACGGCCCGCTGGAAGGCTACAACCCGGCCGATCCGAACAATCGCGACAGCGGCAACCAGCAGCTCAGCTACATCGACGCGATGAACCTGCTCAAGGGCGGCCACGGCGAGCGCCGCACCGCCTCCTACGGCATCGGCGCGCCGATCGAGCCGGCCCGCAAGGACATGCCGGTGATCTCCACCCAGGGCATCGCGCCGACCCGCGATTTCTTCGCCATGTTCGACGTGCCCTTCCTGTACGGCCAGCCGTGGAGCGAGGCCGACGACAAGGCCGGCGCCGACGTCGTCGTGCTCAGCCGCGCGATCGCCGAAAAGCTGTTCGGCGCCGTCAACCCGGTCGGCCAGCGCATCCGCATGATGCGCCAGGAGTTCCAGATCGTCGGCGTATTGAACAACTATCAGCCGCGCCCGAAATTCTATCGGCTGGTCGGCGGACCGGGTGCGTTCGGCCAGGAGGATGAAGTGATGATCCCGTTCGCCAGCGCGATCCGCCACGAGACGGGCCAGAATGGCAGCATGAGCTGCAGCGGACGGCGCGATCCCGGCTGGCAGGGGCTGCTCAACTCGGAGTGCACCTGGATCCAGTTTTTCTTCGAAACCAGCAGCGGCGCCGATCGCGCGGACCTGCAAAGCTATCTCGACAACTATGCCGACGACCAGCGCAAGCTGGGGCGCATCAAGCGCCACGCGCCGAACCAGCTGTTCGACGTCATGCAGTGGCTCGAATACCAGAAAGTGGTCGGCAACGACAGCAAGCTGTCGGCCTGGCTGGCGTTCGGCTTCCTGCTGCTTTGCCTGGTCAATACGGTCGGCCTGATGCTGGCAAAATTCTCGGTGCGCGCCGCCGAAGTGGGCATCCGCCGCGCGCTGGGGGCGTCGCGCAACGAGATCTTCCAGCAGTTCCTCACCGAGACGGCGGTGGTCGGCCTGATCGGCGGCAGCCTCGGCGTGCTGCTCGCGTTCGGCGCGCTGGCGCTGATCTCGATGCAGTCCAAGCAGATGCAGGTGGTGGCGCACATGGACCTGCCGATGCTCGCCCTGACGTTCGTGCTGGCACTGCTGTCGGCGCTGCTGGCCGGCCTGGTGCCGACCTGGCGCGCCTGCCAGGTCACGCCGGCCATCCAACTTAAATCGCAATAGGGAGACACCATGGAAATCCGTCCTATCCTGTCGGCGCTGTTGCGCAGCAAGACCGGCGCCGTCCTGGTGGCGCTGCAGGTGGCGATCAGCCTGGGCATCCTGGCCAACGCCCTGCACATCGTCAACCTGCGCCAGGCGGTGGCGGCGCGCCCGAGCGGCATGCGCGACGAAAGCGCGCTGATGTACGTGCAGCTGCGTCACCTGCGCAGCGGCGACCATAACGAGCAGCTGGCGCAGCAGAAAGCGGAAGCGGCCACCCTGCGCGCCGTCGCCGGCGTCACCTCGCTGGCCTTCACCAACCAGATGCCGATGACCCGCAGCGGCAGCACCAACAGCGTTGCGGCCAGCCGCAAGCAGCTTAATCAGAGCGCCGGCGCGTCCTACTATTTCACCCCCGATTCGCTCGTCAAGACGATGGGACTGCAGCTGGTCGAAGGGCGCGACTTCCGCCCCGATGAAGCGATCGAGATCGACAACGACAAGGACAGCGACGAGGCGTCCGCGCCACGCGCGATCATCATCACGCGCGCGCTGGGCAAAAAAGTGTGGCCCGAGGCCAGCAGCTACGTCGGCAAGACGCTGTTCTTCGGCACCGGCGAAGACGCCCAGGGCGGCCCGGTGGTGGGCGTGGTCGAACATCTGCAAAGCCAGGGCGCCGAAGTGGCCGAGCGCGGCGACTACTCGACCATCGTGCCGATGCGCCTGACGAACGGTTTCGGCACCACTTATGTGATGCGGGTCGAGGCCGGCCAGCTCGAACGCGTCATGAAGGAGGCCGAAGCGGCGCTGCTGCGCAACGCCGCCGATCCGATGATCGTGCGCGTGAAGACGGTCGCCAACGACCGCATCGAGCGCTATCGCGCCGACAACGCGCTGTCGTGGATGCTGATCACCGTCAGCGCGCTGCTGCTGCTGATCACTGCCAGCGGCATCGTCGGCATGGCCAGCTTGTGGGTGACCCAGCGCCGCAAGCAGATCGGCGTGCGGCGTGCGCTGGGCGCGCGGCGCGTCGACATCCTGCGCTACTTCATCACCGAAAACTTCATGATCACCAGCGTTGGCGTGTTCGCCGGCGTGCTGTTGGCGATCGGCCTGAACCAGCTGCTGGTGTCGCAGCTCGAAATGGCCAAGCTGCCGCTGAACTATCTGTTGACCGGCGCCGGCGTGTTCTGGGCGCTCGGCATCTGCTCGGTGTACGGGCCGGCCTGGCGCGCGGCGACGATTTCGCCCGCCACCGCCACCCGCAGTACCTGAAGCGGCCGCGCGATGCTGTGCTGATGCTATGCTATTGCCATGCCTACAGTCCTGATCATTGACGACAACGCCGCGGTGGCCATCGCGCTCGACGTGCTGTTTTCGCTGCACGACATCGACGCGCTGCGCGCCGCGTCGCCCGAAGAAGGCCTGGCCGTGCTTGAACGCACCAGCGTCGACCTGGTCATCCAGGACATGAATTTTTCCGCCGACACCACCTCGGGCGAAGAAGGCATCGCCCTGTTTCGCGCGCTGCGCAAGCGCCACCCCGACCTGCCGGTGATCCTGCTGACCGCCTGGACCCACCTCGACGCCGCGGTCGAGCTGGTCAAGTCGGGCGCCGCCGATTACTTGTCCAAGCCGTGGAACGACAACCGCCTGATCGCCACCGTCAGCAACCTGATCGAACTGGGCCAGGCCAACCGCGCGCTGGCCCAGCGCGTGCAGCGCGAACGGCGCCAGCGGCGCGAGCTCGAAGACGGCTTCGACCTGCGCGGCATGGTGTGGCAGGACGCCTCCACCGAGCGCGTGCTGCACCTGGCCTGCCAGGTCGCGCGGGCCGACGTGCCGGTGCTCATCAGCGGCCCGAACGGCACCGGCAAGGAGCGCATCGCCGACATCATCCAGGCCAATTCGGCGGTCCGCGACGGCCCCTTCGTGGTGCTCAATTGCGGCGCCCTGCCGGCCGAACTGATCGAGGCCGAACTGTTCGGCGCCGAGGCCGGCGCCTACACCGGCGCCTCGCGCGCGCGCGAAGGCAAGTTCGAGGCGGCCGACGGCGGCACGCTGTTCCTCGACGAGATCGGCAACCTGCCGCTGGCCGGCCAGATGAAACTGCTGCGGGTGCTCGAGACCGGCCGCTTCGAGCGGCTCGGCTCGAACCGCGAGCGCCAGGTCAAGGTGCGCGTCATCAGCGCCACCAACGCCGACCTGGCCGCGATGATTCGCGCCGGCACCTTCCGCGAAGACCTGTTCTACCGCCTCAACCTGATCGAGCTGCGGCTGGCGCCGCTGGCCGCGCGCACCGGCGACATCCTGCCGCTGGCGGCCAGCTTCCTCGCCAAGGGCAAGAGCCTGCACGCCGGCGCCGAGGCGGCGCTGCTGGCGCACGGCTGGCCGGGCAATGTGCGCGAACTGAAGAACGTCATGGCGCGCGCCTGCCTGCTGGCCGCCGGCGCGGTGATCCAGGCCGCCGACCTGGGCCTGCCGGCCTGCGCCGCGCCGACCGCCGACATCGAGCCTGACCGCGACGCCATCGCCCAGGCGCTGCTGCGCGCCGGCGGCGTGGTGGCGCAGGCGGCCGCCGAACTGGGGCTGTCGCGCCAGGCGCTGTACCGGCGCATGGAGCGGCTCGGCATCGCCCGGCCCGGATGAGCGCCGCTCGCAGCGCCTCCCGAATAGGCATGCGCCTCTCGCTGGTGACGCGCTGGTCGGCGCTGGTGGGCACCTTGCTGGCGATCGGCATCCTGATCACGCTGCTGCTCGACCATCTGCTGCCGGGCCAGCCCGCAATCGTGTTCGCGCTCTGCCTGGCGTGCGTGGTGCCGATCTCGATCATCACCATCCGCGCCCAGATCCAGCCGATCCTGTCGCTGTTCCGCGCGCTCGAAGGCACCGTCATCAGCTACCGCGACGGCGACTTTTCGTTCGGCCTGCACTGGCCGCAGAACGACGAGCTGGCCGACCTGGTGGCCGCCCACAACGCGCTCGGCGACGTGCTGCGCGAACAGCGGCTCGACCTGATGCAGCGCGAACTGCTGCTCGACACGATGGTGCAGAACACGCCGGTGGCGATGCTGCTGGTGGCCGACGCCGCCGCCGGCGCGCGCACCATCGTGTATGGCAACCTGGCCGCGCGCCAGTTGCTCAACTGCGGCCGCAAGCTCGAAGGCCACCAGCTGGCCGACATCCTCGAGCAGTCCAGCGCCGCGCTGCGCGAGGCGCTGGCGCGCGGCGGCGACGGCCTGTTTACCAGCGGCGACGGCGAGGACGAGGAGGTCTACCACCTGGCGCGCCGCCATTTCAGCCTGAACGGGCGGCGCCACGAACTGCTGCTGCTGCGCCAGCTGACGGTGGAACTGCGGCGCCAGGAGGTGCAGACCTGGAAGAAGGTGATCCGGGTGATCAGCCATGAACTGAACAATTCGCTGGCGCCGCTGACCTCTCTCGCGCATTCGGGCGCGGAGCTGGTGCGGCGCGGCCAGACCGAGCGGCTGCCGCAGATCCTCGAGACGATCGAGGAGCGCACCCGCCACCTCGAGACCTTCATCCTCGGCTATGCCCGTTTTGCCAAGCTGCCGACGCCGCGCCTGGAAGCGTGCAACTGGGACGGCTTCCTGGCGCAGCTGGCGTCGCAGGTGGCGTTCCGGCTGATCGGCGCGGCACCGACGGCACCGGCCTCGATCGACACGGCGCAGATCGAACAGGCGCTGCTCAATTTGCTCAAGAACGCGCACGAATCGGGTTCGCCGCCGCAGCAGGTCGAACTGCAGATCCAGCGCATGGCCGGCATGCTGCGCATCGAGGTGCTCGACCGCGGCCAGGGCATGAACGAGGCGGTGCTGATGAACGCGCTGGTGCCGTTCTACTCCACCAAGCGCAGCGGCACCGGCCTCGGGCTGGCGCTGGCGCGCGAAATCGCCGAGGCGCACGGCGGGCGCATCCTGCTGGCCAACCGCGACGGCGGCGGCCTGGCCGTCACCCTGATCCTGCCGGCGCCCTGATCGCGCCGGCGGCGCCGCCGGCCGCGTTGACAGCCCTCGGCAGCCTTCGGCAGCCAGCGGCAGCCTTCGGCAGCCAGCGGCAGCTAGCGGCAGCTAGCGGCAGCTAGCGGCATCCATCCTCGGCATCCATCCTCGCCGCGCTCTGCGCGGACCCACCTCCACGCCCCGAACACGTCGCGCGGCGCGCACGCCACGGCGTGCCGATCGCGCCGATTCGTTGCCGCATCCGCCACGCCGACCCATTCAAAAGTGAATAAACAAAAGAATTACCAACGGGAAATTGTCTTTGCGCATTTGATACGGCAGAGAAATTTTTCCATCAAAACATTGAACTCTGGAACTTTCTAACGCTCCAACTCACACATCCACTTCATGACGTTAGGAAACTCCAGATGACCAAGTACTTCAATTTCGCTTCGGATCGCCGTGTTCACGCCTTGCTGTGCTGCAGCGCCGCAGTGTTGTTATCCGCATGCGGTGGCGGCACGACAGACACCGGCAACGCCCAGCCAACCCAGACCGCGGCGACCGCATTCCACAGCGATACCAACAAGGCTGCCGCAACGGTCGTCGCGACCGACAGCAGCACGGCCGTGACGGACCAGGCGAGCGCCGCCCCGGCATCCGATGCGCCAGCTGATGACACGCGCCTGCTGGCCACCTCGGCTGCCGTCGGCGCCCCGACCGCCACCTCCGACAACCTCGATCTCGCAGGCAATACTCCAACCCAGGCACTCGCCGTCACGCCAGACGCAACGGCGATCTGCAACTACTACATCGCGCCAACCGGCTCGGACAGCGGCGCAGGCACGCTGGCTTCGCCGTGGAAGACGGTCAACTACGCCAGTGCTAAATTATCTGCCGGCAAAACACTGTGCGCGCGTGGCGGCACCTACTACAAGCAAGCGGGCAATATCTGGCATTCTTCCGGCACGGCGACCGCACCTGTGACGTTCAAAAACTATCCAGGCGAAAAGCCAGTCTTTGACGGCGAGTGGGGCGACACCGGCACCTCGGGCGACTTCATTATCTTCTCGGGCAACTCGCACGTCGTCGTCGACGGTATCACGGCGCAGCGCTACGCCGACCAGTACGGCAACGGCACCATCGATCTGCATAACGGCCTGGGCCCGGTCGATGACATCATCATTCAAAACAGCACGTTCATCGACAACGGTAGCCATACCGCCCAGGATCACCACATTTACCTGGCCACCGGCACCACCAACGTCACGATCCGGAACAATCTCTTCATCCGCGGCGCGGGCTCGGCGATTCAGGCCTACCATTCGCCGGCATCGAACGGTATCAAGATCTACAACAACGTGATGATCGGCGGCACGCTGAAATGCTCGGCGAGCAGAACCAATTATTGCTCGCCGACTGCACGACAGCACTGGGGCATGATCATCGGTGATGCCAAGGGTACGCAAATCTACAACAACACCATCTACGGCATGGATTACGGGATTGACTTCAGCTACGGTACCTCCACCACGGGTCCTTACGTCGTCAAGAACAACCTCATCGTTAACAGCACGTCCGCCGGTATCCGCGTCGCTTCCGCTTACGCGCCATATTTCACGAGCGACTATAACGGTTTCTCGGGCAACGCCAGCGACATCAACTGGAAGGGCGCGAACGTGAGCGCGGCCCAGTTTGCCGTCACGACGACCAATGAGCGTCATGCGGTCAAGGCCAACCCGATGTTCGTCAACGCGGCGGCCAGCGATTTCCACCTGGCTGCCGGCAGCCCGATGATCGACAAGGCTACCGCGATGACGTTGTTCAACACCGACAAAGACGGCGTTCTGCGTCCGCGTGGCCTGGCGTTTGACATCGGTGCGTATGAAAAATAAGTAAGCTGGCAGGATCGATGCACGATCCGTATGACCCAACCCCTTGAGAGCAATGTCTCAAGGGGTTTTTTCATGTGACCTGCCGGTGCGGCGCCGCAGGCCGGTCTGGTAAGATCGGCTTTCTTCGCCGCTTTCCCGCCTATGTCCTCCAACCGCAACGACCCCGTCGCCGACGGCCGCTTCGAGCAGCCCGGCCACCCTCCCGCCACCGTCACTGAGTTTCGCGGCGTACGCTTTCTGCATCTGGGCACCTCGTGGGTCCAGGGCGCCATGCGGATCGGCAAACCGGACGCGATCGAACTCGAATACATCCAGATGATGATGATGTGGCTGCTGTTTTGCGAGCAGCCGCGCCACGTCGTCCAGCTCGGCCTCGGCAGCGCCGCGCTGACCAAGTTCTGCTACCGCCGCCTGCCCGCCGCGCGTGTCACCGCGGTCGAACTCAATCCGAACGTGATCGCCATCTGCCGCGCGCTGTTCGACCTGCCGCCCGACGACGCGCGCCTGCGCGTGCGCGAGATGAATGCGCTCGACTTCGTGCTCGACCCGGCCAACCGCAACCAGGTCGACGTGCTGCAGGTCGACCTGTACGACGAGCAGGCGCGCGGCCCGGTGCTCGACACGCCCGAGTTCTACCAGGGCTGCTTCGACTGCCTGACCGACGACGGCATCATGACCACCAACGTGTTCGGCGACTTCGCCAATTACGACAAGAACCTGCAGGCGATGGAACAGGTGTTCGACGCCGTCGTGTGGCTGCCCGAGGTGCACGACGCGAACATCGTGGTGATCGCCTTCAAGCGCGCGCCGCAGATCGACTTCAGCGTGCTGTTCGAACGCGCCGGCGCCATCAAGCGCGCCATGAACCTGCCGGCCAAGAGCTGGGTCACGGGCCTGAAGGAATGGATGCACGACCAGCAGCGCTAGCGCACTAGCGTATTAGCGGCACTCCGCCGGCAGCACCTGCGGATCGAGGTATTCGGCGCGGCAGTGCCAGACGATGCGCTTGTCCGCGCCCAGCGACGGCATCAGGGTCAACACGCCCTGCCCGTGCACCGAGGTGATGCGGGTCAGCACCCTGATCTGCGCATTTTCCGGATTCAGCTGGATCAGCTCGATCTCCTTGCTGCCGGCCGGCTGCGCCGCCACGCCGACCGCTTCCAGGGTCGCCGGCACCTTGTCGTTGCGCACGTAGTACTGCGCGACCGCGCTGGCCGCTTGCTGGCCCTCGTAATAGGCGGCGGCGACGCGCGCCTTCTGCACATACTGTTGGTAGGCGGGGATCGCCACCGCCGTCAGGATGCCGACCGTCGCCAACGTGACGAGCAAGCCGCCGCCGCCGCCGGCGCCGAGGCGCGGCACGAACAGCGCCAGCACCACCGCCATCGGATGGCGGCGCGGCTGCTGCGGCTGCTGCCCCTGCCCCAGCGCGCGCACCGCGCCCATGCGCTTGACCAGCCACGGATAGTCGCCCACCAGTTCATGGAACGACATCCAGAAGCGGTCGGTATGCACGGTCTGGCCGATGTATGCGGTCTTGCTCATCGTGCGCCAGCGCTTGCCGCCGGCCGCCAGCGCGGCAATGCCGAATTCGGCGTTGAGCGGATTGTCGCAAGCGGCCAGGCCATGCCGGTCGCAGGTGTATTCGCGGGCCCGCGAATAGGCCGCGCCGATCAGCGGCAGGATCGACGCCGGCAGCAGCACGGTGGACCATGCCAGGTGGCGCCGCTTGATGTGGCCGATCTCGTGGCCGATGTAGAAATTGAGCGCGTCCGGATTGTCGGCCAGCGCGTCGACCACGTCCGAATACAGCACCAGGAAGTCGCGTCCGAAGAAGCGGGTGGCGAAGGCGTTGAAGGCGCCGCCCATCTGCATCAGGTAGGCGTCGGGCCGCTCGGCCTGGCCGAGTTTTTCGCAGCAGGCATCGATCTGGCGCTGCAGGTCGGGGAACTGCTGCGCGGTGATCTGCACCGCGGTGCCCTTGATGTGGGCGATCAGCGCCGACTGGGCGAAGCAGTAGGCGACGAAGAACAGCACGCCATACACCAGCGCCAGGCCGGCCGTGCCGAGCAGCAGGGCGATCCACAACAACACCGACAGCCCCAGCATGATGCCGAACAGCGTTTTTTCATTCTTGTATACCAGGTCCATCGCCACTCCAATTAATTAAGAACGAAACAACATTGTCGTGAGGATACTGCATTTTACTTGCGGATAGGAAATACTTTGATGCCGGCGGGCGCGGTTAAAACGATTCCAGTGATTGCTTGGCCGGACCGCGCTGCCGATCGACCAGCGCGGCTAACTGTCCGCGTTCGGCGGCATCAGCGAGCTCCTGCGCCTCGACACACGTTATGCCCGGCCCGGCGCGGGGGGGGCGTAAACACTACCGCGTTTTGCCGCCTTGGCGGGCAATATTGGCGTATATGCATAAAAATACAACACCCTCCCCGCCCAAGTTGTCCATACCACTTTCCTCCTATACGATCATCCACGCAATCCGCGCCCCATGACGGGCGCGGGCCGGCGGGCGCCCGTCACGGGGCGCATCGCCGATCCCAAAAAACGACAAGAAAGAGACCATCGATGAAGAACCACACAGGCAGGAAAAACCTGAACCGCACCTTGCTCGCCTCCGCGCTGCTCGCGGCCCTGAACCATGCCAGCGCCCAGCAGGCGTCCGACAGCGCGGCGGCCAAGCCGGCCGACGAGGCGGCGCAATCGGTGGTGGTACTCGGCTCGCGCTCGAGCGCCAAGACCGCGCTCGACACCGCCGTGCCGGTCGGCCTGATCAGCATGAAGGACATGCAGGGCGCCGGCCCGCTCGAACTGGGCAAGCTGCTGCAGACGCTCGACCCGTCGTTCAACTTTTCGTCCACCTTCATCAGCGACGGCACCGACATCATCCGTCCGGCCACCCTGCGCGGCCTCGGGCCGGACCAACTGCTGGTGCTGGTGAACGGCAAGCGGCGCCACCAGCAGGCGCTGGTGAACGTCCAGCA
>JARXKM010000006.1 GCA_030272785.1 Pseudomonadota bacterium
GGCACGTAGTCCAGTTCGGCGGCGGCGGCGGCGCCGTTTTTGTACGACCAGTCGAAGAACTTCAGCACTTCGCGGCCCTTGGCGCCGTCGGCCTGCACCTTGTGCATCAGGATGTACGACACGCCGGTGATCGGCCAGCTCGACTTGCCGGGCTGGTCGGTCAGCACGACGCCGAAACCGGGCGTCTTGGTCCACTCGGCGCCGGCGGCGGCGGCCTTGAAGTTGTCGTCGTCCGGCTGCATGAAATGGCCGTCCTTGTTTTTCAGCTGGGTGTGCGACAGCTTGTTCTTCTTGGCGAACGCCCACTCGACGTAGCCGATCGCGCCCTTGATGCGCTGCACGTTGGCGGCGACGCCTTCGTTGCCCTTGCCACCCACGCCGACCACCCACTTGACCGCGGTGCCGGAGCCGATCTTCGACTTGAAGTCGGGATTGACCTTCGACAGGTAGTCGGTGAACAGGAACGAGGTGCCGGAGCCGTCGGCGCGGTGCACCACGGTGATCTCGGTGTCGGGCAGCTTCATGCCCGGGTTCAGGGCGGCGATCTCGGCCGCGTTCCAGCGCGTGATCTTGCCCAGGTAGATGTCGGCGGTGACCGGCCCGGTCAGCTTCAGCTGGCCCGGCGCGATGCCGTCGACGTTGACCACCGTGACGACGCCGCCCATGATGGCCGGGAACTGCATCAGCCCTTCGGCGTCCAGTTCCTCTGCCTTGAGCGGCATGTCCGAGGCGCCGAAGTCGACCGTCTTGGCCTTGATCTGCTTGATGCCGGCGCCGGAGCCTACCGATTGGTAGTTCAGGCCGTTGCCGGTGGCTGCCTTGTACGACTCGGCCCACTTGGCGTAGATTGGGTACGGAAACGTCGCGCCCGCCCCCGTCATGTCGGCCGCCATCGACGCCGACGACAGTGCCACCATGGCCGATACGCCGACGACCATCGAATTGAACATCCGTGTGATTTTCATTATTGATTCTTCTTGGGTTGGTTGTGACTGCTGGAAAGTCTACGGTGCTAATATGACACCCATATGACGGCGTCGCATCGTCCGCACTTTCGTGCGAATTGGGTGTCTAACAACTTTCGCCCCTGTCGGAGGCCGACCGCCATGGAAGTCGAACTCAAGCTGCTCATCGACGCGAAGTTCAAGGACGCGCTGCTGCGCCATCCGCTGCTCAACGGCCAGGCCGCGCGGCCGCACGAGCACACCTTGTCCGACACTTATTTCGACACTCCCGACCTGCGCCTGCACGCGCGCCACGTCGGCCTGCGCGTGCGCCGCGTCGACGGTCGCTGGGTCCAGAACATCAAGAGCGGCGACGACGTGCGCAGCGGCTTGCACAGCCGCCTCGAATGGGAGTCGCCGGTGGCCGGGCCGGCGCCCGAGCTGACGCGCCTGCACGAGGTCGTCGACGACAAAAAGACCCGCCGCGAAGTGCTGGCAGCGGCGGCGATGGGCAAGGGTCTGGCGCCGATCTTCACCAGCAAGGTCAAGCGCACCGAATGGGAGGTCAGGCCGCGCGACGGCGAACACATCGCCTGCGCGCTCGACCAGCGCCGGCTCGAGAGCGGCGGCAAAAAGACCGCCATCAGCGAGCTCGAACTCGCACTCACATCGCGCGACCCGGGCCAGCTGTTCGACCTGGCGCTGGCCTTGCAGCAGGACCTGCCGCTGCACATCGGCAGGCGCGGCAAGGCGGACGGCGGCTATGCCTTGTTCGCCGCGCAGGTGCCGGCCGCCGTCAAGGCCAGCGCGCTCACCTTGACCCGCCGCATGAGCACCGAGCAGGCATTCCAGGCGATCGCGTTCAACTGCCTGAGCCACATGCAGGACAACGACCAGGGCGTCGCCGTGCGCCACGACGTCGAGAGCCTGCACCAGATGCGGGTCGGCATGCGCCGCCTGCGCTCGGCGCTGAGCATGTTCAAGGCCTTGCTGCAGCTGCCGGCCGACGTGCAGACGGACCTCGATTGGCTGGCGCAGGAACTGGGCGCCGCGCGCGACTGGGACGTGCTGGCCGGGGTGACCTTGCCGGGCATCGCCGGCAAGCTGGCCGATCGGGCGCCGCTCGACGCCGCCATCGCCGCTGCGGCCGAGCGCGCGCAGCACCACCACGTCGCCGCGGCCGCCGCAGTGTCCGCTGCGCGCTACACGCGGCTGATGCTGAACATGGCGCGCTGGCTGCAGACGATGGGCTGGCGCGCGCAGCCGGGCGGCAAGCGGCGCCTGGCGGCGCCGGTCGCCCGCTTCGCCCGGCGCACCTTGCAACGCGACCAGCGCCGGCTGCGTGCGCGTGCGGCCGGGCTGAGCGAGGCCACCCCGGCGGCGCGCCACCGGGTCCGCATCGCCGCCAAGAAGACCCGCTACGCCGCCGAGTTCTTCGCCTCGCTGTTTGCGCGCAAAACCGTGCGGCGCTACGTCAAGGCGCTCACCGGCCTGCAGGACGAACTGGGCTACCTGAACGATGCGGCGGTGGCCGAGCGCCTGCTGGCCGAACTGGCGCCGGGCGAGCCGCAGCTCGACGCCAGCGTCGGCTTCGCCCGAGGCTACCTGGTGGCGCGCATCGCCAACGACGACCAGGCCATCCTCAAACGATGGCATCGATTTGCCCGCATCGGCATGCCGCGCTAGCGTGGAGACGACGGCGATGAGCACAACTGCCGATACGCAGCGCGGCGCGTCCGCCCAGCGCGAAGCCGGCGAACGGCGGCGGCTGCTGCGCGAGATCGAGGCGATCGCGCGCGACCTGCAGCGCCCGGCCGACGAAATCGCCGCGGTGTACGCCGCGCTGTACGCCGAATTGCGCGCGCGCGCCCGGGTGGTCGATTTTCTGCTGGTGCTGGTGGCGCGCAAGATCCGCGCGCGCTACCGGGCGCGCGGCGCGTCCTGAGCGGCGGCGCTAAGCGGCCGGCGGCTGGCGGCGTGCGCCGTGCAGTGCCTGGCGCGACAGCTTGCGCTCGGCGGCGCGGGCGAAACGGACCCGCTGCTCGTCCGTCAGCAGCTCGAGCGGCGGCACCGCCACCGGCTTGCGGTCGGCATCGACGGCCACCATCGTGAAATAGCAGCTGTTGGCATGGCGCACCAGGCGCTGCTGGATGTTTTCCGTCACCACCCGGATCCCCACTTCCATCGAACTGGTGCCGGTGTAATTGACCGAGGCGAGGAAGGTGACCAGTTCGCCCACATGGATCGGCTGCAGGAACATCACCTGGTCGACCGACAGCGTGACCACGTAGCTGCCCGAGTAACGGCTGGCACAGGCGTAAGCGACGCTGTCGAGGTATTTGAGGATGGTGCCGCCGTGGACGTTGCCGGAAAAATTGGCCATGTCCGGCGTCATCAGCACCGTCATGGTCAATTCGTGCGTCAGCCTGCCTTGCGTATCGTGCATATGAGACCTTGGAACCTTTGTGGATCGGCGGCGGCGCCGCAGCGCTGTTGTCTGGTCGGATTTTGCCGGTCGTTATCAGTCATCCGACAACCGGGCGTAGTATAATGAACGCAATCTGGAATAGCAATCACCACAACCGCCATTATCTCGAAAAATCATTCATCTGGTCCCTGCTCATGAATCCTAGTCCCGTGCCGTCGGCACCCCCGAAAAAGCACCGCAACCTGGCGCAAGGCGTCGTGGCCTACATTTCCGAGAAGATCGGCGACGGTGCGCTGGAGCCGGGCGACAAGCTGCCCACCGAGTCCGAGATCATGCGCATCCTGGGCGTCAGCCGCACCGTCGTGCGCGAGGCGATCTCGCACATGCAGGCGGCCGCGCTGGTCGAGACGCGGCACGGCATCGGCACCTTCGTGCTGGCGCCGCAGCCGCCGCATACGCTCGGCATCGACCCGAACACGGTCATCACCATGCGCGACGTGCTCGCCATTCTCGAGCTGCGCATCAGCCTCGAGACCGAAGCTGCCGGCCTGGCGGCCAGCCGCCGCACCGACGAGCAATTGCGCGAACTGCGCGACGCGCTCGACGCCTTCCAGGCCAGCGTTCGCGCCGGCGGCGACACGGTACCGTCCGACATGCAGTTCCACCTGCTGATCGCGCAGGCATGCGGCAACCGCTACTTCCACGACATCCTCAGCCACCTCGGCACCAACATCATCCCGCGCTCGCGCCTGAACTCGGCCAAGCTGGCGCAGGACGAACCGGCGGTATACATGGAGCGCGTGATCAACGAGCACGAAGACATCTTCAACGCCATCGCCCGCAAGGATCCCGAGTCGGCGCGCGCCGCCATCCGCACGCACCTGAGCAACAGCCGCGAGCGGCTGCGCCGCGCGCAGGAGCTGATCGAAGGGCCCGGCCGGTAAGACATCGCCGGCCGGACGACCGCAGCGCGCCGCGTGGCCAAGGCGCCTGATGCAGGATCGCCGGCCGCCTGGCGCGCCGGGCCAAGGTCAGGCGACCGGCGTGATCAGCGGCGCACCGGCGAAGTGCGCGAGCAGGTTATCGACCACCAGCTGGCCCATCGCGTGGCGCGTTTCCACGGTCAGGCTGCCGACGTGCGGCGTCAGCACCACGTTGTCGAGCGCGCGCAGTGCCGGCGGCACGTTCGGCTCATCGGCGAAGACGTCGAGCGCGGCCGCGCCCAGCTGGCCGCCCTGCAAGGCGGCGATCAGCGCCGGCTCGTCGACCAGCGAGCCGCGTGCGATATTGACCAGCGTGCCGGCCGGGCCGAGCGCCGCCATCACCGCGGCATCGACGACATGGCGGGTAGCGGTGCCGCCCGGCGCGCACACCACCAGGTAATCGCTTTGCTCGGCCAATGCCAGCAGCGACGCGCTGCGCGCCACCGCGGTGCCGGCCACCGCGTTCGGCTGGTAATAGCGCAGCCGCATGCCGAACGCGGC
This sequence comes from Pseudomonadota bacterium, assembly GCA_030272785.1. Taxonomy (GTDB): domain Bacteria; phylum Pseudomonadota; class Gammaproteobacteria; order Burkholderiales; family Burkholderiaceae_D; genus JAFCUW01. The sequence goes on from JARXKM010000006.1 coordinate 4,857, forward strand.
CAGCCGGAGCGCGACGGCCTGGCCGATGCGGCCAAAGCCGAAGATGCCGGCCACCTTGCCGCGCAGCGCGCGCGACGGCGCGATCGGCGCCTTGGCCTGCCAGTCGCCGGCGCGCACGTAGCGGTCCAGCGCCGGCAGGCGGCGCGCCGCCGCCAGCAGCAGCGTCACTGCCAGGTCGGCCACATCGTCGGTCAGCACGCCGGGCGTGTTGGTGACGCGGATGCCGCGCGGCCTGGTCGCCTCGAACGCCACCGCATCGACGCCGATGCCATTGACGGCGACCAGCTCGAGCGCCGGCAGCATCGCCACGCGCGCGGCGCTGATACCGATCGTGCCGGTAGTGGCCACCGCGCGCACCTGGTCGGCCACGCCGACGATGAACGCATCCTGCGCGGCCGGCGCGACGCGCCACAAGTGATGGCAGCGAAAGTGCGCTTCAAGCTGGTCCATGACCGGCTGTGACGGACTCGCGCCAAACACCAGAATCGCAGGTTTCATCTCAATCTCGCTTCGCTAGGGATGGGCCCGTGTACGAATGCCGGCACTGACCCCGGGGGTCAGTGCCGGCATTCGTACACGGGCTGGGCAGTTGGACCGGCTCAGGCGGTGATGAATATGGCGCGGAAGTCGTTGACGTTGGTGAGCGTCGGCCCGCAGATGACGGAGTCGCCCAGCACCTGGAAGAAGCCGTGGCCGTCGTTGTTGGCCAGGCTGTCGCGCGGCTTGATGCCGTGCGCCCAGGCGCGCGCCAGCGTGTCGGGCGCCAGGTAGGCACCGGCGATGTCTTCCTGGCCGTCGACGCCGTCGGTGTCGCACGCCATCGCGTGGATGCCGGCCTGGCCGTTCAGCGCCACCCCGAGCGAGAGCAGGAATTCGACGTTGCGCCCGCCGCGCCCGCCGCCGCGCACGGTGACGGTGGTCTCGCCGCCCGACAGCAGGATGCACGGCGGCGCGAACGGCTGCCCACGCCGCGTCACCTGCAGCGCGATGCCGGCCATGACGATGCCGACCTCGCGCGCTTCGCCTTCGATGCTGTCGCCCAGAATATACGCCGGCACGCCGGCCGCGCGCGCCACCGCCGCCGCCGCCTCGAGCGCCATCTGCGGCGTGGCGATCATGCGCGTTTCGCTGTTGGCCAGCCGCGCGTCGCCCGGTTTGACCGATTCGCCGCGCCCGCTCTCGAGCAGCGCACGCACCTGCTCGGGCACCGCGATGGCGTAGCGCGCCAGGATCGCCAGCGCATCGGCGCAGGTGGTGCGGTCGGCCGTGGTCGGGCCGCTGGCGATGTCGGCCGGATCGTCGCCCGGCACGTCGGAGATCAGCAATGTCACCACCCGCGCCGGATGGCAGGCCGCCGCCAGCCGCCCGCCCTTGATCGCCGACAGGTGGCGCCGCACGCAGTTCATTTCGCTGATCGTCGCGCCGCTGGTCAGCAGCGCCTTGTTGATGTCCTGCTTGACCGCCAGGTCGAGCGCGTCGTCCGGCAGCACCAGCAGCGACGAGCCGCCGCCGGAAATCAGGCAGATCACCAGGTCGTCGGCAGTCAGGCCTGCCACCATGGCGAGGATGCGGCGCGCCGCCGCCAGCCCGGCCTGGTCCGGCACCGGGTGGGCCGCCTCGACGATCTCGATGCGCTCGCACGGCACCGCGTAGCCGTAGCGCGTCACCACCAGCCCGGACAACTCGCCCGGCCAGTGCTGCTCGAGCACGCGCGCCATCTCGGCCGAGGCCTTGCCGGCGCCAATCACCAGGGTGCGCCCGGTTGGGGGCGCCGGCAGGTGCGGCGGCAGGCAGTGCGACGACTGCGCCGCCTCGACAGCGGCATCGAACATCTGCCGCAACAGCTTACGTGGATCGCTCATGCCTACCTCCAGAATTTATTCGGGGACGGGCGCGCCGATTTCGAAGTTCGCCATCAGTTCGAGCGCGCGCACTAATGCCGAATGATCCCACGCCTTGCCGCCGTGCGCCGCGCAGCTGTTGAACAATTCCTGCGCCGTGGCGGTATTCGGCAGCGACAGTCCCATCGCCTTCGCGCTGCTCAGCGCCAGGTTCAGGTCCTTCTGGTGCAGCTCGATGCGGAAACCCGGCTCGAACGTGCGCTTGATCATGCGCTCGCCGTGCACCTCGAGGATGCGCGAAGCGGCGAAACCGCCCATCAGCGCCTGGCGCACCTTGGCCGGATCGGCACCCATGCGCGAGGCGAACAGCAGCGCCTCGCCGACCGCTTCGATGTTGAGCGCGACGATGATCTGGTTGGCCACCTTGGTGGTCTGGCCGTCGCCGTTGCCGCCGACCAGCGTGATGTTCTTGCCCATCAGCTCGAACAGCGGCTTGACGGTGGCGAATGCCGCTTCCGAACCGCCGACCATGATGGTCAGGCTGGCCGCGCGCGCGCCCACTTCGCCGCCCGACACCGGGGCGTCGAGGTAGTCGCAACCGAGCGCGTTGATGCGCTGGGCGAACTGCTTGGTCTCGATCGGCGAGATCGAACTCATGTCGACGACGATCTTGCCGGCGGCGAGGCCCTGCGCCACGCCGCCGTCGTCGAACAGTACTGAAGCGACGTGCGGGGTGTCGGGCACCATGATGATGATGATGTCGGCCTGCTGCGCCACTTCGCGCCCGGACGCGCAGGCAATCGCGCCCTGCGCCGCCAGGTCGGCCGGCAGCGGCTTGTGGTCGTGCGCGTACAGCTGGTGGCCGCCCTTGAGGATGTTCGCCGCCATCGGCGCGCCCATGATGCCGAGGCCAATGAATCCGATCTTGCTCATGCTGGTTCTCCTTGTTTGAATTTGGCCGCCAGCGCTTCCGCGCCGCGTGCCAGGATGCCGACGTCGCTGCCGACGGCGACGAACGTACAGCCGATCTCGATATAGCGGCGCGTCAGCTTTTCATCGCCGACCAGGATGCCGGCCGGCTTGCCGCAGGCGCGGATGCGGCGCACCGCGTCCTCGATCGCCGCCACCACTTCCGGATGGGTGGGCTGGCCGATATGGCCCATCGAGGCGGCCAGGTCGCCCGGGCCGATGAAGATGCCGTCGACGCCGTCGACCGCGGCGATCGCTTCGATATTGGCCAGCGCGTGCGGCGTTTCCACCTGCAGCAGCACGCACAACTGCTCTTCGCACAGCGCCGGATAGTTTTTGACGCGGCCGAAATCGGATGCGCGCGCCGCCGCCGCATAGCCGCGCACGCCGCGCGGCGGATAACGGGTGGCGGCGACCGCGTCGCTGGCCTCCTGCGCGTCTTGAATGAAGGGAATCAGCAGCGTCTGCACGCCGAGGTCGAGGTAGCGCTTGATCGTCACCGTGTCGTTCCACGGCGGGCGCACGATCGGGTGCGCCGCGCCCGCGGCGATCGCCTGCAGCTGCGTGTGCACCATCGGCAGCTCGTTGGGCGAATGCTCGGTGTCGAGCAGCAGCCAGTCGAACCCCGCATTGGCCAGCAACTCGACCGTGATATTGCTCGACAGTCCGGACCACAGGCCAAGCTGCAGCTTGCCGGCTGCGATGGCGTGCTTGAAATGATTAATCGGCAGATCCATTACGTATCTCCTCAAAGTGAAATTTCAATGCTGCAATGCTGCAATGCTGCAATGGTGGGGCCGGTCCCTGCCCATGGGGCCGGACATAACCTTTGTTGAATTCGTTATCAGTTGTCGTACAACATAACGAAAGTATAGTGACGAGCGCGCGGGAATGCAATCGCTATCGGTAAAAATTGCCGAATCTCACAGATATCGGTCGCTTGTTGTGCATATTTAACAAAGGATGTTGTCATCAGACGTCGCAACACTTCGACACCTCAGTCAGCGATGGTACAGCGCCTCGGCCGCGCAATAATACGGCTCGAAGTCGGCGTAGGTCAGCGGCCAGGCCGGCGAGATCTGCCGACGATGATGATGTCGAAATGACGGGCAACCATGGGTGGCGCTCGGCTCGGTTGGGGGCAGCGTCAACGCAGGTCAGCGGATGTGTTTTATCCGTACGACAGCGTACATTCGACCGCCGGACACGGTGCTACATTCGCCCCATTCGCTCTGTAGATTGATGCCCCATGTCAATACACCCTGCCGCTATCCCCTTGCACGCCGACCTCAACGGCCGCGCCGTTCCCCTGCGCCATCCGTGGCGCGCCTGCGTCGGCAGTTGCCACGCGCCGACCGCGTTGCGCGCCGACTGGCAGGCGCAACTGCGCCAGGCCAGGACCGAACTCGGCTTCGACTATGTGCGCTTTCACGGCCTGCTCGGCGACGACATGGGCACCCTGATCTGCCAGAGCGAGCAGTTGGTCTACTCGTTCTTCAACATCGACCAGATCTTCGACTTCCTGCTCTCGATCGGCGTGCGCCCGATCGTCGAACTGTCGTTCATGCCGTCCACGCTGTCGTCCGGCGGCAATACGGTATTCCACTACCGCGCCAACGTCACGCCGCCGCGCGACTACGCCCAGTGGGGCGAACTGATGCGCCGGCTGGCGGCCCACTGGGTCGATCGCTACGGCATCGAGGAAGTGGCGCAGTGGTACTTCGAGGTGTGGAACGAACCGAACCTGGAGGCATTCTGGACCGGCGGCCAGGCCGGCTATTTCGCGCTGTACGACAGCACCGTCACCGCCATCAAGGGCGTCGATGCGCGCCTGCGCGTGGGCGGCCCGGCCACCGCGCAAAACGCCTGGGTCAGCGAGTTCCTGGCGTTCTGCGGCGAGCGCGCGCTACCGGTCGACTTCATCAGCACCCACTATTATCCGACCGACGCGTTCGGCGAAATTGGCGCCGACACCATCACCCAGCTCGAACACGCGCCGCTCGACGTGATGCGCGCGCGCGCCATCGACGCGCGCGCCCAGGCCGCCGGCCGCCCGTTGCTCTACACCGAATGGAACGTCACCTCCAACCCGCGCGACGCGCTGCACGACACTTCGTTCGCCGCCGCGCTGGCGCTGCGCATCGCCATGAGCGTCGACGATGTCGTCGACGCCTATAGCTACTGGAGCTTCACCGACATCTTTGAGGAGAACTACTTCCCCAGCGTGCCGTTCCACGGCGGCTTCGGCCTGTTCAACCTGCACGGCATCAAGAAGCCGATCTACAGCGCCTTCGCCATGCTGGGCGCGCTCGGCGAGCGCCACTACCCGCTGCTCCAGGACCATCCGACCGTCCAGCTGTGGATCGGCGACAGCGCTGGCGACGCCACCGTCGCCCACGTCCTGTGCATCAACCAGGCGATGCCGCGCCATCCGATCGGCGCCGAGGACATCGCGCTGCGCCTGAACGCGCGTCCCGGGCAGCGTGCGCGCGCCGTCACGCTCGCCTGCATCGACGACGCGCATGCCAATCCGGCGCAGGCGTGGCGCGCGATGGGCCAGCCCGAGTACCTGTCACCGGCCCAGGTGGCCGCGCTGAAGGCGGCCGCGCTGCCGCTGCCGGTGGCGCTGGCGTTTTGCCAGGACGGCGCCGAACTGGCGCTCGATTTTGCGCTCGCCGCCCAGTCGGTGACCTTGTTGCGCATCGATTGGGAGCCGCACTGACATGGACGACGCCAACCTCGACTTCCTGACCGGCCTGCAACAGGATTCCTTCGCCTACTTCGTCCACGAGACGAACGAAGCGAACGGCCTGGTGAGCGACAAGACGGCCGACAACTGGCCCGCCAGCATCGCCGCGGTCGGCATGGCGCTGACCGTCTACCCGATCGGCGTCGAGCGCGGCTTCATGTCGCGCCGGCGCGCCGCGCAGCGCACCTTGACGACCTTGCGCTTCTTCGCCGACAGCGAACAAGGCGAAGCGGCCGATGCCACCGGCTACAAGGGCTTCTATTACCATTTCCTCGACATGGAGACCGGCAAGCGCGCGTGGGATTGCGAGCTCTCGAGCATCGACACCGCATTGCTGATCGCCGGCGTGCTCTGCTCGCGCGCCTACTTCCAGGGCGACGACCCGGCCGAAACGGAAATCCGTCGGCTCGCCGACCTGCTCTACCAGCGGGTCGACTGGCAATGGATGCTGGCCGGCTCGAACCTGATCTGCCACGGCTGGAAGCCGCAGCAAGGCTTTTTGCAGTGGCACTGGGAAGGCTACGACGAGGCGCTGATCCTGTACCTGCTGGCGCTCGGCTCGCCGACCTTTCCGATCAGCCCCGCCAGCTACACCGCCTGGACCGCCAGCTACCAGTGGAAGAGCATCTACGGCATCGACTTCCTGTACGCCGGGCCGTTGTTCATCCACCAGATGTCGCACCTGTGGGTCGACTTTCGCGGCATCCGCGACGCCTACATGCAAGAGCGCGATTGCGATTATTTCGAGAACAGCCGGCGCGCCACCGTCGTCCAGCGCGCCTACGCGATCCACAATCCGCTCGGCTTCGAACAGTACAGCGAACTATGCTGGGGCGTCACCGCCAGCGACGGCCCCGGCGACGCGGTCAAGAAGATCAAAGGCGTCGAGCGCACCTTCTTCGACTACGTGGCGCGCGGCGCGCCGTTCGGTCCGGACGACGGCACCGTGGCGCCGTGGGCGGTCGCCGCCAGCCTGCCGTTCGCGCCCGACATCGTGCTGCCCAGCGTGCGCCACTTTCAGCACCTGCGCCTGCGCGAAGTCAATCCCTACGGCTTCAAGGCGTCGTTTTCGCCGACCTACCACGCGGCGGCCGACATCAAGGCCGGCTGGGTATCGCCCTACCACTTCGGCATCAACGAAGGGCCGACCGTCATCATGATCGGCAATTACCTGCACGACTTCACCTGGCACACGATGCGCGCCTGTCCCTACCTGAAACAAGGCTTGCTGCGCGCCGGTTTCAGCGGCGGCTGGCTGACCGCGCCACCCTCTCCATCAACACCTACAACGACGGCGGCCTGACATGAAAATTGCACTCGATGGAAAAATCGCCCTGGTCACCGGCGGCAGCACCGGCATCGGCCGCGGCATCGCCGAATCGCTGGCTGCCAGCGGCGCCAGCGTCGCCATCGGCTACCTGTCGGACCGCGCGCCGGCCGACGCCACGCTCGCCGCCATCGCCGCCGCCGGCGGCCGCGCCATCGCGCTCAAGGGCGATGTTGCCGACGAAGCGGCGGTGCGCGCGATGTTCGAGCAGCTCGACGCCCTGCTCGGGCCGATCGACATACTGGTCAACTGCGCCGGCATCGACGGCCGCGCCGCGCTGAGCTGGGAAGCCGAGCCGGCGGCGTGGAAGAACGTCGTCGCGGTCAACCTGTTCGGCAGCTTCCACTGCGCGCACCAGGCGCTGGCGCGGATGACGGCGCGCCGCCGCGGCGTGGTGCTCAACATCACCTCGGTGCACGAAACCATCGCCTGGAGCGGCTACAGCGCCTACACCGCCAGCAAGGCGGCCGTGTCGATGCTGACCAAGACGCTGGCGCAGGAAAGCGCGCCGTTCGGCGTGCGCGTGCTGGCGCTGGCGCCGGGCGCCATCCAGACCGCCATCAACCAGGCCGTCTGGAGCGATCCGGCGGCCCTGCCCGACCTGCTGCAGAAGATACCGCTGGGGCGCATGGGCCAGGTCAAGGAGATCGCCGACCTGGTGACGGTGCTGGTGTCGGACGTCGGCTCCTACGTCACCGGCACCACCGTGTTTGCCGATGGCGGCATGACCGACTATCCGGACTTCGCCCACGGCGGCTAAAAAGCGGGCGCTTTCGGCAAGCGCAGCACGAAGGTGGCGCCGGCGCCCAGGGTGCTGTGCACGCTGACGCTGCCGCCATGCAGTTCGGCGATCGAGCGCACCACCGCCAGCCCCAGCCCGGTGCTGTCGGCCGAACTGCGCGCCGCGTCGGCGCGGTAGAAGCGGTCGAACAGGAACGGCAGGTGTTCGGCGCCGATGCCAACGCCGTTGTCGGTGACCGAAATGACGATCGCATCGCCGTGGTCTTCGGCCAGCAGGTCGATGGCACCGCCGCGCGGCGTGTAGCGCAGCGCATTGGCCAGCAGGTTCGATAATGCGCGCCGCAGCAACAATGGGTCGGCGCGCAATACCGGGCTGCCGGCGGCCTGCAAGGCGACTCCCTGTTCTTCGGCCACGATGTCGAAAAACTCCAGCAGCTTGCCAAACTCGGCGCCGGTCGACACCACCTCGTAGCGCACCTGCTGCTTGGCGTGGTCGGCGCGCGCCAGGAACAGCATGCTCGACACCATGCGCGAGAGTCGGTCGCCTTCCTCGACGACGATTTCGAGCGTCTTCTGGTATTCCGCAGGATCGCGCGCCCGTCCCAGCGTGACGCTGGCCGCCGCCACCAGGTTGTTGATCGGCGAACGGAATTCGTGCGCCAGGTCCGACGAAAAGCGCGACAGCTGCTCGAACGAGCGCTCGATCTTCGCCATCATGTCGTCGAACGTCTCGGCCAGCACGCGCAGGTCGGACGGCCAGCTCTCCTGCGCGATGCGGGCATGCAGCCGCTCGGCGTTGACGCGGCCGATCTCGGTGCTGATCGCGCGCACCGGCGCCAGGCCGCGCCGCGCCAGCAGCCAGCCGATTGCTGCCGACAGCAGCACCGCCGACAGCGCCACGCCGACCAGCCTGGTGCGGTAACGGCGCAGCACCAGTTCATCCTGCGACACGTCGAGCACGCCGCGCAGCACGCTGCCGGCGCCAGCCGGCCAGCCGGCCGGCTGGTCGAACGTCAGCAGCACCCGGTCGGCGGCCGCCGGCATGCGGACGAAATGCCCGGCCGGGCCGGCCGGCGCGAGGCCGGCGGCGAACGCGCCGGCGTTGCCCGATGCGCTCTGGCGTCGGCCGTCGGCCGCCAGCAGCTGCCAGGCGAACATCTGGTACTCCTCCTGCTGTTCGCGCCATTCGTTCTGCCAGTGGGTGGGGACTTTTTTCTTCGCCATGCCGGACAGGACTTCCTGTTCGATGCGCATGTCGTTGATCAGCTCGACCTCTTCCTTCTCGTGCAGCTGGTGCACCAGTTCGGCGTACATCATCAGCGACACGCACACGACGATGACGGCGATCGCCGTACCGAAGAAGGTCGCCAGGCGCGCGGTCAGCGACCAGCGCCGCGCATCGAACAGCTCACGAACGAACTTCGAGGACATAGCCCACTCCCCGCACGGTGTGCAGCAGCTTGACCGGATACGGATCGTCGAGCTTGGTGCGCAGGCGCCGGATCGCCACTTCGACGACGTTGGTATCGGAGTCGAAATGCATGTCCCACACCTGGTCGGCGATCACGGTTCGCGACTGCACCTCGCCGGCATGCCGGATCAGCAAGGTCAGCAGGGCGAACTCCTTCGGCGTCAGGTCGAGCCGGTCGCCGCCGCGGCTGGCGCGGTGCTTGAGCAGGTCGAGCACGAGGTCGGCCACTTCGAAACGCGACGATGCGCGCACGTTCTGGCTGCCGTCGGTGCGCCGCAGGATCACCCGCACGCGCGCCAGCAGCTCGCTGAACGCGTACGGCTTGACCAGGTAATCCTCGGCGCCCAGCTCCAGCCCGCGCACGCGGTCTTCGATGTCGTCGCGCGCGCTCAGGAACAGCACCGGCGTGGGCGATTGCGCGCGCCGTGCCGTTTCCAGTATGGCCCAGCCGTCCAGGCCAGGCAGCATCACGTCGAGGATCGCCAGGTCGTAGCGCACCGTCAGCAGCAAGTGCAGGCCGTCCGGGCCGGTACGGGCGACATCGACCAGCATGCCCGCCTCGTGCAGCCCTTGCGACAGATAGGCGGCGGCGGTCGGCTGGTCTTCGACGAGCAGTATCCGGGTCATGGCGCCAGTTCCGGCAAGGTTGGCGCGATTGGCGCGGGCGCGGCGGCGCGGTGCGACGCGCGGCGGCCGGCGCCGAGCTGGTCGAACCACAGGTACAGCACCGGCGTGATGAACAGCGTGATCAGCTGCGACACCACCAGCCCGCCGACGATCGCCACGCCGAGCGGCTGGCGCAGCTCCGCCCCGCTGCCCAGGCCGAGCGCGATCGGCAGCGCGCCCATGATGGCGCACAGCGTGGTCATCATGATGGGCCGGAAGCGCAGCACGCAGGCCTGGCGCACCGCCGTCGCCGGCGCCATGCCGGCGCGCTGCGCGTCGAGCGCGAAGTCGATGATCATGATGGCGTTTTTCTTGACCACGCCGACCAGCAGCAGGATGCCGATCATGGCCACGAAACTGAGGTCCAGGCCGGTCAGGCGCAACGCCAGCAAGGCGCCCACCGCGGCCGACGGTATCCCCAGCAGGATGGTGACAGGATGGATCCAGCTCTCGTACAGCACGCCGAGGATGACGTAGATGACCGCCACCGCGATGACGATCAGCCACAGCTGGCTGCTCTGCGACTGCTGGAACAGCGCGGCCTGGCCGGCGTAGGCGCCGAACATCGTCGCCGGCATGCCGATCGCCTGCTTGCCCGCTTCGATCGCGGCGCTGGCGTCGGACAGCGAATGGCCCGGCTGCAGGTCGAACGAGATCGTCACCGCCGGCAGCTGTCCCTGGTGGTTGATCGCGATCGTGCCGGCGGCGCGCCCGACCGTGCTGAACGCGCTCAACGGCACCAGAGCGCCGCCGCTGCTGCGCACCTGGATCTTGGCCAGGCTGCTCTCGTCGCGGCGGAAGCTGTCGGCCAGTTCCATGATCACCTGGTAGCTGTCTTCCGGCGCGTAGATGGTCGACACCTGACGGGTGCCATAGGCCGCGTACAAGGTGGCGCGCACCGCGGCCATGTCGACCCCGAGCTGGGCGGCCTTGTCGCGGTCGATCTCGAGCCGCGCCTCGAGACCGTCGCGCTGCGAATCGGTGGCCAGGCCGACGAACACGGGCGACTTCTCCAACTGCGCCACCAGCCTGGCGGCCCAGCTTTCCAGCGCACCCGGGCTGACCGCCTGCAGCGTGTACTGGTAGCTGCTCTTCGCGCCGCGCCCGCCGATTTTCAGGTTCTGCACCGGGCTGAAAAACACCTTGATGTTGGGCAGGAAGCCGGTTTCGGCGCGCAGCTGCCTGAGTACCTGGTCCATCGGCGGCCGCTTGCCGTGCGCTTTGAGCGTGATGTAGAACGCGGTGGTGTCGTGGTCGACCTTGGAGGCCATGTCGGCCACGTTCGGGTCCGCCAGCAGCACCGCCTCGAGTTGCTTGAGCACTGCCAGGCGCCCCTCGTACGACATGTCCTGCGGCGCATCGACATTGGCCGAGATCTGGCCGGTGTCCTCCTGCGGGAAGAAGCTTTTCGGCGCGATCGCGTACAGCCAGCCGGTGACGACGAAGGTCGACAGCGCCGCCATCAGCACGCTGCGGCGGTGCGCCAGCGACCAGTCGAGCGCGCGGCCGTAGCGCGCCAGCAGCGCGTCGAAAGCGCGCTCGAACGCCCGGCTCCAGGCCGGCGCCGCGCGCGTGGCGGCGGCCGGTCTGACCAGCATCGGCACCAGCAGCGGGATCAGGGTCAGCGAGGCGGCCGCCGATACCAGGATCGCCAGCGCCACCACCAGCGCGAATTCGTGGAACAGCAAGCCGATGGTGCCGGGCATGAACAGCACCGGGATGAACACCGCCACCAGCGATATCGAAATCGACACCACCGTGAACGCCACTTCGGCGGTGCCGCGCACCGCGGCGGCGTACGGCGCCATGCCTTCCTCGATGTGGCGCATGATATTTTCGAGCACAACGATGGCGTCGTCGACCACCAGGCCGACGGCGATCGTCAGCCCCATGAGCGAGATGTTATTCAGGCTCAGGCCGAACACAGACATCAGGCCGAAGGTGCCGAGCAGCGACACGGGCAGGCTGATCGACGGGATCAGGGTGGCGGCCAGCTGGCGCAGGAACAGCAGGATCACCAGGATCACCAGCGCGATCGTCAGCAGCATCGTCATGTTCACGTCGTGCACCGAATTGCGGATCGAGACCGAGCGGTCGTTGAGCACCGTGACCTTGACCGATCCGGGCAGCTGGCCGGTCAGCTTCGGCAGCGCCGCGCGGATGGCGTCGATGGTGGCGACCGTGTTGGCGCCCGGCTGGCGCTGGATCTGCAGCAGGATCGAGCTCTCGCCGTTGATGTTGCTGGTGTTCTGATTGTTCTCGATGCTGTCGGTGACGCTGGCGATGTCGTCGAGCCGCACCGGGCGGCCGCCAACGGTGGCCACGATCAGCCGGGCGAAATCGCGCGCTTTCATCAGGCCGGCGCCGATCTGGATGCTGAGCATCTGGCGGCGCGTGTCGAGCTGGCCGAGCGGCGCGTTCGAATTGGCCGCCTTCAGCGCGGCGGCCACGTCCGGCAGCGCCAGGCCGAGCGCAGCGAGCCGGTCCGGGTCGACCTCGATGCGCACCGCGTAGCGGCTCTGGCCCGACACGTTCACCTGCGCCACCCCGCTCAGGGTCGACAGCGCCGGCACGATCAGGTTATCGGAAAAACCATTCAGGTCGCTGAGCCGCAGCGACGGCGAACTGAGGCCGATCAGCAGGATCGGCGCGTCGGCCGGATTGACTTTACGGTACGACGGCGGCGTCGTCATCTCCGCCGGCAAGGCGCGCGAGGCGCGAAACAGCGCCGCCTGCACATCGCCGGCGGCGGCGTCGATATTGCGCGCGGCGTCGAATTCGAGCGTGATCTGGGTCTCGCCCTGGATGCTGGTGGAGGTCGTGTTGATCAGGCCGGGAATCGCGCTGAACTGCTTCTCGAGCGGCGTGGCGACCGATGTCGACATGCTGTCGGGGCTGGCCCCGGCGAGCCGCGCGCCGACCTGGATGGTCGGCGTATCATAGGTCGGCAGCGCGGCCACCGGCAGCTGCAGCCAGCACGCCAGGCCGCCGACGACCACGCTCAGCCACAGCAAGATGGTGGCAATCGGGCGCCGCAGGCACAGTTCCGCCAGCCTCATGGCGTGCCCGCCTTGGCCAGCCGCACGCTCATCCCGCCGCGCAGGTTCGCGCCGCCTTCGAGCACCACCCGTTCGCCGCCGCCCAGGCCGTCGATGACCGCCATCTCGTTCTGCACGCGCAGCAGCCGCACTGGCCGCGCCGCCACCTTGCCGTCGGCCCCGAGCAGGAACACGAAGCGCCCGGCCGGTCCTTCCTGTACCGCCTGCGGCGGCAACACCACCGCGGCGCGGCTCACGCCAGCGTGCAGCACCAGCCGGGCGAAGCCGCCTGGCCACAGGCGCTGGCGCGGATTGGCGAAGCTCGCCTTCAGGTTGATCGTCGCGCTGTCCGGGTTGATGGTGTTGTTGATGAACGTGAGCTTGCCGGGCGCGTCGTCGGCGCCGTCGAGCGACACGCTGACGGTGCCGGCGTCGCGCGCCGCCAGCACGGCGGCCAGGTCGTGCTCGGGCAGGCTGAATTCGACGCCGATCGGCGAGAACTGCGACAGCGTCACCAGCGGCGCGGCGGCGCCGCTCTGCGCCAGGCTGCCTGGATGCACCGCCACCGCGCCGGCCCGGCCGGCGATCGGCGCGACGATGCGCGCGTGCGACAGCGCGGTGCGCGCGCTGCTCGCCTCGGCGGCCGCCGCGCGCACCTGCGCGAGCAAGGCGTCGACCTTGCTGGCGGCGCTATCGGCGGCGCTGACGGCGACGAACCTGGAGGCCACCAGCGCCTGCGCGCGCTGCAATTCGCGCCGTGCGTCGGCCAGCTGCGCGCCGATCAGCGCGCCCTGCGCGTCGGCCTTTGCGAGCTGCGCGCGGGCGTCGCTGTCGTCCAGCGTGAACAGCAGCTGGCCGGCCTTGACATCGTCGCCTTCGTGAAAATTGACCGCCATCACGATGCCGGTCATCTGCGGCCGCAGTTCGACGAAGTTAAGCGGCACGATGTGTCCCTGCGCCGGCAGGTCGACCGGGATGTCCATGATGCGGGTGTCGACGACGCTCACCAGTGGGGCTTTTTTCGGCGCGGCGGGCGCGGCCTGGCCGCGGACGGACACCACGGCGGCGACGGCGGCGATGGCGGCGGCAAGCGATACGACAATCAGTACAGGGCGGCTCGGGTGCATGGCAAGGTAAGAGGCAAAAGGTCCGCCATTGTGACGCGGATTTGCTGACGGATCGCGAAACGGCGGATTACATTTTCGTCATCTGAGGCGTGCGGGGCCATGAAACGGCTATGCTGGCCGTATCGAATCGACCGACAGGAACCGCCGCATGCGCACCGACACCGACCTTACGCTGGGCAAAGTGCCCGCGCTGACCTTGCTGTTCTGGATCATCAAGGTCGCCGCGACCACCCTCGGCGAGACCGCCGGCGATGCCGTGACGATGTCGATGAACCTCGGCTACCTGGTTGGCACGGTCATCTTTGCCGCGCTGTTCGTCGCCGCCGCCGGCGCCCAGATCGCCGCCAAACGCTTTCATGCGCCGCTGTTCTGGGCCGTCATCGTCGCCACCACCACCTGCGGCACCACGCTGGCCGATTACGTCGACCGTTCGCTCGGCATCGGCTACCCGGGCGGCGCCGGTTTGCTGGCGCTGCTGCTGGCCGGCGCGCTGGCCTGGTGGTACCGCGCGCTCGGCTCGGTGTCGATCAACCGGCTCGACTCGCGCAAGGCGGAGGTGTTCTACTGGATGACGATCATGCTGTCGCAGACCTTGGGCACCGCGCTGGGCGACTGGTTCGCCGATCCGGAGACTGGACTAGGCTTCGGCTACCAGGGCAGCGCGCTGATCTTCGGCGCCGCGCTGCTGCTGCTCGTCGGCGCCTACCGCTGGACGCGCGTGTCGCGCACCGCGCTGTTCTGGGCCGCCTTCATCCTCAGCCGCCCGCTCGGCGCCACCGTCGGCGACTTCCTCGACAAGCCGGTACTCAGCGGCGGCCTGGCGCTGAACCGCTACAGCGCCACCGCCTGGCTGGCCGCCTTCATCGTCGGCTGCATCGTGCTGGTGCCGCAAACCGCCGAACGGGTCGCCAACGATTGATTACGCGACGCCAAGCGCGGCGCGCACCGCGTTTTCTAGGTGCTCGAGGCTGTAGGAGACATCGACCGGTACATCGTTGAGGAAGAAGCTCGGCGTGCCGCGCAAGCCCAGCTGCACCCCGGCGGCATGGTGCTCGCGCACCCGTTGCAGGTAGACGTGATCGGCCAGGTCGCCCTTGAAGCGCGTCATGTCCAGTTCGAGCTGTTCGGCATCGTGGTAGATGGTCGCTTCCTTCATGTGCTGCGACTGGCTGAACAGCCGCGCGTGCATCGGCCAGAACTTGCCCTGCGCCGCGGCCGCCTCGGCCGCCTCGGCCGCCAGTTCGGCGTGCGGGTGCGCCTCGGCGTCGGGGTAATGGCGGAACACGAAGCGGATGCGGTCGCCGAATGCCTCGACCAGGTGGCGCGTGACCGGCTCGGCCTGGGCGCAGCGCGGGCATTCGAAGTCGCCGTATTCGACCAAGGTGACGTGGGCGTGCGGATTGCCCATCTGGTGCTCGCGGGCCGACAAGGCGGCCGGATGGGCGGCGTTGTCGGCGGCGTTGTCGGCTCTGTCGTTGCTGTTCATTGCATGCTCCTGACCTGTGGTGTGTGTCCTATCTTACCCGCTGGAGCCCGTTTCGGCCGCCGCGCCGGCAATCCAAACGAACGCGCACAGGCCGGCTGCCAGCGCCGCCGCCCCGGCCGCCAGCGCGGCGACGCGGAATGCGGCCAGCAGCGCGGCGCCGTGCGCGGCGAGCATCAGGCCAAGCAGCGCGGTGGCGATCAGCCCGCCGGCGCGCGCCACCGCGCTGTTGAAGCCGGAAGCGATGCCGGTGTGCGCCGCGTCGACCGCGCCGAGCACCGCGGTGGTCAGCGGGGCGACCGCGCCGGCCATGCCGAAGGCGATCAGCAGCAGCGCCGGCAGCGTGGTGCTCCAGTAGCTGCCGGCGCCGATCCGCGCGGCGAGGAAAAACCCCGCCGCCACCACCAGCGGCGCCACCGTCAGCGGCAGGCGCGCGCCGGTCTTGCCGGCCAGCCGCCCCATCGCCGGCGACGCCAGCGCGATCACCACCGGCAGCGGCAGCAACGCGGCGCCGGCCGCGGCGGCCGAGTAGCCGTCGACCTCGATCAGCACGAACGGCAGCGCCACCAGCAGCACGCCGAGCGCGCCATACAGCAGCAAGGTGAGCAGGTTCAGGCCGACGAAGCTGCGCGCGGCGAACAGCGCCGGCGGCAGCATGGCGTCGGCGCCGGCGCGCCGTTCGGCGGCCACCAGCAGGCCGAGCGTCGCCGCGCCGAACAGCAGCGCCGCCGCGCCGGCCTGGTCGACGGCGCCGGCCGCCGAGACGCTGGTCAGCCCCCAAGTCAGGCCGGCCAGGCCGACGCTGGCCAGCGCGGCGCCCGTCAGGTCGAGCGTGCGGGCGCCGCCGCGCTGGTCGCGCAGCGCACGCGCGCCCAGCACCAGCGTGGCCGCCGCCAGCGGCAGGTTGATCAGGAAGATGCTGCGCCAGCCGACCAGGTCGATCAGGACGCCGCCCAGCAGCGGGCCGATGGCGCCGGCCGCCGCGCCGACCGAAGCCCAGACGCCGATCGCGTGGCCGCGCGCTTCGCCGTCGAAGCTGGCGCCGAGGATGGCCAGGCTGTTGGGCATCAACAGCGCCGCGCCGCAGCCCTGCAGCACGCGTCCGGCCACCAGCCACTCCAGGTTGCCGGCCGCCGCGCACAGCAGCGAGGCGGCGGCGAACAGCGCCACCCCCAGCAACAGCACGCGGCCGCGGCCGAAGCGGTCGCCGAGCGCGCCGCCGAACAGCAGCAAGGCGCTCAGCGGCAGCAGATAGGCATTGACGATCCAGCTCAGCGCAGCGCCGTCGGCAGCCAGGCTGCGGCCGATCGCCGGCAGGCCGACGTTGACCACCGAGCCGTCGACGAAGGCCAGGCTCGAGGCGAGGATGGTGGTGGCCAGGACCAGCCGCGGGCGCGACACGGCCGGCGCGCACGGCCCCGTCATCGCGGCGGCGATGCCGCGGTCGCAGTTGGCGAGCAGGACGGCGTTCATGGTGCACGGATCGATGGTGTTTACGCCAGTTTACGCCTGATCGCCGTTTGGTGGCGGCGCAATCGGATGCGGGCAAGCGGCCAGCCGGCCGAACGGGCCGAACATCGCGGTGGCGGCGGGGGCACCGGGCTCAATGTTCGTGGCGGTGATGAATATCCGGGTAGTGCTGGTGCGCGTGGCGCTGCGGCGCATGGACGTGATCGTGCGCGTGCGGCTCGCTGCCGTCCCAGCCGGCGTCGTGGGCATGCTGGTGGTGGGCGTCGTGGGTGTGCTGGTGCGCATGCGCCAGCGCGGTGTGCTGGTGTTCGTGCGCGTGCGACTCGGTCAGGTGCAGCGCCAGCCCGGCGCCCATCAGCGCGGCGGCGATCCAGAAGCCGGCGCCCGGCACCTCGCCCAGCATCGGCAGCGCAAGCGCGGCGCCGACGAACGGCGCGGCCGAAAAATAGGCACCGGTGCGCGCCGTGCCGAGGTGGCGCAGCGCCAGCACGAACATCACCAGGCTCAGGCCGTATCCGCAAAAGCCGACCGCCGCCGCCAGCCCGATGCGCGCCGCGGCCGGCAACGCCGCGCCGAGCGCGAGCGCGATGACCAGGTTGACGGCGCCAGCCGCCAGGCCCTTGATGGCGGCGATCTGCAGCGGGTCGCTGGCCGACACCTTGCGCGTGAGGTTGTTGTCGATCGCCCAGCACAGGCAGGCGCCGACGATGGCGAAGGCACCCCATGGCGCGCCGGCCACCGGCATCTGCTGCCACGACAGCAGCGCGCCGGCGGCGACGATGAGCAGCATGCCGAGCAGGATGCGGCGGTCGAAGTTTTCCTTGAAGACGAACCAGGCCAGCAGCGCCGTCAGCACGCCTTCCATGTTGAGCAGCAGTGAAGCCGACGAGGCCGGCATCAGGCGCAGGCCGAGCATCAGCAGCACCGGCCCGGCGATGCCGCCGGCGACGATGGCGCCGCCCAGCCACGGCAGGTCGGGCGCGCTCAGGGCGACCGGCAGGTGCTGATCGGGCCGGCCGCGCTGGACGACGGCGCGCACGATGAAGCAGGCCAGCAGGCCGACGCCGCTGCCGAGGTAGAGCAAGCCGGCCAGCATGACCGGCTCCACCTGGCCGACCAGCGTCTTGGCAAACGGCGTGCTGGCGCCGAACAGGGCGGCGGCGAGCAAGGCGTAGAGCACGCCCTTGTGCAGGGCGGGGGCGTCAGCGGCGGGCATGGCCAGGGTCGATCATCGATATCGTCATCGCGCCAGTCTACCCGACTCGGGCGGGTGCGGGCGCCGGCGAGGCGATCGTCGCGCGGCGCGCCAGGATCAGTCGCGGATGTCGAGCGCGCGGTTCAGGCTCAGCGCGGCGAGCGAGCAGACCGCCCCCGACAGCAGGTACAGGCCGACGTACACCAGCCCGAACTTGGCGGCCAGCGCCAGCGCCACCAGCGGCGCGAAGCCCGCGCCGACCAGCCACGACAGGTCGGACGTGATGGCTGCGCCGGTGTAGCGGTATTTGGTCGGAAAGTTGGCGGTCACCGCGCCCGCGGCCTGGCCGTACGACAGGCCCAGCAAGGTGAAGCCGATCAGGATGAAGCTATCCTGGCCGTGCGCGCCGCCGTTCATCAGCGACGGCACGAAGAAACTGAATACCGCGATCAGCGCCGCCAGGGTGCCGAGCGTGGTGCGGCGGCCGATGCGGTCGGCGATCAGGCCGGAGGCGACGATACCGAGCGCCATCAGGCCGACGCCGATCATCTGCACCATCAGGAAGCCGGTCACCGAGCGCGTCGAGTACAGCGAGATCCACGACAGCGGGAACACGGTCACCAGGTGGAACAGCGCGTAGCTGGCCAGCGCGGCGAGCGCGCCGATCAGCACATTGCGGCCCTGGTTGCGCGTCATTTCGCCGAACGGCGTCGGCTGCAGTTCCTGTTCTTCGAGCAGGTGCGCGTATTCATTGGTCGAGATCAGGCGCAGGCGGGCGAACAGCGCCACCACGTTGATGGCGAAGGCGACGTAGAACGGATAGCGCCAGCCCCAGGCGAGGAAATCGGCGCTGACGACGTTCGACAGCAAATACCAGAATACGCCGGCGGCGATGACGAAGCCGACCGGGGCGCCGAGCTGGCCGAGCATGGCGTACCAGCCGCGCCGGTGCGGCGGCGCGTTCAGCGCCAGCAGCGACGGCAGGCCGTCCCACGAGCCGCCCAGCGCCAGGCCCTGGCCGACGCGCAGCACGGCGAGCAGCACGATCGCGCTGCGGCCCAGCTGCGCGTAGGTCGGCAGGAAGGCGATGCCGGCCGTCGATATGCCCAGCAGCAGCAGCGCGACGGTCAGCTTCACTTCGCGGCCGTAGCGGCGCTGGATCGCCATCGACAGCGCGGTGCCGACCGGGCGCGCCAGGAAGGCGAACGAGAAGATGACGAAGGCGTACAAGGTGCCGTCGAGGCGGTCGGCGAACGGGAAGAACACCGACGGGAACACCAGCACCGAGGCGATGGCGAAGACGAAGAAGTCGAAATACTCGGAGGCGCGCCCGATCACCACGCCGACGGCGATTTCGCCCGGCGAGATGGCCGAATGATCGGCGTTGATGCGGCGCGCGTCGGCGCTGATCTCGGTGGTGTCGGCCGGATAGCCGGCGGGGGTGTGGATGGTGGACATGGTAGCGCTCCTGCTTTTTCGAAGATGTGCGTTGGCCGCGTGGACGGGCCGCGACGTCATCATGCACCAGAGCCGGACGGTTGTCCAATCGTGTCAGACGGCCGCCAGGGGTAGGACAATTTGTCCAATCGTGCGCTCGGCGCGAAGCCTGTAGAGTGCCAGGCTCGACCGACTAAATGGCCACCGTATCGCATGATTCCCCTCCTCGTTCGCCGCGGCTTGCTGCTCTCGCCCCTTGTTCTGCTGTCTGCCTGCGACAGCGTGGTCATGAAACCTTCGGGCGACATCGCCGCCCAGCAAGCGCATCTGATCGTCGTTTCGACGTTGCTGATGCTGCTCATCATCGTGCCGGTGATCGCCCTGACGATTTTGTTCGCCTGGCGCTATCGGAAAAACAACACTGCCGCCACCTACCTGCCCGACTGGGACCATTCGACCGGCCTCGAACTGGTGATCTGGGGCGCGCCGCTGCTGATCATCATCGCGCTCGGCCTGGTCACCTGGATCAGCACCCACGTGCTCGACCCGTACCGGCCGCTGTCGCGCCTCGACGCCGCCCGGCCGCTCGCCGCCGACGTCAAGCCGTTGGTGGTCGAAGTCGTCGCGCTCGACTGGAAGTGGCTGTTCATCTATCCCGAGCAGGGCATCGCCACGGTCAATGAACTGGTCGCCCCGGTCGACGTGCCGGTGCGCTTCAAGATCTCCGCCTCGACCGTCATGAACTCGTTCTACATCCCCGCGCTGGCCGGCCAGATCTACGCCATGCCGGGCATGCAGACCACGCTCAACGCGGTCATCAACAAGGCCGGCGTGTACGACGGCTTCTCGGCCAACTACAGCGGCGCCGGCTTCTCGGACATGCGCTTCAAGTTCCACGGCAAGGACGCCGCCGGCTTCGACGCCTGGGTCAAGTCGGTCAAGGCCGCCGGCGGCACGCTCGACCGCGCCGCCTATCTGCAGCTCGAAAAACCGAGCCAGAAAGACGCCGTGCGCCGCTTCGGCAGCGCCGAAGCAGGCCTGTTCGACGCCGTCGTCGAGCGCTGCGTCGAAGCGGGCACCATGTGCATGAGCCAGATGATGGACCACCACGGCGCCGCCACGCCGACCAAGACGCCGCCCGGCCTGCTGGCGCAATCGACCGCCGACGCCATCTGCGCCGCGCCTCCCATTTCAGTGAAGACCAACCATGCAAAATATTGACCTGACCAAGCTGCTGCTGGGGCGGCTGAGCTGGGAAGCGATTCCCTACCACGAGCCGATCCTGCTGGCCACCTTCATCATGGTGGCGCTCGGCGCCGTCGCCGCGCTCGGCGCGGTGACCCACTTCCGCCTGTGGGGCCCGTTGTGGCGCGACTGGATCACCAGCATCGACCACAAGAAGATCGGCATCATGTACATCATCTTCGGCATCGTCATGCTGCTGCGCGGCTTTGCCGACGCGCTGATGATGCGCGCCCAGCAGGCCATGGCATTCGGCGACAACGCCGGCTTCCTGCCGCCGCACCACTACGACCAGATCTTCACCGCGCACGGCGTGATCATGATCTTCTTCGTCGCCATGCCGCTGGTGACGGGCCTGATGAACTACGTGGTGCCGTTGCAGATCGGCGCGCGCGACGTCGCCTTCCCGTTCCTGAACAATTTCTCGTTCTGGATGACCGCGTTCGGCGGCGGCCTGACGATGGTGTCGCTGTTCGTCGGCGAATTCGCCCGCACCGGCTGGCTGGCCTATCCGCCGCTGTCGGGCATCATGGCCAGCCCCGATCCCGGAGTCGACTACTACATCTGGTCGCTGCAGATCGCCGGCGTCGGCACCTTGCTGTCGGGGATCAACCTGATCGCCACCATCGTCAAGATGCGCGCGCCCGGCATGGGCCTGATGAAGATGCCCGTATTTACCTGGACGGCGCTGTGCACCAACGTGCTGATCGTGGCCGCCTTCCCGGTGCTCACCGCGGTGCTGGCGATGCTGTCGATGGACCGCATGGTCGGCACCCACTTCTTCACCAATGACCTCGGCGGCAACGCCATGATGTACGTGAACCTGATCTGGATCTGGGGCCACCCGGAAGTCTACATCCTGGTGCTGCCGGTGTTCGGCGTGTTCTCGGAAGTGGTGTCGACGTTCTCGAGCAAGCGCATCTTCGGCTACACGTCGATGGTCTACGCCACCGTGGTGATCACCATCCTGTCGTACCTGGTGTGGCTGCACCACTTCTTCACCATGGGCTCGGGCGCGTCGGTCAATTCGTTCTTCGGCATCACCACGATGATCATCTCGATCCCGACCGGCGCGAAGATCTTCAACTGGCTGTTTACCATGTACCGCGGCCGCATCCGCTTCGAGTTGCCGATGATGTGGGCCGTCGCCTTCATGGTCACCTTCGTCATCGGCGGCATGACCGGCGTGCTGCTGGCGGTGCCGTCGGCCGACTTCGTGCTGCACAACAGCCTGTTCCTGATTGCCCACTTCCACAACGTGATCATTGGCGGCGTCGTGTTCGGCGTCTTCGCCGGCATCAACTACTGGTTCCCGAAAGCGTTCGGCTACAAACTCGACGAATTCTGGGGCAAGTGCTCGTTCTGGTTCTGGGTGATCGGCTTCTACCTGGCCTTCATGCCGCTGTACGTGCTCGGCCTGATGGGCGTGACGCGCCGCGTCAGCCACTTCGAGGACCCGTCGCTGCAGATCTGGTTCATCGTCGCCGCCGTCGGCGCCTTCCTGATCCTGCTCGGTATCGGCTCGATGCTGATGCAGTTCTACGTCAGCTACCGCAACCGCGCCGCGCTGCGCGACGTCACCGGCGACCCGTGGGGCGGCCGTACGCTGGAGTGGTCGACCTCGTCGCCGCCGCCGGACTACAACTTCGCCTTCACGCCGCAGGTGTACG
This sequence comes from Pseudomonadota bacterium, assembly GCA_030272785.1. Classification (GTDB taxonomy): domain Bacteria; phylum Pseudomonadota; class Gammaproteobacteria; order Burkholderiales; family Burkholderiaceae_D; genus JAFCUW01. The sequence continues at coordinate 27,283 of JARXKM010000006.1, forward strand.
ACAACGACAGCTGGGCCGACATGAAAGCGAACGCCTACCAGCGTCCGCGCGAGCACTTCATGGCCATCCACATGCCGAAGAACACCGGCGCCGGCTTCATCATCGCGGCGCTGAGCGGCGCGGTCGGCTTCGCGCTGATCTGGCAGATGTGGCTGTTCGCCGCGATCGGCATGGTCGCCATGCTGGCCGCCGTGATCGTCCACACCTTCAACTACAAACGCGATTACTTCATCCCGGCCGAGCAAGTTGCCCGCACCGAGAACCTTCGCTCCCTGCTGCTGGATAGCCATGTCTGAGATCACCCTCCCCGCCACCGACCCGAGCGCGCGCTTCTACGTGCGCGAGCATCACCCTGAGAACGGCACCCTGCTGGGCTTCTGGCTGTACCTGATGAGCGACTGCCTGGTGTTCGCCAGCCTGTTCGCCACCTACGCCGTGCTGGGCCGCAACTACGCCGGCGGCCCCACCGGCGCCGACCTGTTCGACCTGCCACTGGTGGCGCTCAACACCTCGCTGCTGCTGCTGTCGTCGATCACCTACGGCTTCGCGATGCTCGAGATGCAAAAGAAGCAGCTGCGCGCGACCCTCCTCTGGCTCGGCATCACCGGCCTGCTCGGCGCCGGCTTCATCGGCCTCGAGCTGTTCGAATTCGTCCACCTGATCCACGAAGGCGCCGGTCCCCAGCGCAGCGGCTTCCTGACCGCGTTCTTCTCGCTGGTCGGCACGCACGGTCTGCACGTGACGTTCGGCATCGTCTGGCTGGTCACCCTGATGGTCCAGCTCGGCAAACACGGCCTGACGCCGGAAAACGGCCGCCGCCTGATGTGCCTGTCGATGTTCTGGCACTTCCTCGACGTCGTCTGGATCGGCGTCTTCACCTTTGTCTACCTGATGGGAGTGCTGCCATGAGCGCGCCTTCGACCGCACCGGACGGCTACGGCCACGACCACGATCACGATCACCACGCCAGCGCCGGGCCGCACTCGACCCTGCGCGGCTACGCTACCGGCTTCGTGCTGGCGGTGATCCTCACCGTCATCCCGTTCTGGCTGGTGATGGGCAAGGTGTTCGCCAACCCGGGCACGGCCGGCTTCGTGCTGCTCGGCCTGGGCGCGGTGCAGATCGTCGTCCACATGGTGTATTTCCTGCACATGAACACCAAGGCCGAGGGCGGCTGGTCGATGCTGGCGCTGCTGTTTACGGTCATGCTGCTGGTGATCATGCTCAGTGGCTCGATCTGGGTCATGTATCATCTGAACCACAACATGATGCCCGGCATGATGAACCAGATGATGCACCACGACACCCCATGACCCGCTCGCGCCGCGCGCGCCTGAGCGTGGCGCTGTGCGCGGCGCTGCTGTGCCTCGGCTTCCTCGCGCTGGGCGGCTGGCAGCTGCAGCGCCTGCAGTGGAAGAACGCGCTGATCGCCCAGGTCGACGCGCGCGTGCATGCGGCGCCGGCCGCTGCGCCCGGCGTGGCCGACTGGCCGCGCCTGCGCAAGCAAAGCGACGAATACCGCCACCTGCGGCTGCAAGGACGCTTTATCGACGAACGCGCCACCCGGGTGCAGGCGTCGACCGAACTGGGTCCCGGCTACTGGCTGCTGACGCCATTTCGCAGCGACGACGGCGCCACCGTGCTGGTCAACCGCGGCTTCATCGCCTCCACCACCGCCCTGCCTGCGGGCCCGGGACATGCCAGCATCACCGGCCTGCTGCGCATGAGCGAGCGCGGCGGCGCTTTCCTTCGAGACAATAATCCGGTGGCCAACCGCTGGTACGCGCGCGACGTGCAGGCGATCGCGGCGGCGCGCGGGCTCGGGCCGGTAGCGCCCTATTTCCTCGACCAGGATGGCGGGCCGGCCGGCGCGCCGGGCACGCCGGTCGGCGGCTTGACCGTCATCGCCTTCAACAATCACCACCTGGTGTACGCGTTGACGTGGTTTGCATTAAGCTTGATGGCGGCCGCGGGCTGCGTGCTGGTGGCGCGCAGCGGCAAATCGACGACAAGCTGAAGGGCTGGACCATGCAACGAACATTCGGGCCGGCGGCGTGAGGCCGGCGCTGTCGCCGGCCGCGCCGCCCGAGCACGCGGCCGGCTACCGCAACATGCAGCAGCTGATTCAGCTGCGCTGGATCGCCGTGGCCGGCCAAATCACCACGATCGCCACCGTGACGGTGGGCTTCGGCGTGCAGCTGCCGCTGGCGGCCATGCTGAAGGTGCTCGCCTGCCTGATCGCCTTCAATATCTTCAGCCACCTGCGCTGGCAGGAGGAGCGCATCGTCACCAACCGGCAGGTGTTCCTGGCGCTGCTGGTGGACGTGTTCAGCCTGACCGCGCAGCTGTACCTGAGCGGCGGCATGCGCAATCCCTTCGTGTTCCTGTACCTGCTGCAGGTGATCCTCAGCGCGGTGCTGCTGACGCCATGGTCGACCTGGACCATCGTCGGCATTGTCGGCCTGTGCATGGCGGTGCTGGCGCTGTTCGCCGAGCCGCTGGCGCTGCCGCTCGACCACGAAGGCGGGCTGGCGAGCCTGTACATCCGGGGCATCCTGATCAGCGTGGCGGTCAACGCCGTCCTGCTGGCCATCTTCATTACCCGCATCGGCCGCAACCTGCGCACTGGCGACGCCCAGCTGGCCGCGCTGCGCCAGCGCGCCGCCGAGGAAGAGCACATCGTGCGCATGGGCCTTTTGGCGTCCGGCGCCGCGCACGAACTGGGCACGCCGCTGGCGACCCTGGCGGTGATCCTGGGCGACTGGCGCCGCATGCCCGAATTCGGCAAGAACCCGGAGCTGCTGGCCGAAATCGGCGAAATGCAGGCACAGCTCAAGCGCTGCAAGAGCATCGTCAGCGGCATCTTGATGTCGGCCGGCGAAGCGCGCGGCGAGTCGTCGGCCAAGACCAGCATCAAGGTGTTCCTCGACCAGCTGGTGGCCGAATGGCGCGACAACCGCAGCATCGTCGGCTTCGTCTACGACAACCAGATTGCGCGCGACGTGCCGGTGGTGTCCGACTCGACGCTCAAGCAGATGATCTGGAATGTGCTCGACAACGCGCTGGAGGCCTCGCCGCAGTGGCTAAGCCTGGTCGTCACCCGCAGCGGCGACGCGCTGACCTTGGAGGTGACCGACCGCGGCCCCGGCTTCGCTCCCGGCATGCTCGACAAGTTCGGCACGCCGTACCAGTCGACCAAGGGGCGGCCCGGCGGCGGGCTAGGGCTGTTCCTGGTGGTGAATGTGGCGCGCACCTTGGGCGGCACGGTCAGCGCGCGCAACCGCGACCAGGGCGGCGCCTCGGTGCGGGTCAACCTGCCGCTGGCGGCCATCGCGATCGATGCGGGAGGCGGCCATGTCGGCTGAGCGTCTGCTGCTGATCATCGAGGACGACGCCGCGTTCGCGCGCACCTTGAGCCGCTCGTTCGAGCGGCGCGGCTATCGGGTACTGCAGGCTGCCAGCTATGACGAGGCCAGCCTGGTGCTGCAATCGGCGTCGCCCGGATTCGCGGTGGTCGACCTGAAGCTGGCCGGCGCGCAGTCCGGGCTGGCGTGCGTGCAGCTGCTCCATGCGCACGACGCGGCCATGCTGATCGTGGTGCTGACCGGGTTTGCCAGCATCGGCACGGCGGTCGACGCGGTCAAGCTGGGGGCGTGCCAGTACCTGGCCAAGCCGTCCAATACCGACGACATCGAGGCCGCCTTCGGGCACCTGGACGGCAGCATCGAACTGCCGCTGACGGAGCGACCGACGTCGATCAAGACGCTCGAGTGGGAGCGCATCCATGCTGTGCTGGCGGAGACGGATTTCAATATTTCGGAAGCGGCGCGGCGGCTCGGCATGCACCGGCGCACGCTGGCGCGCAAGCTGGAGAAGCAGCGCGTCAAGTGAGCGCGGTTATTTCAACGACGTGATGAGGCGCGCGCCGCAGGCGGTAACGTCGTCGTGATAGGCGTAGGGCTTGCCTTCGTGTTTCGCGCCGGCGCCGTCAGGCTTGATGGGGAAGCTGCCTTTGCATTGCGGGCAGTACGTCATGTCGTCGGCCAGCGCGGCGGTGATGCCCATGACGGTGGTGCCCGATGACGCGGCGGTGACGTGGCCGCCGTGGTCGGTTTTGTCGTTCAGGCGGATGACGCCGCGGCCTTGGTGTTTCATGGGTGGCTCCGGTGGGTGGTCGGGACGGGCGAGTGTTTCGCTCATCAGCGTCCTGAAGGCGGCTGCCGGCGATGCTCATGCGGTTCCCCTGTGCGTACACATGACCAGCGATAGTAGCGAATCGCCGTCTGGTGCGTCGCAGAAACTCCCGCAATGTTGCGCCCCGTCAATTGACCGCGGTCGGCCTTATTCGGCTGTCCACATCGGTGCGCCGGTCCAGGTCGACGGTACCGCCGGCACCGCGTCGAGCGCCGCGCCGTTGGTGGCGATGACGTCGCGGTAGAAATACGCGCTGTCCTTGAGCGTGCGTTCCTGCGTGGCGAAATTGATATGCACGATGCCGAAGCGCTTCGAAAAACCGTGCGCCCATTCGAGGTTGTCGAACAGCGACCAGGCGCAGTAGCCGCGCACGTCGATACCGGCCTCGATCGCGCCGTGGATCGCCCGCAGGTGCTTTTGCAGGTAGTTCACGCGCATCGGGTCGTGCACGCGGCCGCCCTCGGCCACCGGCGGATCGAAGAAGGCCGAGCCGTTTTCAGTGATGTAGATCGGCGGATTGCCGTACCGCTTGGCGACCCAGCTCAGGGTGTCGGAGAGTCCCTGCGCGAACACTTCCCAGCCGGTCTCGGTGTAGGTGCCGAGCGGCTGGCGCACCGGCGTCGCGCGCAGCGGATACGACAGCGCGTCGTCGCGGCTGACGCTGCGCGTGTAGTAGTTAATTCCCAGGAAATCGATCGGCTGCTGGATCAGGGCCAGGTCCTCGGCCGGCCAGTCCGGCCAGGCGTCGCCGAATACTTCCTTCATCCGCTGCGGATAATGGCCGAGGAAAACCGGGTCGAGGAACTGGCCGTTCATGTAGGCGTGACCACGTGCCGCCGCCTGCTGGTCGGCCGCATCGGCACTGGCCGGGTACTTCGGTTCGAGGTTCACCACCAGCCCGATCTGGTGCTTGCCTTCCTCGCGATACACCTTGACCGCGGCGCCGTGCGCGCGCAGCAGGTTGTGCGCGGCGATCGGCGCTTCGTACTTGTTGCGGTGGCCCGGCGCCAGCGCGCCGTGCAGGTAGCCCTGGTCCGACACCACCCACGGTTCGTTCAGCGTGGCCCACGACTGCACCCGGTCGTCGAGCTTGCGGAACATCACGCGCGAATAATCGGCGAACCAGTCGGCGATGTCGCGGTTGAGCCATCCGCCCTGGTCGTCGAGCGCCACCGGCAGGTCCCAGTGGAACAGCGTGACGAGCGGCGTGATACCGTTGGCGAGCAGTTCGTCGACCAGCTTGTCGTAGAAATCGAGCCCCTTCTGGTTCACCGCGCCGCGCCCCAGCGGCATCACGCGGCTCCACGACACGCTGAAGCGGTAGGCCTGCAAGCCGATTTTTTTCATCAGCGCGACGTCGCTGACGTAGCGATTGTAGTGGTCGCAGGCGATGTCGCCGGTGTCGCCGTCGCGGATCGTGCCGGGCGTGTTGACGAAGCGCTGCCAGATGCTGGCGCCGGCGCCGTCGGCCAGCGGCGAGCCTTCGATCTGGTAGGCCGAGGTGGCCGCGCCCCACAGAAAATTGTCGGGAAACTGGATGCTCTTGGTCATGGTCGTGCCTTGTTCGTTGGTTGTTCGATGAGAATGCTGGCCGGCAGCGCGCGGATGCGAAGTTCGCCCGCGCTCCAAGGTGCGCCGCGGCCGTTGATGGTGGCGCGTCCAGGCACGTCGAAGGCGCGGATCACCAGGCCGCCCGGCGGCATCGCCTGGCCGGCGGCTATCTCGATGCGCAATGCACCGCCCTGCTCGCGCATGCTGTAGCCGAGTTTTCCGTATGGCGTGCGCAGGTCGCGCACCCTGACGCCGCCGCCCGCCAGCCAGCCGCGCGGCACGCCGGCGCCCAGCACCAGCGCGTGGTCGGCCTCGCGTTCGTAGGCGAACAGGTCGAGCGCGGAGCGGATGTAGTCCGACGAAATCCAGCCGTGCGGCATGTCGCCGACGAAGCGCGGTTCGCGCGCGTCGCGCCCGACCACTTCGGCCCACTGGTTCCACGCCAGCGGCCGGCGGTCGCGCAGGAAGAAGTCAAGCAGTTCATGGGCGCGCTCGCGCCAGCCGAGCCGCACGAAAGCGGCCACGTTGCGCAGCTCGTACGGCGTGTAGTCGTTCCAGGCCAGCTTGCCGTCGCGGCGCGTCACGAACTGCTGCCAGTAGTGCTCGAACGTCCCCGCCAGCAGGTCTTGCGGCAGGCGCTCCTGCAGGCCGCCCGGCGACAGCGCGATCGTGGTCGAGGTGGCGTCGAAGTCGCCCAGTTCGGCGGCGCCGGGCAGGTAGCCGACCTTGTGCTCGGCGGCCGAACGGCGCAGCGATGCGAACAGCTCCTGCTCGAACTGCTCGCCTTGCGCGGACAGCGCCGCCGCTTCGGCCGCCTTGCCGAGCGCGCCGGCCATCAGTGCGGCGTCGCGGTAGCCGCGCAGGCCCCAGAAATCGTCCCAGTACGAATGCATCGGCTTGGCCGAGTAGCCTTCGTGGCTGATCGATGCGGGCAGCAGGCCAAACAGCGCCAGGTTCGGCGCGGCGCGGTTGGCGGCGCCGCGTTCGGACTGGCGCTGCGCCTCCATGTAGGCGGCGGCGGACTGCACGCGCGGCCACATCGCTTCGAGCAGCGCGCGGTCGTGCGTGTACTTCCACAGCTGCGCATTGAGGAAGATGAACTCGCCCTGGCTGTCGTTCTCCGGCACCGGGTCGGCGCCGCGCTTGTCGACGCAGCACGGCACTTTCCCGTCGGCGAACTGGTGAGGCGCGAACCAGTTCAGGTAGTCGCGCGCCACGCTGTCGCTGCCGAGGCGCAGCATCGCTTCGGACATCATGGCGCCGTCGCGGATCCACGAGCGCGCGTACGAGCGCGTGCCGGGCATCAGCATCGGGCCGTCGCGCGTCATCAGCATGTGCGCCAGCGACGAACGGACGGTGTCGACGATGGCCTGGCCGGCCGGCGGCACGTCGAGCGCGACCCGGTTCAGGCGCCTGCGCCATTCGGCCGCCACCTGGTCCTGCGCCGCCTGCAGGTCGGGCGGCACCTGTGCCTCGCCGGTCAGCGGGATCGCCAGGCCGACATGCGCGACCGCGTGCGGCGCCAGCTTGATGTCGTACGCCAGCGCGCCGGCGGCGAAGCCGGTGTCGTCGTGCACCGCGGTGGCGTTCCAGCCGTCGCCGCCGGCGTCGAACGACGAGACGCCGGCGGCGTCGGGCGCGCGCACGGCGAACACGCGGCGCTTGCCATTGACCGCGAAGGCGGCGCCGTCCCAGGCCATGTCGTGGATCGGGCTGACGCCGGGCGGCGTGTTGAGGAACTGCATCGGCGGGTTGACCTGGAACGGACGCACCGCCAGCACCAGCCGCAGGGCCAGCGGCCCGCTGGTGGTGTTGGTCAGTTCGTACTGCGCCACCAGGCCGGATCGGTCCGGCGTGCCGCGCGCGAAGGCGGTGGTGCGCAGCGTCCAGGCGCGCGCTTGCCAGGTCACGCTGGGGATCGGCAGGTAGCGCTCGCGCAGCGACTGGCTGACCTTGACGTCGGCCCAGCTGGTGCGCTTGCCGCCGTCGATGACGAACGGCTCGACCGAAAAGCCGCCGCGCGCCACTTCGAGCGCGCCGTCTTCGGACAGCAGGCCGGTTTCGTGGCCGCCGTCGACGCCCAGCACGGTCCAGTAATTCTGCTGGCCCGACATGCCGCGCGGGTAGCTGCCCGGCGCCGCGGTCTTGGCGAGCGCCTGGAAAAATGCGTTCGACGATGCGCCGAAGTCGAGCCCCTTGATCTCGAGCCGGTCGAGCCGGTAGCTGGCCGCGCCGGCATGCATGGCGACGCGCAGGAAACGCGTTTCGGCCTCGCCGAGCAAAATCGGATCGTCGCCGCCGTTGCCGTCGACGACGCGGCGCACCGTGCGCCAGGTGCGGCCGTCGTCGGAAAAGTCGATGTCATACCGGGTCGCGGCCAGGCCCCAGTGCAGCAGCAGGCCGCCGAATTCGCGCGGACGGCCGAAATCGACCGTCAGCTGCTGCTCGCCGCCGGCGCCGCTGGTCCAGCCGGCGTTGCCGGCGTCAAGCAGGTTGGCGGGCGGCTGGTTCGACGAGGCGGACAGCACGGGCGCCGGCGGCGCGCCCATGGCGCCGACCGGACGCACGCTCAACTGGTCGAAATAGACGGCGCCGCGGCCGCCATCGCGCCCGGCGCTGACCACCAGTTCGACCTTTTCGGTGTGGCGCAGGGTATGGTCCTTGGCCGGTCCCCAGGCGAAGCTGACGTGGCGCTTCTTGAAGGTGACCAGCTGCCACTGGCGCGAGATGACGAAGTTGGGACGGTTGACCCACCAGACGTTGTCGCCGCTGGCGTCGACCAGCTTGAATTCGAGGTTGTTGAGCGGCGCATCGGCGCGCAGCCAGAACGAGATTTCGTAGTCGTCGCCGAAGTCGAGCGGCAGCGTGCGGCGCGCGGCAGCATACCCGGCGGCGCCGCCGAAGTCGTAGTCGAGCCGCATGGCCTGGCCCTCGTGGCCGGGCACGCCGTGCAGCGAGGCGCGCACGCCGTCCGACGCCACTGCCTGCCAGGCGGCGGTGTTGTCGAAATTGTCGACCAGCTGCGCGTGCGCGCTGCCGGCCGCCAGCAGCAGCGCCAGAATCGAATGCTTCATCCTTTGACGCTTCCCATCAACAGACCCTGGATGTAATAGCGCTGCATCGCCAGGAACAGCAGCAGCACCGGAAAGATGGTCAGCACCGAGCCGGCCATCATCATTTCGTTGTCCTGCACGTGCTCGTTGAGCAGCAGCGCCAGGGCCACCGGCAAGGTGTACAGGTCCTTGTCGGTGAGGACGATCAGCGGCCACATGAAGTCGTTCCAGCTGGCGAGGAAGCTGAAGATCGACAGCGTCACCAGGATCGGCGTGAGCAGCGGCAGCACGATCGAGCGGAAGATGCGGAACTCGCTGGCGCCGTCGAGGCGCGCCGCCTCGAGCAGCGCATCGGGGATCGTCAGCGCGTACTGGCGCACCAGGAAGATGCCGAAGATGCTGGCGGCGGCCGGCACCAGCACGCCGAAATAGGTGTTCACCATGCCCATCTGCTTGAGGATCAGGAACAGCGGCAGCATCGCCACCTGGCCGGGGATCACCAGCGCGCCGAGCAGCAGCTTGAAGACGCGCTCGCGGCCGCGAAAAAGCAGTTTGGCGAAGGCGTAGCCAGCGCCGACGTTGAACGTCAGCGACAGCAGCGTCGCCGCCACCGCCAGTAGCACGCTGTTGGTGAAGTAGCGGCCGATGCCGGCCTGCGCGAACAGCGCGTGGTAGTTGGCCAGGGTCGGATGCGCCGGCAGCAGCGGCGGCGGAAAATGGCTCGCTTCACCGGGCGACATGAACGAGACCGACAGCATCCACGCCAGCGGGAAAATGGTCAGCGCGGCGCACAGCAGCAGCAAGAGGTTGACGCCGGTGCGCCGGGCGCCGGTTCGGTGTCGCAGCTTCATTCTTCCAATCCCCTTCCGGCGACACGCATTTGCAGCAGCGTGACCGCGAACATCAATACGAACAGCACGAAGGCGACCGCGGTGGCGCTGCCCAGGTTCCACCATTTGAAGCCCTGTTCATACATCAGGTACAACACGCTGACGGTGCTTTGCAGCGGGCCGCCCTGGGTCATCACGTAGGGCTCGGCGAACAGCTGGAAGTAGCCGGCCATGGTGAGGATGCTGACCATGAACATGGTCGGCGCCAGCGCCGGCAGTGTGATGTGGCGCAGCAGCGCCCAGCTGCCGGCGCCGTCCAGCTCCGCCGCTTCGTACAGGTCGGCCGGGATGCTTTGCAGGCCGGCCAGGAAGATGATCATGTTGTAGCCGAAGTTCTTCCAGACGGCGAAGAAGATAATCGCCGGCATGGCCAGGCGCGGATCGCCCAGCCAGTCGGCCGGCGCGAAGCCGATGGCGTCGAGCGCGTAGTTGATGAAGCCGTAGCGGGTGTGATACAGGTAGCGCCAGATCACCGCCACCGCGACCATTGAGGTGACCACCGGGGCGAAGAAGGCGGTGCGAAACAGCGGCTTGAAAAACGCCAGTTTGGAGTTCAGCAGCAGCGCGGCGCCGAGCGAGGCGGCGATCGACAGCGGCACGCCGGCGATGACGAAGAACAGCGTGTTGCCGAGCGCTTTCCAGAACAGCGGCGTGTGCATCAGCTCGACGTAGTTGTCGATGCCGACGAAGCGCAGGTTCTTGATGCTGGCCAGCGCGTACAGGTCGAAGTCGGTCAGGCTCATGGCCAGGGCGGCCAGCACCGGCAGGAAGAAGAAGACGAAGATCACCAGCAGCGAGGGCGCTACCAGGAACCATGCGGCACGTTCGGTTTTCATTTGGCGCCTTCACGTTGCAGCATCCAGCGCCGCTTTTCGAGGATGCGGTCGGCGCGCGCATCGAGTTCCGTCACGGCCTGGTCGACCGTCACTTCGCCGGCCACCAGCGATTCGGTCACCAGGCGCATTTCGGTGGCGATGCGCTGCCATTCGGGCACCTTGGGCGGCGACTTGGCGCGTTCGAGCTGGTCGCGAAAGGCCGCCGCATGGACGTCGCTGGCCAGCGCGGTGCCGTCCCAGCCGCTGCGCCGCGGCGGCAGATTGCCGGTCAGCTCAAAAAAGCGGCGCTGCACTTCCGGCTGCGACAGATATTCGATCAGCTGCCATGCTTCTTGCTGGTGCTTCGACGCCTTGAACACGACCAGGCTGGAACCGCCGGCGACCGAGGCGCCAGGTCCGTTCGGGCCGGGCATCGGCGCGGTGGTCCAGCTCTGCTGCAGCCCGGCCGGCAGGCGGCGCTTGAATTCACCGATGTTCCAAGGTCCCGAAATGTAGAACGAAAAATAGCCGCGGCCGAATTCGTCCCACACATTGGAGATCTGAGTGTTAGACAGCGCGGGCGCCCACTTGTTGCGGAACATATCGAGGTAATACGTCAGGGTGCGGCGAAATTCGACACTGCGAAAGTTCCCATAGCGGCCGCCGTCGCGCAGCAGTTCCTCGTTCTGCTGCAGCGCGAGCACCAGCAGCGGTTCGAATTCGTTGATCGGCAAGAGCACGCCGAAGCGGTCGGGCGCGCGCAGCTTGAGCGCGGCGAGCATCTGGTTCCATTCGGCCCAGGTCTGCGGCGGCTTGGCGAAACCGGCGGCGGCCAGCAGATCCTTGCGGTAGAACAGCAGCCGCGTGTCGACGTACCAGGGCACGCCGTACAGGGTCGAACCGATGCGGTTCGATTCCCAGATGCCGTCAAAATAGTCCGACCGCTCGATGCGTCGCGAGGCGGCCACGCGCGCGTCCAGCGGCACCAGCGCGCCGAGCGCGGCGAACTGCGGCACCCAGGTGTTACCCAACTGGCACAGGTCGGGGGTGACGTCGCCGGCGAAGGCGGTGAGCAGCTTTTCCTGCGCCGACAGCCATGGCGACTGCTGGATGTCGACGCGGATGCCGGGATGGGCGCGCTCGAACGCCGGCAGCAGTTCCTTGACCACTTCGCCCTCGCGCCCCATGGCCCAGAAATGCAGCACCACCGGTTCGTTGCGATGCGGGCTGCAGGCGGCGAGCAGCGCGAACAGCGCGATTGTCGCAACGGCGCAAGTGAGGCGTGGCCAGCGCAGTCTCATCGCGCGCCGTCCAGCCAGCCGCCGCGGAAGCCCGCCTTCAGCAGCCCGGCCTTGAGGTAGGGATTCTTGCGCATGGTGCGCCAGACCATGTCGTCGCGATAGTTCTCGATCATCGCCAGGATCGGCCCCTGGTCGATGCCGAGGTAGTCGGTGTCGACCCAGCCGAAGCCGGCGACGCGGCGGCCGTTGGCCAGCTTGGTATCGAAGTCGAAGGTCGGGTTGAAGGCGTCGAGAAAGCCGTACTGGCCGTAGATCTGGTCACCGTAGCGGTTGCGCATGTCGACGATGGCGGCGATCGAAATCTCCGGCGCGAATGCAATCGAGGCGGCGGCGCCGGTCGGCGCGATGGTGCAGTCGTCATAGGTGGCGGCGCCGCCCATGCCGCGCCCGGCGTAGCTGTAGAACTTGCGCTGGATGGCGCCGTCGGCGATCACGGTGTCGGCCGGGCCGTCGCTGGCGGTGACGCCCCACATGTTCTGGCCGTAGCCTTTGCAGGCCATCGGATTGGCGACCGCGTAGGCTTGCTGGGCGTAGCTGGCGCGGCGGCTGTTTTCGAAGTAGTCGATGCCGCGCCCCTTCATGTACTTGTCCTGGATCTTGCGGGTGTCGATCCAGACCTGCGAATACTGGTGGCCGAAATGCGGCGCGAAGGCCAGATACTCCTGGCCGTACTGCTTGCCCCAGGTCTTGTCGTAATGTTCGGTCCAGGCGGCCCAGGCATCGGTGCCGACGGCGTGGGTCGGCGAGCCGAGCGCCAGCACGTAGACCAGCATCGCTTCGCTGTAGCCGCGCCAGTCGTAAGGCAGCATGCCGTGTTCGGGATTCCAGCCGTGGCTGATGGCCGGGCCGTGGTTCTGCGCCCAGCGCCAGTCGACGCGGCGGTAAATGTCGTCGGCCAGGCGGCGGATCTCGCGCTCGTCGGCGTCGGCGCCGTCAAAGTAGGATTGGACGTACAGCACGCCGCCCAGCAGCAGCGCGGTGTCGACCGTCGACAGTTCGGAATTCGAACTGCGCGCGCCGGTCTTCATGTCGAGGAAATGGTAGAAGAAGCCTTTGTAGCCGCTCATGCCCTGCGCGGCCTTGCCCTGCGGCGCGTTGCGAAAGAAGCGCAGCGTGGTCAGCACGCGTGCGCGGGCGGCGGCGCGCGTCACGTAGCCGCGCTCGACGCCGATCGGATAGGCGGTCAGGCCGAAGCCGACCGCGGCGATGCTGGAAAACGACGGTGTCGGAAAGCGGTCGGGCACCAGGCCGTTGGCCGGATTGGCGGTGTCCCAGAAAAACTTAAACGTCCTCTCGGAGAGGTCGTTGAGATAGGGCGCGGCCTGGTCGATATGGACCGGCGGCTGGGCGGGGACCGGCACGGTCTGGGCAATGGCGCAGCCGCACGCAAGGGCGGCCAGCGGAATCAGGCGTCGCAACATGATAGGTAATCCAATGTGAAGCACACGTTGAAGAACAGCCGGCGACGGCTCGATCGATTGCCGCCGGCTGCGGTGAGACGCTTAGAACGTGTAGCGCGCGCTCAGCTTGACGGTGCGCATAGGACCGGCCACGCCGCCCGCCACACCGAGGTTGGTATTGTCGCCGCCGAGGCGGTTGCCCGGCGTGGCGGGTCCGCCGCCCCACGAATCGTAGCCGCCGTAGTTGACGGTGTTAAACAGGTTGAGGATATCCATGCGCAGGCCGATCTTGCCGAAGCCGACGCCGATATCCTTCGACATCGCCAGGTCGACTTCGCGGAACGAGCCGCCGTCGCCTTTTTGCGAGACGCAGGCGCTAAAGCCTTTCGAGCAGTCGGTGATACGGTACGGCAGGCCCGAACCGAGGGTCACTTTCGACGACAGCATGATCCCGTATGGCAGCACGCGGTCGGTCAGGCCCGACACCACCAGGCGATGGCGTTCGACGTTGGTCGACGGATTCCAGCCCGAGGTGGAGCGGCCGTAGGTCCAGTTGAAGATGTCGTTGGTCCATTCCTTGTTGGTGGTCTGGCCGTCCGACAGCGTGTAGGTGGCGGCCAGGCCCCAGCCCGAAGCGACGGTGTACGGCTTGTCGCCTTTCAGGTAGACCGATTCGGTCTTGGCCTGGCTGATGAAGTCGCCCAGGATCAAGGTGCCGAAGCCGGGCACCGAGCCCCACAGCGGATCGATCGGGCTCTGGGTGCCCCAGCCGCCTTGCGGATCGCGGTTACCGCCGAACCAGTTGAACTGGTTATGGCTGCGCGAATTGGTGTAGCCGATTTCGGTGTTCCAGGCACCGACGCCCTGGCGCAGGCCGAGGCTGAACTGGTCGGTGTACGGCTGCTTGTGGTCGCTGCGGATCATCCAGATCTCGCCGCCCGGCTGCACGTTGTGCTGCAGTTCGTCGAGCGCGCTGTTGGCGATGGTGCGGTCGTAGGCACGGCCGGCACCGCCGAAGACGACGGTGTTGCGGTCGCCATTGACGTCATACGAGAAGCCGACGCGCGGCTGGTATGCCTTCTTGAACGATTGGCGGTTCGAGCCGGTGCTGATGTAGTCGCCGATGATCACGCCGCCCTTGGCCAGCGACTGCGCGTAGGTCTGCCCTTTCGGCGCGCCGTCGCGCGGGTCCTGCGCACCGAAGATCGCCACCCGGTCGGCCGGCGTGACGTAACTGTCGTTGAGCATGTTGGTCTCGTAGTCCCAGCGCAGGCCGACGTTCAGTTCCAGCTTGGCGCTGATCTTCCAGTCGTCCTGCAGGTACAGGCCGTACTGCGTGTCCTTGTAGGCGACACCGACCGGCGCGAGCGCCTTGTCGGTCTGGATGATGGTGGCCTGGCCGGTTTTGTTGTCGATCATCTCGCGCAGGATATCGACCGCGCGCGAGGTGCCCTGCAGGTCGAAGTCGACCTGCTTGACCTTGACGCCGCCCTTGACCGCATGGCCTTGCAGGCCGGTCCAGGTCAGGTCGTCGGCGAACGACACGCCCGATTGCTGGCGGTTCTGCGCATCCGGCGAGCCGCCGGTAAACAGCACGTCGTACACATTGTTCGCGCTATTGCTAGGCGAGACGACGTACTTGATGAACGGCGTCGACAGCTTGGCGCTTGGATTCCAGGTGAATTTCTCGTAGCCGACCCGCGCTTCATTGAGGAAGTCGCCGCGCGTCCATTCGTGCTTGATGTCGAAGCGCGTCTCGTCGTTCTTGCGATCCTTCTCGTTGCCGGGGACCGACAGCTTCATATCCTCCGGCACCAGGTCGCTTTCGCGGCGGATGCGGGTAGACACCTCGAGGCGCTGCTCGTCGGAGATCTGGGCGTCGATCTTGGCCAGCACCAGGTCTTCCTTGAACTTGGACGTGACCGAACCGGCTTGCGCCAGCAGGCCAGGCACGATGCCGGCGTTCGGCAGCAGGTCCTGGCGCTGGGCGACAACCTGGCGCGGCGAGTTGATGTCCTTGCCTTCGTAGGCGATGAAGAAGTGGACCGCGTCCTGTTTGATCGGGCCGCCCAGGTTGAAGCCGTACTGGCTTTGCGTGTAGCTCGGGCGATCGACGCCCTGCGCACGGTTCTTCTGCTGGAACGGGTCGTACGCGGTCATGCTCGAACCGGTCCGGTCGTAGAACGCCTCGCCATGCAGTTCGTTGGTGCCGGACTTGGTGATGGCGGTGATCGCGGTCGAACTGACCTGGTCGAATTCGGCCTTGTAGTTCTGCGAGATGATCTTGTATTCCGCCACCGCCGATTGCGGGAACGGGTTGCCGCGCGACGCATCGAGGCCGCTCATGCCGCCGCGCAGAATGTAGTTCTTCTGGCCGACGCCGTCGATGAAGACGTTGACGTTGTCCTGGTTCTGCGCGCCGCCCTGCAGCTTGCCGTAGCCCGAATTCGGATCGACGTCGAAGCGCACGCCCGGCGCCAGGTCGGCGAAGGAGAGGAAGTTGCGCGATACCTGCGGGGTATTTTCGATCTGCTTGCGCGACACGCTGGTGCCCACTTCCGACGTCTTGACGTCCTTGCGCTGGGCCGAACCGAGGATCACCACCTTGGCCATGTTCGGATCGGTGGCGGTGCCGCCAAGGGCCAGGTCGAGCGAAGCGGTTTCGCCGATCGCCAGGCTGACCGAGTCCGACTTCTGGCCGCCGACCTGGATCTGGTAGACGCCGGGCGCCAGGCCGGTGAGCACGTAGCTGCCGTCGGCGCCGGTGGTGGTCTTATAGGTATAGCCGTTGGCGCTGTTGATGGCGACGATCTGGGTCGACGCCTGGGCCGGCGCGCCGGCCTTGGTGATCTGCCCCTTGATCGTCGATGTGCTCAACTGGGCATATGCCGGTGCGCATGCCAGCAGCGCTGCCGCGGACAAGCCAAGCAATGCCTGGCGCAGTTCGCGGACTCCTGTTTTCATCTTCATGTTGCGGTCTCCTGTCTGTGTTGGATTTCTATTTTTTTAAACTGCACTACGGCCTGCGACCCGGGGGGAACCGCAGGATCTTCGAACAACCAATTCTGTCTGCAGCACCTGGGTCGAATTCCTGGTGCCTTCCGGATTCTCGATCTGGAAGGCAAGGCACTCCAATGCCCTGCTGCCCATCTCGGTGATACGCACCCGCACCGTGGTCAGCGGCGGCGAGATGAACCGCGCGGTCGGAATATCGTCGAAGCCGACCAGCGCGATGTCGCGCGGTACCTGCAGGCCAGCTTCGCCAAGCGCGAACAGGCAGCCGATCGCCATCATGTCGTTGGCCGCGAACACCGCGTCGGGCAAGCGCTTGAGCGCCTGCAGCTGGTGGCCGGCCCGGTAGCCCGATTCCTCGGTGAAGTCACCGCGCAGCACCGCCACGTCGTGCGGATCGAACGTCGGCACCAGCCGCGCCAGCGTTTCGCGGTAGCCGCGCAGGCGCTCTGCGGCTTCGTAATTGTTCTCGGGACCGGCGATCATCATGATGCGGCGGTGGCCCATTTCAACCAGGTGCTGGACCATGGCGGCGGCGCCGCCGTAGTTGTCGACCGCGAGCGAGGAGTAGTGTTCGGCGGTGACGTCGGTATTGAGCAGCACGATCGGCAGCACGCCCGGCAGGTTCTCGGCCAGGAAGCTGGCGTCGATGTGCGGCGACATGACGATCAGCCCGTCGACCCGGCCGCTCATGGCGCGCAGCGCATACGCCGCTTCGCCGGCATCGCCGTGCGAACTCGATACCAGCAGGTGCAGGCCGCGCCGGCGCGCCGCCAGGTCGATGCCGCGGATGAGCTCCGAAAAGAATTCGCCGTACAGGTCGGGCAGCACCACGCCGATGGTGTCGGTACGCTTGGTCGACAAGCTGCGTGCGCCGCTATGCGGGACGTAGCGCAGGCTGCGCGCCGCTTCCAGCACCAGCTTGCGGGTATCGTCGGTAACGCTGGGGTGGCCGTTCAACGCACGCGATACGGAAGCCACCGAAACATTCGCCGCACGCGCCACATCCTTGATTGTTACCGCCATGAGTACACGCCTTTTGCGCTGATTTGATTCTACGTAACCGGTTACATTGGCGTAATGTACCGTACTTTTTTTACATTAGGATAGTTTTTTTAACAGTATTCGTCGCTGGAACAACACACGCACAAGGTGAAATTTAGTTGAACCACCACGAAAAATGTCGGGTAGAATTTGCGAAATGTAACCGGTTACACCGCTCCCCTCCACTTTTCGCTCCTTCCATGACGATGACGACATCCAGCCCCGCTTCCGGCGCCCGCCTGCTTTCCAACGGCCGCTTTTCCACGCTGATCACCGCCGCCGGCAGCGGCTACTGCGAATTGAAGGACTGCGCGCTGACACGCTGGCAGGGCGACCCGGTCGAAGACGGCGATGCCTACCTGGTCTACCTGCGCGACGCCGACAGCGGCGCGGCATGGACGCTGGGCGCGCAGTTCGCCCAGGCCGGCGCCAGCTACGCGGCGGGCCGCAGCGATGCCGGCGCCTGGATCAGCTGCACGCACCTGGGCATCGAAGCGCGCCTCGACATCGTGGTCGGCGCCGATGACGACGTCGAACTGCGCAGCGTCAGTGTGCGCAACCTGAGCGATCGTGCGCGCCGCATCGACATCACCAGCTACCTCGAGGTGGTACTCAACGGGCGTGCCGCCGAAGCGTCGCATCCGGCGTTCTCGAAGCTGTTCGTGCAGACCGAAGCGGTCGGCGACGCCCTGCTGGCACGCCGCCGGCCACGCGGCGCCGGCGAGGACAGCGTATGGATGGTGCATGCGGTACTGGGCGGCACGGGCGCCGAACATGAAACCGACCGTAAGCGCTTTGTCGGCCGCGGCCACAGCCTGGCCGCGCCGGCGGCGATGGCGCCTGGCGCTGCGCTGTCCGGCAGCGCCGGCAACGTGCTCGATCCGGCCATGAGCCTGCGCCGCGGCGTGGCGCTGGACGCCGGCGCCAGTGCCGGCATCGTCTTCCTGCTCGGCGCCGCGCATGACCGCGAGGCGGCGCTCGCGCTGGCACGCCATGCCGGCAGCGCCGAACAGATCACGCTGGGCGCGGCGGCGCGCCAGCAGGCGCTGCTGCAGCGGCTCGACATCAGCGCCGCGCAGGCTGCCTATTACGAAGAGCTGGCGGTGTCCATGCTGTATGGCGACACCGCCCTGCGTGCCGGCGCCGACGTGCAGCGGCGCGCCGCCGGCAGCGCCAATATCCTCGGCGAATACAAGGTTCCCGCATCGGGCGCACTGTGCGTCGCGATCGCCGCCGGGCCGGGCGACGCCAATGTCACCACCCTGCTGGCGGCGGCACGCTACTGGGAAGCGCTGGCGCAGCCGATACACCTGCTGGTCGTCGGCGGCACCGAAGACTGGCAGGAACGCCCTGCCGGCGTCACCCTGCTCGATCCGGCGCGCGTGCCGGGCGCCGACCTCGATCGCATCCTGTGCCTGGCGCGCGCCGTCGTCGACGGCGCGCTGCCGCAGTTCGCACCGCGCCAGCCGCGTGCCGACGCGTCGCCCGCGCGAGCGCCCGAGACGCCCGCCGCCATCGCCACCGAAGCGCTGCAGTTCTTCAACGGGAACGGCGGCTTTTCCGCCGACGGCAAGGAATACGTCGTGCGAATGCCGTGGAATGCGGCGAGCGGCCATGTGCGCCCGCCCCTGCCATGGACCAACGTCATCGCCAACGAGCAGGTCGGCGTGCTGGTGAGCGAGACCGGCGCCGGCACCACCTGGAGCCGCAACAGCCGCGAACACCGGCTCACGCCCTGGTCGAACGATCCGGTACGCGACCCGCACGGCGAAGCTTTTTATGTGCGCGATGAAGACAATGGCCAGTTCTGGTCGCCGATGCCGGGACCCGCGCCGGCGGATGCGGCGTACGACACCGTGCACGGCTTCGGCTACACCACCTTCCGCCACGCCAGCCATGAACTGGAGCACGAGAGTACCGTCTTCGTGCCGCGCCACGATCCGCTCAAGATCGTGCGCATCGTGTTGCGCAATCTGTCGGCGCACAGCCGCACGCTGTCGCTGTACTCGTATCAGCAGCTGGTGTTGGGCAGCACGCCGGCCGAAACCGGCCGCCACGTCGTCACCGACGCTGTCGATGGCGCTCTGCTGGCAACCAACCGCATGGCCGGCCCGTTTGCCGACGGCGTGACGATCGCCGCGGCGATTGCGCCGGCGGCGAGCAGCCAGTGGCACAGCGCCGACCGCGCCAGCTTCATCGGCGCCTTCGGCAGTCCCGCCAATCCGGCCGCGCTGCTGCAGCCGGCGCTGGACGGGCGCAGCGGCGCTGGCCTCGATCCGTGCGCGGCGTTCCAGCTGCGCCTGACGATAGCGCCCGGCGCCAGCGTCGAATGCAGCTTTTTGCTGGGCGAAACCACCTCGCCCGGCGCCGCCCTCGCGCTGGTGCAGCGTTACCGCGCGCCCGGCGCCGTCGAAGCCGCGCTGGCCAAGGTGCGCCGGTTCTGGCGCGGCACGGTCGGCGCGATCGAGGTCAGCACCCCGGTGCCGGCGATCGACCTGATGCTCAATGGCTGGCTGGCGTACCAGAATCTGAGCTGCCGCATCTGGGGCCGCTCGGCGTTCTACCAGTCCGGCGGCGCGATCGGCTACCGCGACCAGCTGCAGGATGCCAGCGCGATGATCTACACCCACCCCGGCATGACGCGGCGCCAGATCTGCCTGCATGCGGCGCACCAGTTCGTCGAAGGCGACGTGCTGCACTGGTGGCACCCGGCGCCGATCGAAAAAGGGCTGCGCACGCGCTTTTCGGACGACCTGCTGTGGCTTCCCTACGTGGCCGCCTTCTACATCAAGACCACCGGCGACTGGAGCGTGCTGGACGAAGTCGAAGGCTTCCTGACCGCGCCGCTGCTCGAAGACGGCGAGGACGAGGTGTTCCTGCAGCCGTCGCCGTCCGGCGAGAGCGCCGACGTGTACGAACACTGCTGCCGCGCGCTCGACCGCTCGCTCACCAAGGGCGCGCACGGCCTGCCGCTGATGGGCACCGGCGACTGGAACGACGGCATGAACCGGGTCGGCCGCGAAGGCCGCGGCGAAAGCGTGTGGATGGGCTTTTTCCTGTTCCGCATCATCACCGACTTCCTGCCGGCCTGCGAACGGCGCGGCGACACCGCGCGCATCGCCAGCTACAGCGCCTACCGCGAGCACCTGTCGGTGACGCTCAACGACGCCGGCTGGGACGGCCAATGGTACCGCCGCGCGTTCTACGACAACGGCGCCGTGATGGGATCGAAAGACAGCGACGAATGCCAGATCGACGCACTGGCGCAGGCCTGGTCGGTGATCTCGGGCGCCGCTCCCGCCGAACGCGCGCAGCAGGCGCTGGACGCGATGGAGCAGCACCTGGTGTCCGACAGCGACGGCTTGATCCGCCTGTTGACGCCACCGTTCGTCGACACGCTGCAGGACCCCGGCTACATCAAGGGCTACGTGGCCGGCGTGCGCGAAAACGGCGGCCAGTACACCCACGCCGCCTGCTGGGCGATCCGCGCGGTGGCCGAAGCGGGCCGCGGCGAGCGCGCCGCACAGCTGCTCGAAATGCTCAGCCCCGTGAGCCATGCGCTCACGCCCGCAGCGGTGGCGACCTACCAGGTGGAGCCGTATGTGATCGCCGCCGACATCTACGGCGCCGACCCGCACGTCGGCCGCGGCGGCTGGACCTGGTACACCGGCTCGGCCGGCTGGATGTACCGGGTCGCGCTCGAATCGGTGCTCGGCTTTACGCTGCAAGGCGGCGACAGCATCCGCCTCAAGCCGGTGGTGCCGAAGGGCTGGCCGTCGTTCTCGATCCGCTACCGGCTGCCGGACGGCGCCACCGTGTACGAGGTGACTGTGCGCCACGCTGGCGGCGCCGCATCGGCTACACTGGACGGCCAGGCGCTGCCGGTGGTCGACGGCGAAGCGCTGGTGCCGCTGCATGTCGACGGCGCCGTGCACCGGGTCGACATGACCCTGCCGGCGGCATAGAAATCCCACTCACGATCATCAAGACCGATACAAGGCGCACATGGCCCAATTGAGACTGGAAGGCATCCGCAAATCGTACGGCGACGTCGCCATTTTGCACGGCATCGACCTCGCCATCCGCGACGGCGAGTTCATCGTCTTCGTCGGCCCTTCCGGCTGCGGCAAGTCGACACTGCTGCGCGCCATTTGCGGGCTCGAGGACATCAGCGGCGGCGACATCTTCATCGGCGACGTGCGCGTAAACGACGTGCCGCCGGCGCAGCGCGGGCTGGCGATGGTGTTCCAGAGTTACGCGCTGTATCCGCACATGACGGTGCACGAGAATATGGCGTTCGCGCTCAAGCTGGCCGGCAAGGACAAGACGCAGATCGAGGCGGCGGTGCAGAATGCGGCGCAGACCTTGCAGATCGTGCCGCTGTTGCAGCGCAAGCCTAAGGAACTGTCCGGCGGCCAGCGCCAACGGGTGGCGATCGGGCGCGCCATCGTGCGCCAGCCGCAGGTGTTTTTGTTCGACGAGCCGCTGTCGAACCTGGACGCGTCGCTGCGGGTGCAGATGCGCATCGAGCTGTCGAAGCTGCACCGCACGCTGGCGACGACCATGATCTACGTGACGCACGACCAGGTCGAGGCGATGACGCTGGCCGACCGCATCGTGGTGCTGAACGCCGGCCGCATCGAACAGGTGGGGCCGCCGCTGGACTTGTACCACCGGCCGGACAATTTGTTTGTGGCGGGGTTTCTGGGCGCGCCGCCGATGAACTTCCTGGCTGGCCAGGTGAGCGCGGTTGGCGCGGACGGCAGCAGCGTCACGCTCGCCGGCGGCGCGCAGGTTGCGGTGCCGGTGACGGCGCCGGCGGTCGGCGACAAGGTGACACTGGGGCTGCGGCCGGAGCACCTGGCGGTGCAGGCGACCGGCGGGATTCCGGCCAGCGTGTTCGCGGTGGAGCGGCTGGGCGAAGGGACCTACCTGTATGCGAAGGTCGAGCGCAGCGGCGAGCAGATTGTCGCGCGCGCCGACCCGGACCTGGCGTGGGAAATCGGCCAGGCGGTCATGCTTGGTGCGCCGCCGGCGCGCGTGCATGTGTTCGACCAGGCGGGGCTGCGCGTGCGGTCGTGACGGCCCTCGGGGTAA
>JARXKM010000135.1 GCA_030272785.1 Pseudomonadota bacterium
TTCATTTCCATCAGCGCGCGCAGGACCACCGAGGTCGGCGTGAGGGTGGTGTCGCTCAAGCGCCCGGTGGCGTCGACGTAGCTCGACTGCGCCAGATTGTCCTGGTGCAGCGCGTTGGCGAACGAGACGCGCAGCTGGTTCTTCGGATTGAATTTCCACAGCCCGTACAGGTCCAGCGAACGCTTCGGCACCGAGTAGGCGTACTGGTTCACCGAGATGCGCACCGGGCCGCCGTTCTGGAAGCTGTAGCTGCCGCCCAAGGTCATCGGCAGTTTGTCGAACTTGTAGTCGGCGCCGACGGTCCCGCTGAACGGGGTCTGCTGGTCGAGCCGGTTGTCGGGACCGGGCACGGTGGTCAGGTCCGACCAGTTGCGGGCCAGGTTGGCACGCAAGTCGAGATTGGGCGCGGTCTTGTAGAGCGAACGCAGCGGCAGCTTGGCTTCCAGTTCGATGCCGCGCGTGTTGGCCACGCCGGCATTGACCGGCATCGACACCCACAGGCCGTTGATCAGCCCGACCTGCTGGTGCGTGATGTCGTCGATGCGGCGCACGAAGGTGCTGGCGGTGAGCAGGCCGCCGCCTTCCAGGTAGTGCTCGTAGGCCAGGTCGAGACCCCACGCCAGTTCCGGCTTGAGCGCCGGGTTACCCTGCTGGTCAGGACTGGTCGGGCTATTGTTGTTGGAGGCGAAGCGGCGCGGGATCAGGCTGTTGACGCCGGGCGCCTTGTAGGTGCGCGTCAGGCCCAGCCGGACCTGGTCGCTCTTGCTGCCGGGGATTTTCCACAAGGTCTGGAACAACGGGCTCCACACGCTCGACTTGTTGTCGACCGCGGCGTAGTCGGCGCCTTCGCTGCGCGTCTCGATGCCTTCCCAGCGCAGGCCGAAATACACCGACCAGCGCGGCGTGACGGTCCATTCGTCCTGGGCGAACAAGGCCAGGCGCGACACGTTGGCGTTGAATACCTGGTCGAGG
Source organism: Pseudomonadota bacterium (assembly GCA_030272785.1). GTDB lineage: Bacteria > Pseudomonadota > Gammaproteobacteria > Burkholderiales > Burkholderiaceae_D > JAFCUW01. The sequence continues at coordinate 973 of JARXKM010000135.1, forward strand.
TTGTGCGGGCACACCAGCTGCTGCTTGAGCGGATCGCACGGCGGCGTGCCGGCCGTCGCGCTTTCGCGCTGGATGCGGTCTTCATTGCGCTTGCTGTAGGCGGCGTCCCAGCCGGCCGCCAGCGCGTGGCCCGGCACGATCGGGGTCGAATACTTGCCGCTGGCGGTGAAGCCCTTGTCGCTGACGTCGGACGTGATCAGGCGGTTCAGCAGCAGGCGGTCGGCGGCGTCGAATTCGAGCGACGGCGCGCGCGTGTCGCGGTGGCTGTAGTTGATACCGGCCTTGGCGTCGAGCTTGGCGCCTTCGGCCAGCTTGCGCGTCCAGCTCAGGTCGGTGCGCAGCAGTTCCGAGTTCGATTCGATGGTCACATTGGTGCCGCTGTACTGCGGCGCGGCGCCCAGCAAGGTGTGGACGCGCTCGGTGTTGTCGCCGTTGAAGCGGTTGATGTTGACGAAGCTTTGCGAGGTGATGACGTCGCCCGGCCCGAGCGTCCAGTTGACGCGCGGCGACAGGTTGAAGGCCTCGAAGTGGCCGCGGCTCTGCTCGTCGGCGCGGCGCAGCAGGGTGGCCGCGCCGGCCGCGTTGCTGCCCTCGGTGACCAGTTCGGACGGCCGCTCGAAGCGGGCGTAGGTGATGCCGCCGCCGATCGCGTACGACAGCGGGCCCTTGCGGTCGGCCAGCTGGAAATTGATGTTGGTGCCCAGATTGCCGTTGTCTTCCTGCACGCCGGTTTTCAGCTCGCGCTGGGCGGTGACGATGGCTTTCTTGAGCACGATGTTGATGGCGCCGGCGATCGCCTGGGTGCTGTATTCGGCGGTGGCGGCGCGCATGATCTCGATGCGTTCGATCATGTCGGGCGAGAGCGAATCGAGCGAGAAGCCGGGCGGGCTCGGCTCGCCGTTGAGCAGGATCTGGGTGTAGCCGCTGCCCAGGCCGCGCATGCGAATGTCGCCGCCGCGGCCCTGCACGCCGCCGATCGTCACGCCCGGCAGGCGCTTGAGCACTTCGCCGATGGTGGTGTCGCCGTTGCGCAGGATTTCTTCCTGCGAGACGACGATCTTGGTGGCGGTGTCGTTGCGGCGCGCGTCGTAGGCGGCGGCGCTGCCCTTGACTTCGACTTTCTGGATCGGCGCCGGCGGCACAACCGGCTCGGCGGCGGTGGCGCCCTGCTGGTCGGCGGCCTGGGCGGCGATCATGCCGAAAATGGCGGGGGCGGCGAACAACAGGCGCAGGTACAGGGCGGACGGTGACTTTGGCGTGGTAGACATTGTTTTCAAGGAGGTTCGTTGAGGCGCGACTTGCGATGCTGGCATGATGACAGGACGCGCGGCAGTATAGTTGCTGGTGCGACAGAATGCAAAAAATGCGGGCTCAAGCGCAGTGGAGGCGGATGCGGGGCGGCACGCACGGCCAGATGCGGACATGAAAACGCCCCAAAACGGGGCGTCTTTGGCGTGCCTGCCGATCGATCGGCGCTTACTTGCCTTTGGTGGCGCCGATCAGGTAGTTCTGCATGCTCGCCTCGGCCACCGAGGCCCAGGTGTTCTGCTCGCGGCGGAACACTTTCCACGGCTCGTAGATCTTCTTGAACTTCGGATTCTTGGCCGCTTCCTCATCCATCATTTCGGCCGCCGCCTTGTAGCCGGCGTCCATCAGATCCTTCGAAAAGAAGCGCACCTTGGCGCCGTTCTTGATCAGGCGTGCCAGCGCGGCCGGGTTCTTGGCGTCGTAGTCGGCCTGCATGTACACGTGCGCCTCGTAGGTCGCCACTTCGATGGCGGCCTGGTATTCCTTGGGCAGCTTGTCCCATTCCTTCAAGTTGATGTAGAACGACAGCTGCGGCCCCGCTTCCCACCAGCCCGGCGCGTAGTAGAACGGCGCCACCTTGTAGATGCCGATCTTTTCGTCGTCGTACGGGCCGACCCATTCGGCCGCGTCGATGGTGCCTTTTTCGAGCGACGGATAGATGTCGGCCGCCGGCAGCTGCTGGGTCACTACGCCCAGGCGCGCCATGGTGCGCCCGGCCAGGCCGCTGATGCGCATCTTCAGGCCCTTCAGGTCGGCGACGCTCTTGATCTCCTTGCGGAACCAGCCGCCCATCTGGGTGCCGGTATTGCCGCCCATGAAATTGATGATGTTGTAGCCCTTGTAGAACTCACGCATCAGTTCCTTGCCGCCGCCGATCTCGAACCAGGCGGTCTGCTGGCGCGAGGTGAGGCCGAACGGCACCGCGCAGTCGAACGCGAAGGCGGCGTCCTTGCCGACGTAATAGTAGGCGGCGGTGTGGCCCATCTCGACGGTGTCGGCGCGCACCGCGTCCATCACTTCGAGCGCCGGCACGATTTCGCCCGCGGCGAAGGCGCGGATGGTGAACTTGCCGCCGGTCAGCTGGGAAACCCGCTTGGTGAACACTTCGGAGGCGCCGAAGATGGTGTCGAGGTTTTTCGGAAAGCTGCTGGCAAGGCGCCAGCTGACGGTCGGCAGCTCGGCCGCATGGGCCAGGGTCGGCGCCACCACCGCCACGCCGGCGCCGGCGCCGGCGGCGGCTTTCTTGAGGAAGGAACGTCGTTGCATAGTCTGGTCTCCTGGTTGGTTCGCGCGGGAAAATGCCCTGGCGTATTTTTTTGCTGCGCCTAGTGTATTAGCGGGATGCAAACCTTGCAAGGAAATGGTGGCCGCGACGGCCGCGGCGGTGGCGCCGGCGCGGCCCGCACGCCAGCGGCCGGCGGCGCAACGCACAGCCATCGCGTTTGCGCTGGCGCAAAGGCGGCGAGTTTCGTTTGGGATATCTTTTATTTTCCTGCGGGGAACAAGAGGCCAGCCTGTTCGATTTCCCACCCGTAAATGGCCGCAACGCTCGTGCAGCTCTTCCGCGCTCCCGAGGCCGCCATTGCATGGCGCGCATCGCGACCGCAGCGGCCCCATCTACAAGGAATATCCATGCTGAACAATGTGAAAATCAGGACACTGATCATTTCGACCATTGCGTTCGTCATCGCGATGCTGTTGCTGATCGGCGGGCTGGGCGGCATGAGCTTGCGCAACACCAGCACCATCATGCAGAACACGGCGCAGAAGGACGCCAACCTGTCGGCCCGCATGGTCGAGCGGATCCGCTTCAAGATGGAAGTCAACCGCAGCCAGATCCTGCAGGCGCTGCAGCACAATCCGACCACCGAATGGGCGGCGCTGCACGACCACCCGCTGGCGGTGCACTTCAAGACCATCGACGAGACCAGCGCGAGCATCCGCCAGCTGCTGGCGACCTACCAGGCGGCCATCGACGCGCCCGAGGAGCGCCAGCTGGCCAACGACTGGATCGCCAAGAGCGGCAAGCTGGGCATGGACCTGGTGGCCAGCGCCAGCGCCAGCGTGCAGCAAGGCAAATGGGACGACGCCGAGCGCACCCTGATCGGCGCCATCAATCCGGCCTACCGCAATTCGGACCCGGCCGAGAAGGCCTTGCTGGCGCTGCTGGCGAAGCGGGCCGAGCTCGACCGCGCCGCGGTGTTCGCCACCATCAGCGGCACCGCCTACCTGATGGGCGGGACCATCCTGGCCGCCTCGCTGCTGAGCGTGTGCCTGGGCGCGCTGCTGATCCGCGGCATCATGCGGCCGCTGGCGCAGGCGATCGAGATCGCCCGCAGCGTCGCCGCCGGGCGCCTGAGCGGCACCGTGACGACCGGCGCGCACAACGAGATCGGCCAGTTGATCCAGGCGCTCGGCGACATGGACGCGAGCCTGTTCTCGATCGTGCGCGACGTGCGCAGCGCCACCGACACCATCGACAGCGCGTCGGTGGACATCGCCAGCAGCAACCTGGAACTGTCGAACCGCACCGAGGCGGCCGCCGCCGCGCTCGAAGAGACGGCCGCCTCGATGGTCGAGATGACCGAGACGGTGCGGCGCAACGGCAGCAACGCGATGCAGGCGAACGCGCTGTCGCTGTCGGCGGCCGAAGTGGCCGGCAAGGGCGGCGCGGTGGTCTCGCAGGTGGTCACCACGATGGGCTCGATCAATGCGTCGGCCAGCAAGATCGTCGCCATCATCGACGTCATCGAGGGGATCGCGTTCCAGACCAATATCCTGGCGCTGAACGCGGCGGTGGAAGCGGCGCGCGCCGGCGACCAGGGCCGCGGCTTCGCGGTGGTCGCCAGCGAGGTGCGCAACCTGGCGCAGCGCTCGGCCGGCGCGGCCAAGGAGATCAAGTCGCTGATCGACCATTCGGTGGCGCAGGTGACGGTCGGCACCCGGCTGGTCGACCAGGCCGGCAAGACGATGGACGACATCGTCAGCAGCGTCAACAAGGTCACCGCGATCGTCGCCGAGATCAGCACCGCCGGGCGCGAACAGAGCGAGGGCATCGACCATATCAACAATGCGATCCACCAGATGGACCACTCGACCCAGCAGAACGCCCGCATGGTCGAGGATGCCGCCAAGGCGACCGGCGCGCTCGAGCAGCAGGCCAAGACCCTGGTGCAGCTGGTGAGCGTGTTCCAGCTGGCCGGCAGCGCGCCGGCCGCCCATGCCCGGGCCGCCCCGGCCGCGCCGCACAGCATGATTGCCGCGGCGCCGCCGCGGCGCCGCCCCACCCCTGCCTGAACTTCGCGTCCCACCCGCCGCGCGCCCCGGCGCGCCGGCCCCCCAGCACGTCCTCACCTCAAGGAGAACTCACCATGAATGCTGTTCGCGGTTTGCGAGAGACTTTCCCGCCCGCGGTGCTCGCGTTTTCCGGCGGCCCGATGTTTCGCGGCCTGTCGATCGGCGCCCCCGGCCATACCAGCGGCGAAGTGGTCTTCAATACCTCGATGACCGGCTACCAGGAGATCCTCACTGACCTCAGTTATAGCCGCCAGATCGTCACCCTCACCTACCCCCACATCGGCAACACCGGCATCAATCTCGAGGACGGCGAATCGGCCAAGGTGGCCGCCGCCGGCCTGGTGATCCGCAACCTGTCGCCGCTGGTGTCGAACTGGCGCGCCACCCGCTCGCTGTCGGACTACCTGAAGGACGAAAACATCGTCGCCATCGCCGGCATCGACACGCGCCGGCTGACGCGCCTGCTGCGCGAGCGCGGCGCGCAAAGCGGCGCGATCGTCGCCGGCACCGACCAGGCCGGCCAGGCGATGGCGCTGGCGCGCAACTTTCCCGGCCTGAACGGGCTGGACCTGGCGCGCGAGGTCAGCACGCGCGCGCCGTACGCCTGGAACGAGTGCGAATGGGTGCTCGGCGAAGGCTACGGCGAGCAGCGCGCGCCGCGCCGCCACGTGGTGGCGTTCGACTTCGGCATCAAGCGCAACATCTTGCGCATGCTGGCCGCGCGCGGCTGCCAGGTCACGGTGGTGCCGGCCGAGACGTCGGCCGAGCAGGCGCTGGCCTACCGCCCGGACGGCATCTTCCTCTCCAACGGCCCGGGCGACCCGGCGCCGTGCACCTACGCGATCGCGGCGGCGCGCGAGCTGATCGAGCGTGGCATCCCCACCTTCGGCATCTGCCTGGGCCACCAGATCATGGCGCTGGCCTCGGGCGGCAAGACGCGCAAGATGAAGTTCGGCCACCACGGCGCCAACCACCCGGTGCAGGACCTCGACAACGGCCAGGTAATGATCACCTCGCAAAACCACGGCTTCGCGGTCGACCGCGAATCGCTGCCGGAGAACTGCCGCGCCACCCATGTGTCGCTGTTCGACGGTTCCTTGCAAGGCTTCATGCGCACCGACCGTCCGGCCTTCTGCTTCCAGGGCCACCCCGAAGCTTCGCCCGGCCCGAATGATATCGGCCATCTGTTTGACCGTTTCGTCACCTTGATGGATGCCTAACATGCCAAAACGTACAGACTTGACTTCGGTGCTGATCATCGGCGCCGGCCCGATCGTGATCGGCCAGGCGTGCGAATTCGATTATGCGGGCGCACAGGCCTGCAAAGCGCTGCGCGAGGAGGGCTACAAGGTCATCCTCGTCAACAGTAACCCGGCCACCATCATGACCGACCCGGACATGGCCGACGTCATCTACATCGAGCCGATCACCTGGGAGGTGGTCGAGCGCATCATCGCCAAGGAGCGCCCCGGCGCGGTGCTGCCGACCATGGGCGGCCAGACGGCGCTCAACTGCGCGCTCGACCTGCACCGCCACGGCGTGCTGAAAAAATACGGCGTCGAGCTGATCGGTGCCTCGCCCGAGGCGATCGACAAGGCCGAGGACCGCTCCAAGTTCAAGCAGGCGATGACCAGGATCGGGCTCGGCTCGGCCCGTTCCGGCGTGGCCCACAACATGGCCGAGGCGTGGGAGGAGCAGGAAAAGCTCGGCTTCCCGGTGATCATCCGGCCGTCGTTTACGATGGGCGGCAGCGGCGGCGGCATCGCCTACAACTTCGACCAGTTCCTCGCCATCTGCACGCGCGGGCTGGAACTGTCGCCCACCTCGGAGCTGCTGATCGAAGAGTCGCTGATCGGCTGGAAGGAGTTCGAGATGGAGGTGGTGCGCGACAAGCGCGGCAACTGCATCATCGTCTGCTCGATCGAGAACCTCGACCCGATGGGGGTGCACACGGGCGACTCGGTGACGGTGGCGCCGGCGCAGACGCTCACCGACAAGGAATACCAGGTCATGCGCAACGCCTCGATCGCGGTGCTGCGCGAGATCGGCGTCGACACCGGCGGCTCGAACGTGCAGTTCGCCATCAACCCGGACGACGGCCGCATGATCGTCATCGAGATGAATCCGCGCGTGTCGCGTTCGTCCGCGCTGGCGTCGAAGGCGACCGGCTTCCCGATCGCCAAGGTGGCCGCCAAGCTGGCGGTCGGCTACACGCTCGACGAGCTGCGCAACGACATCACCAACGGCGCCACGCCGGTCTCGTTCGAGCCGTCGATCGACTACGTGGTGGTGAAGATCCCGCGCTTCACGTTCGAGAAATTCCCCACCGCCGACGACCGCCTGACCACCCAGATGAAGTCGGTCGGCGAGGTGATGGCGTTCGGCCGCAGCTTCCAGGAGGCGTTCCAGAAGGCGCTGCGCGGCCTCGAGACCGGCGTCGACGGCCTCGGGCGCAAGAGCAGCGGGCGCGCGGTGATCGACGAGGAGCTCGGCGCCGCCGGCCCGGAGCGCATCTGGTACATCGGCGAAGCGTTCGCCCAGGGCTACACGCTCGAGCAGGTGCACGCGCTCTCGCGCATCGACCGCTGGTTCCTGGCGCAGATGGAAGACCTGATCACCACCGAGCTGTGGCTGGCCACCCAGACCCTGAGCGAGATCGACGAGGTGCTGCTGTACCAGCTCAAGCAGCAAGGCTTCGGCGACCGCCGCCTGGCGGTGCTGCTCGACAGCACCGAGAGCGAGGTGCGCGCGCACCGCCACGGCCTCGGCGTGCGGCCGGTCTACAAGCGGGTCGACACCTGCGCCGGCGAATTCGCCACCGCCACCGCCTACATGTACTCGACCTACGACGAGGAATGCGAGGCGCGCCCGAGCGACAAGAAGAAGATCATGGTGCTCGGCGGCGGTCCGAACCGCATCGGCCAGGGCATCGAGTTCGACTACTGCTGCGTGCACGCGGTGCTGGCCATGCGCGAGGACGGCTTCGAGACCATCATGGTCAACTGCAACCCGGAGACCGTCTCGACCGACTACGACACCTCCGACCGGCTGTATTTCGAGTCGCTCACCCTGGAAGACGTGATCGAGATCGTGCACCTGGAAAAGCCGCTCGGCGTGATCGTCCAGTACGGCGGCCAGACCCCGCTCAAGCTGGCGCTGGCGCTGGCGGCGGCCGGCGTGCCGATCATCGGCACCACGCCGGAGATGATCGACGCGGCCGAAGACCGCGAGCGCTTCCAGCAGTTGCTCAAGGGCCTCGGCCTGCGCCAGCCGGAAAACCGCACCGCGCGCAGCGAGGAGGAGGCGCACCGGCTGGCCGAGGAAATCGGCTATCCGCTGGTGGTGCGGCCGTCCTACGTGCTGGGCGGACGGGCGATGGAAATCGTCGAGGAGCCGATCGAGCTGGAACGCTACATGCGCGAGGCGGTGACGGTCTCGCACAACTCGCCGGTGCTGCTCGACCGCTTCCTCGAGAACGCCGTCGAGGTCGACGTCGACTGCCTGGCCGACGGCCACAGCACCTTCATCGGCGGCGTCATGGAGCACATCGAGCAGGCCGGCGTGCACTCGGGCGACTCGGCTTGTTCGCTGCCGCCGTATTCGCTGTCGGCCGACACCATTCGCGAGCTGAAGCGCCAGACCACGCAGATGGCGCTGGCGCTCAACGTGGTCGGCCTGATGAACGTGCAGTTCGCCATCCAGCAGGCCAAGATCGACGGCCGCATGCAGGAGATCATCTTCGTGCTGGAGGTGAACCCGCGCGCCTCGCGCACCATCCCGTTCGTCTCGAAGGCGACCGGGCTGCCGCTGGCGAAGATCGCGGCGCGCTGCATGATCGGCCACTCGCTCGACTCGCAGGGGCTGACCGACGAAATCGTGCCGCGCTATTTCAGCGTCAAGGAGTCGGTCTTCCCGTTCGGTAAATTCCACGGCGTCGACACCCTGCTCGGGCCGGAGATGAAGTCGACCGGCGAAGTGATGGGGGTCGGGCGCACCTTCGGCGAGGCCTACTACAAGTCGCAGCTGGCGGCCGGCCTGCGCCTGCCGCGCAGCGGGCGCGTCTACATGCGCGTCAAGCGCAGCGACCAGGCGCGCGCGGTGGCGGTGGCGCGCCAGCTGCACGGCCTCGGCTTCACCTTGTGCGCCAGCCGGGTGACGGCGGCGGTGATCGACGCGGCCGACATCCCGGTCGAGGCGCTCGACGACGCCGAGGCGCTGGCGCTGGTGGCCAGCCGCGGCATCGCGATGGTGGTGCTGACGGTGGACCAGAAGCGCAGCGCGATCCTCGACTCGCGCCCGCTGCGGCTGGCCGCGCTGCAGGCCGGCACGGCGTTCTACAGCACCATCGCCGGCGCCGACGCGGCCAGCGAAGCGGTCAACCACAGCGACAGTTTCGGGCTGTACTCGCTGCACGACCAGCACAAGGCGCCGGAAGCGGAACTGGCGGCCGGCAGCGGGCGCCTGGCGCCGCGCACCATCGACCTGGCCGCGGCCTGGACCGAAGTGCCGGAACGGCGCGCCCAGCGGCGCCGCCAGCGCCAGATCGGCGCGCCACCGGTCAAGCTGTTCATCCGCCAGCCGTTCACCGAGTCGTCCAAGGAACAGCAGCGGATGATCGCCGACATCCTGGTGCTGATCGACAGCGCCAACGGCGAGCGCTACAGCTTCACCTACCTGACCGGCATCCGCGCCGAAAGCGCGACCACGTTCAAGCAGTCGTTCGAACGCGAGACAGGCAAGCTGTTTACGCCGCAGAACTTCCGCGAGCACCGCCTCGCGCAGCTCGACCAGGCCGACGTCTTCATCAACATACGCGTGGGCATGAGCGAGAGCAGCGCGTTCGAACTGGGCTACCACACCTTCCGCGGCACCAATGCGCCGGTGCTGTTCCTGGTGTGGAAGCAGTCGCCCATCAAGACCACCTTGCTGCGCGAGATGGACGACATGTGCGACGTCACCTACATCGAGTTCGACCAGGTCAACGAGCTGCGCCGGGGCATCCACGAGTTCTTCAACACCAAGCAGCTCGGCTTCGAGAAGGCGAAGATGTCGGTGGCGTAGTCGGGCCACGCCTGCCAGGCGCTGGTCGCGATAGTCGCAAACGGCGGGCGGCTAGCTGCCCGCCACCACTGAGCATGCCGTCGAAGTCGTCGGCGCGCTCGGTGTTCGACGACGTCATCGACAGGTTGTGCGAGCCGCCGGCGTTGCCGGTCGTCTGCATGCCGAGCTTGCGCGCCGAGTAGGTCAACAGGAAATAGCCCTGCACCACGCCATCCTTGACGACGTTGCAGCACACCGTGCGCACGCCCTCTTCGTCGAACGGCGCCGAGCCGACGCCGCCAATCACGTGCGGGTGAGTTCGGGACCACTAACGAAAAGGGGCACACGAATTTGCTGGCAGCAAAGGCGCACGCCGAATCGATTGAAACCTACTTGTAAGGGCGAATATGGCTCCCACAATTACATCCCCATCCGGGCGCATCCTTCATCATCGCGCGACGAGGACGACAACGCCGCGCGAGGAGGCAGAGCCAAAGGTGGTGCGCATCAAATTGAGCAAGGAGCAGCGATTAGCGGAAAATCAGGAGTATTTCAAGAACCCGAATATACATGCCTTTCTCAAGGCCATCGCCGAAGCAGAGGGCGGCGGTTATGACTTCAAATATGGAGCCATCAAAGAGAAGCGAAACGATCCATGGCGCTTCACCGATTATTCGACCCATCCAGGCCCCGGATTCGGAGGGAAGACGACCGCCGCGGGAATGTATCAGGAAAATATCGATACCTGGCGTGAGATGGGCGGGAACATGGGGCTGAGCGATTTCACGCCAGCGACTCAGGACCTGATCGCGGTCGAAATTCTTCGAGTAATCAAGGTCGTCGAAAGTATCAAGTCTGGCGACATCAACGCCGCATTGGATAAGGCGTCGCATCGATGGTCATCTCTTCCCCAAGGAAAGGGAAAAGCCGGCTATTATCCAAAGCAACCGTCAGTCTCATTTGAGTCATTCGAGTCGAACTACAAGCTCTTTGGAGGCACCATCAAATGATCACGACACACCGGCTCGCCACCCTGCTTGCTGCACTTCCATTGATCGCCTATGCAGAACCCGTCGCGTTACAGAAAGATATGTCGTTTGTCGCTGCGCGCAAACTGCTGCTAAAGGAGCGATGGAAACCTGTCAACGTCCATGCACTTGATGACTACGCCCTCATGGGTGTCGAACATGAATTGGCCAGGAGGAATTTTAAGGAATTCGATTCTTGTAGCATCGACTATTCAAACTGCGTCATGCGCTACAAGCGCGGCGATGAGTGTCTCACAGTGTTCACCATCGGCGAGAAAATTAAGTACATGAAAGTCATTCAATGGTCTGATGAGTGTCCCCCACAACAACCGCCATCAGTACCGCCGTCTGCCAAAAAATAAGCAACCCATGAGCGATCCGACTAACTACATTGCCGGCGGTGCAATGACAACCCGCCGCCGGCACCCCACACTCGCGGCCGGCAACGCAGCATTTTAGCTGCCGGCGACGACCATGTTTTCGATCAGGATCGAGCCGGTCGACTTGTTGCCGCGCGTGAGCGTGTCATTGCCGATGGCGACGATCTTCTGGAACATGTCCTTCATGTTGCCGGCGATCGTGATTTCCTCGACCGGGTACTGGATCACGCCGTGCTCGACCCAGAAGCCGGACGCGCCGCGCGAATAGTCGCCGGTGACGTAGTTGGTGCCCTGCCCCATCAGTTCGGTGACCAGCAGGCCGCGTCCCATTTTTTTGAGCATGCCGGCGAAGTCGTCGGCGCGCTTGGTATTGGACGACGTCATCGACAGGTTGTGCGAGCCGCCGGCGTTGCCGGTCGTTTGCATGCCGAGCTTGCGCGCCGAGTAGGTCGACAGGAAATAGCCCTGCACCACGCCATCCTTGACGACGTTGCGGCGCACCGTGCGCACGCCCTCTTCGTCGAACGGCGCCGAGCCGACGCCGCCGATCACGTGCGGGTCT
>JARXKM010000136.1 GCA_030272785.1 Pseudomonadota bacterium
GTGCCGGCAATCGTACACGGACTCGGCGCTATCGGACGAAACAGGGGGGGAAGCATGCATGACAGCAGAGAGCGTGTGCGATTGCCGGCACTGACCCCCGGGGTGACTGCGGCGCTGGCGTCGCTGCTGTTCAGTTTCGCGGCCCATGCCGTCGATCTGTTTCCGCTTGCCGATGTCCGCCTCGCGGCCGGACCGTTCCTCGAGGCGCAAACCACCGACCGCGACTACATCCTGGCAATCGAGCCTGACCGGCTGCTGGCCCCGTTCCTGCGCGAGGCTGGCCTGGCGCCGCGTCAGCCAAGCTACGGCAATTGGGAGTCGAGCGGCCTCGATGGCCACATGGGCGGCCACTATCTGTCGGCACTGGCGCTGATGGGCGCGGCCACCGGCGACGCGGATATCCTGCGGCGGCTGAACTACTTCGTCGCCGAACTCAAACGCGCGCAGCAGGCCAACGGCAACGGCTACCTCGGCGGCATCCCGGGCGGCAGCAAGGCCTGGCAGGACCTCGCCGACGGCAAGCTCCACGCCGATAACTTCTCGGTCAACGGCAAGTGGGTCCCGTGGTACAACCTGCACAAGATGTTCGCCGGCCTGCGCGACGCCTACAAATACGCCGGCAACCAGGACGCCCGCGCGATGCTGATCGCGCTGTCCGACTGGGCGCTGCAGCTGACCGCCGGCCTGACGCCCGCGCAGATGCAGGTGATGCTGCGCAGCGAGCATGGCGGCATGAACGAAGTGCTCGCCGATGTCGCGCAGATGACCGGCGACGATAAATATCTCGCGCTGGCGCTGCGATTTTCGGACCAGTCGCTGCTCGAACCGCTGGAACACCAGCAGGACAAGCTGACTGGCATGCACGCCAATACGCAGATTCCGAAGGTGATCGGCTTCAAACGCATCGCCGACCTGACCGGTCGCCAGGACTTGCAGCGCGCCGCGCAGTTTTTCTGGCAGACGGTGCACGACCATCGCACGGTGGCCATCGGCGGCAACAGCGTCAAGGAGCACTTCCATGACGACCAGGATTTCGCGCCGATGATCAGCGAGGTCGAAGGGCCCGAGACCTGCAACACGTACAACATGCTTAAGCTGACCGAATTGCTGTTCCTGTCGGACGCGAAGGGCGCTTACGCCGACTACTACGAGCGCGCGCTGTACAACCACATCCTGTCGTCGCAGCGGCCCGGCAGCGGTGGCCTGGTGTACTTCACGCCGATGCGGCCGAACCACTATCGCGTCTATTCGCAGGTGGACAAGGCCATGTGGTGCTGCGTCGGATCGGGCATCGAGAGCCACGCCAAGTACGGCGAATTCATTTACGCGCACGATGGCGACGCGCTGTACGTGAACCTGTTCGTCGCCTCGACCCTCAACTGGCGCGAGAAGAACGTCCAGCTCACCCAGAGCACGCGTTTTCCGGACGCCGACAGCACGCGCATCACGATGCACTCGGCGGCCCGTTTTGCTTTGAGAATCCGCTATCCCGGCTGGGTGGCCGCGGGCCGCATGAAGGTGCGCGTCAATGGCAAACCGGTCGAGCTGACGGCGGCGCCGGGCAGCTACGTCAGCATCGAGCGTGCCTGGCGCCAGGGCGATACCGTCGACATCGTGCTGCCGATGACGACGCGGCTCGAGCAGATGCCGGACAAATCGCACTACTACGCCGTGCTGCACGGCCCCATCGTGCTGGCGGCGAAAACGCGCCTGCTCGCCGACGACAAGCTCAACTTCCTGGCCGACGATACGCGCATGGGCCACATCGCCCAGGGTCCCGTGTGCCCGCTCGAAGCGGCGCCGCTGCTGGTCAGCGACACCATCGACTTCATGCGGCGCTTCAAACCGGTCAAGGGCAAGCCGTTGACGTTCACCGCGCCCGGCCTGGTGCATGGCGGCGATGCGGCAGCGACTGAGTTCATCCCGTTCTTCCGCCTCCACGATTCCCGCTACACGGTGTACTGGCCCTATTCGACGCCGGCCAACCTCGAACGCACGCAGCGCGACACCGCGGCCGCGGAGGCGGACCGGCTGGCGCTCGACGCTCGCACCATCGACCAGGTGGCGCCCGGCGAGCAGCAGCCCGAGTCCGACCACTTCTTCAAAGGCGAAGGCGCCAATGCCGGTATCAATGACGGACGCCACTGGCGCGATGCCACCGCATGGTTCAGCTATGAACTGAAGGACAAGCAGGGCGAGGCAAAGGTTTTGCGCCTGACCTTCGCCCGCGGCGATGTGGGCCGCCAGTTCGATATCCTGGTCAACGGCGAGCTGCTTGCATCGGTGGCACTGGACGGCGATGCCGCCACCGCCTTCTACACGCGCGATGTCGCGATCCCGCCCGCGCTGGCGACAATCGGCAAGCTGGTGGTGCAGTTGCGCGCACATGCCGGCTCGATCGCGGGCGGATTGTACGGCCTGCGCCTGCTGCGCTGAGCGGGCCGTCCGCCACGCGAACGATGTCAGCGCTCGTCGACCCGCGGGATGATCCTGGCGGGGTTTCCGGCTGCGACAGCATTGGCCGGAGGGTCTCTGGTGACGACCGCGCCGGCGCCAATCGCGCTGTCGTCGCCGATGCTCACGCCTGCCAGCACAATGCGTTCCACCCCTGGGGTCAGTGCCGGCATTCAGACACGAACTGAGCGGTTGCAGGCTATCTGTCGCCATTTCCCGGTATTTTTATGCTCTACGGATGGGGCCGTGTCTGAATGCCGGCACTGACCCCCGGGGTGAGATATCGGAACCGGTATCGAAACTCTCAAAAAAATGATTGGAGCTATATCGCACTTTCTCCTACTATGGAGGCACAAAAATACCGGAGATAGCGATGACATTTACCCGCAGATTCATTTTGGGCGCCGCGATGGCCGCGACCTTTGCCACCAGCGTCGCCGCGCTCGCTGCGCCGCCGCTGGTCATCGGCTTCTCGCAGGTCGGCGCAGAAAGCGAATGGCGCAGCGCGAACACCGCCTCGATCAAGCAGGCCGCCGGCGCCGCCGGCATCACGCTCAAGTTCGCCGACGCCCAGCAGAAGCAGGAAAACCAGGTCAAGGCGATCCGCTCGTTCATCGCTCAGCGGGTCGACCTGATCGCGTTTTCGCCGGTCGTCGAGTCGGGCTGGGACACCGTCCTGCGCGAGGCGAAGGCGGCCAAAATTCCCGTCATCGTCACCGACCGCGCCGTCAAGGTGACCGATCCGACCCTGTACGCCAGCTTCATCGGCTCCGATTTCGTCGAGGAAGGCCGCCGCGCCGGCCGCTGGCTGGCCGAGCGCGCCGCCAAGTCGCCGCAGAAGGCCTTCAACATCGTCGAGCTGCAGGGCACCGTCGGCTCGGCGCCGGCGCTCGATCGCAAGGCCGGCTTTGCCGAAGCCATCGCCGCCCATCCGAAGCTCAAGATCATCCGCTCGCAGACCGGCGACTTCACCCGCGCCAAGGGCAAGGAGGTGATGGAAGCCTTCCTCAAGTCCGAGGGCAAGAACATCAACGTACTGTACGCGCACAACGACGACATGGCGATCGGCGCCATCCAGGCGATCGAGGAAGCGGGCCTGAAGCCGGGCGTCGATATCCTGGTGGTGTCGATCGATGGCGTCAAGGGCGCGTTCCAGGCGATGTTGGCCGGTAAGCTCAACGTCACCGTCGAGTGCAGCCCGCTGCTCGGCCCCCAGCTGATGCAGCTCGCGCGCGACGTCGTCGCCGGCAAGCCGGTGCCGAAACGGATCGTCGTCACCGAAGGGGTTTTCCCGGCCGAAGTCGCGGCCAAGGAAATCGCCAGCCGCAAGTACTGAGGCGGCAATGGCCATCGCAAGCGAGCAAGCGGCGCCGGTGCTGGAGCTGTCCGGCATCCACATGCAGTTCCCCGGCGTGAAGGCGCTCAGCGACGCCGGCCTGCGCCTGTACGCCGGCGAAGTGCACACCCTGATGGGCCAGAACGGCGCCGGCAAGTCGACCCTGATCAAGGTGCTCACCGGCGTCAACCAGCCCGACAGCGGCACCATCGTGCTGCACGGCCGGCCCATCCAGCCCGCCTCGACGCAGCACGCGCAGGCGCTCGGCATCAGCACCGTGTACCAGGAAGTGAACCTGTGCCCGAACATGTCGGTGGCCGAAAACATCTTCATCGGCCGCTATCCGCGCCGCTTCGGCATGATCGACTGGGCTCGCATGCGCGCCGAGGCGAGCGCGCTGCTGGCGCGCCTGCGCGTCGACGCCGACGTCAGCGCGCACCTCGGCACCTATCCGCTGGCGATCCAGCAGATGGTGGCGATCGCGCGCGCGCTGAACATTTCGGCGCGCGTGCTGATCCTCGACGAACCCACCTCCAGCCTTGACGAGGCCGAAGTGCTGCTGCTGTTCGACGTGCTGCGCAGCCTGCGCGAGCAGGGCATGGCGATCCTGTTCGTCACCCATTTTATCGACCAGACCTATGCCATCTCGGACCGCATCACCGTCATGCGCAACGGCGAGCGCGAAGGCGAATACGCCTGCGCCGACTTGTCGCGCCTGGCGCTGGTGAACAAGATGATCGGCGTCGCCGGCGACTGCGCCGCGGCCGAAGCGGCGACATCGGCCATCCACCCGCGCGGCGAACTGCTGCTGCGCACGCGCGGCCTTGGCCGCAAGGGCGCGCTGGCGCCGCTCGACCTGGACATGCACCGCGGCGAAATGCTCGGTCTGTGCGGCCTGCTCGGCTCCGGCCGCACCGAGGCGGCGCGCCTGCTGTTCGGTGCCGACCTGGCCGACAGCGGCGCGATCGACATCGGCGGGCGCAGCCGCCGCTTCGCCTCGCCGCGCGACGCCATCGCCGAGGGCATCGGCTTCTGCTCGGAAGACCGCAAGCACGAGGGCGCGATCCTGTCGCTGTCGGTGCGCGAGAACCTGGTCCTGGCGCTGCAGGCGAAGATCGGGCTGCTGCGCGCGATCCCGTTCAAGCGCCAGCAGGCGCTGGCCAACGACTACGTCAAGTGGCTCGGCGTGAAGACGGCCGGCATCGAGACGCCGATCGGCTCCCTGTCCGGCGGCAACCAGCAAAAGGTGTTGCTGGCGCGCTGGCTGGCCACCGAACCGGCCATGCTGATCCTCGACGAGCCGACCCGCGGCATCGACGTGCGCGCCAAGCAGGAGATCATGGAATACGTCAGCGCGCTGTGCCGCAAGGGCATGTCGGTGCTGTTCATCTCGTCCGAATTGCCCGAGGTGCTGCGCTACAGCGACCGCAGCGTCGTCATGCGCGACCGCCGCGCCTGCGGCCAGTACCGCCGCGGAGAGCTCGACGACAGCTCGGTGCTGCACGCCATTTCCGGAGAACCGTCATGACCGTGCCGATCGAACTGGCGGCGCCGCTGGCGTCCCCGCGCGCAGCGCAGGCCACCGCGTGGCTGCGCCATCCGCTCGCGCGCCCGCTCGGCGCGCTCGCCTTCCTGCTGCTGGTCGACCTGTTCGCCGTGCCCGGCTTCTTCCATCTCGAACTGAAGGACGGCCACCTGTACGGCAGCCTGGTCGACATCGCCAACCGCGCCGCGCCGCTGATGCTCGCCGCGCTCGGCATGACGCTGGTCGTCGCCACCCGCGGCATCGATATTTCGGTCGGCGCGGTGGTGGCGCTGGCCGGCACCGTCGGCGCCATGCTGATCGGCGGCGACGCCGCCAGCCACATGCCGCTCGGCCTGGCGCTGTGCGCCGCGATGGGTGCGGCGCTGCTGTGCGGCGCCTGGAACGGCCTCCTGGTCGCCACCCTCGGCCTGCAGCCGATCGTCGCCACCCTGATCCTGATGGTGGCCGGCCGCGGTCTGGCCCAGCTGCTCACCGACGGCCAGATCGTCACCGTCTACTACGCGCCGTATTTTTTCCTCGGCAGCGGCTACCTGCTTGGGCTGCCGTTCGCGCTGTTCGTGGTGGCCGGCGTGTTCGCCGTGACCGCGCTGCTGATGCGCAAAACCGCGCTCGGCCTGTTCGTCCAGGCGGTCGGCATCAATCCGGTCGCGGCGCGCCTGGCCGGCATCCGCACGGCGGCGCTGATCTTCTTCGCCTACCTGTTCTGCAGCGCCTGCGCCGGCATGGCCGGGCTGATGATCAGCTCGAACATCAAGAGCGCCGACGCCAACAACGCCGGCCTGCTGCTCGAACTCGACGCCATCCTCGCCGTCACCCTGGGCGGCACCTCGCTCGGCGGCGGCAAATTCAGCCTGGCCGGCAGCGTCATTGGCGCGCTGATCATCCAGACGCTCACCTACACCATCTATTCGCTGGGCGTGCCGCCCGAGGTCAACATGGTCGTCAAATCGGTCGTCGTGTTCGTCGTCTGCATCTCGCAGTCGGCCGAATTCGGCAAGGTGTTCCGGCGCGGGAGGGCGGCATGATGCGCGCGCTGGCGCGCCGGCCCGCCTTCACGTCGCTCGTCACGCTCGCCCTGCTGGTGCTGCTGATGGGCGCCGGCGGCCTGGCTTATCCGGGCTTCCTGTCGGTGCAGGTGGTGTGCAACCTGCTGATCGATAACGCCTACCTGCTGGTGATCGCGGTCGGCATGACCTTCGTGATCCTCTCCGGCGGCATCGACCTGTCGGTCGGTTCGGTGCTGGCGCTGTCGACCATCGTCGCCGCCTGGCTGCTGCATGTGGCGCACTGGCCGCCGCTGGCGGTGATCGCTTGCGTGCTGCTGATGGGCGCCGCGTTCGGCGGCGCGATGGGCACGCTGATCCACGTCTTTCGGTTGCAGCCTTTCATCGTCACCCTGGCCGGCATGTTCCTGGCGCGCGGGCTGTGCTACCTGATCAGCATCGACGCCATCACCATCGACGATCCGCTGTTCGTGGTCATGTCGCGCACCCAGCTGGCGATCCCCGGCGGCTTCATCTCGCCCGGCGCGGCCATCGCGCTGGCCGTGCTGGCGCTGGCCGCCTGGTGCGCGCACTACAGCGCCTTCGGCCGCGCCCTGTACGCGGTCGGCGGCAACGAACAGTCGGCGCTGATGATGGGTCTTCCGGTCGGGCGCACCAAGGTGCTGGTGTACGCCTTCAGCGGCTTTTGCGCCTCGCTGGCCGGCGTGCTGTTCGCCTTCTACATGTTGTCCGGCTACGCGCTGCACGCCCAGGGCGCGGAGCTCGACGCAATCGCCGCGGTGGTGATCGGCGGCACCCTGCTGGCCGGCGGCTACGGCTACGTCGCCGGCGCGCTGTCGGGCGTGCTGGTGCTCGGCGCCATCCAGACCCTGATCGCCTTCGACGGCACCCTCAGCTCGTGGTGGACCAAGATCGTCATCGGCGCCTTGCTGTTCGTCTTCTGCCTGGTACAGCGCCTGCTGGCCCACAAAAATAACTAGGAGCCACCGATGTTCAAGCCATCCATCCTCGCCGCCGCGCTCAGCCTGGCGACCCTGGCCCACGCCGGCAACCCGATCGTCAGCACGATGTTTACCGCCGATCCGGCCGCGCTGGTCGACAACGGCCGCGTCTATCTGTACGCCGGCCGCGACGAGGCGCCGGTCGACGGCAAGACTTACGTGATGAACGAATGGCGCGTCTATTCGAGCTGCGACATGCAGCACTGGACCGACCACGGCTCGCCGCTGCGCTTCTCGAGCTTCGCCTGGGCCGCGAAGGATGCCTGGGCCGGCGACATCGCCAAGCGCGACGGCAAGTACTATTTCTATGCGACCGTCTCGCACAAGACCATCCACGGCATGGCGATCGGCGTGGCGGTGTCGGACAGCCCGACCGGCCCGTTCGTCGACGCCCGCGGCAGCGCTCTGGTGACCAACGACATGACGCGCGAGACCAAGATCTCGTGGGACGACATCGACCCGGCGGTGTTCATCGACACCGATGGCCAGGCCTATCTCTACTGGGGCAACACGGTGATGAAGTATGCGAAGCTGAAGCCGAACATGATCGAATTCGACGGCCCGATCCACACCGTCGGCCTCGACGCGTTCACCGAGGCGTCCTACCTGCACAAGCACAATGGCATCTACTACCTGTCGTATTCGGCCAAATTCCCTGAGGAGACGGTCTACCTGACCGGCCCGAGCGCGACCGGGCCGTGGAGCTGGGGCGGCGTCATCATGGCGCAGAACGCCATAGTCAAGACCATCCACCACGCCATCGTCGACTTCAACGGCAAGTCCTACATCATCTACCACAACGACAAGCTGCCCACCGGCGGCGAATACCGGCGCTCGGTCGCCGTCGAGGAGTTCCACTACGGCGCCGACGGCAAGATCGGCCTGATCGCCCAGAGCGCGGCGGGACCGGCGGCGAATCCTTCGCCGGGCTGCAAGTGATATCGACAGCGGCGATTTCCGGCCGCAACCGATGTCAGGGATGATATTATTTTGCGCATGGATTCTCCCAACCCGAACTGGTTCCTGAAGGCGCGCCTGAAGACGCGGCAACTGCTGCTGCTGATCGCGCTCGACGACTTTCGCAACATTCACCGCGCCGCCGACGCGCTGCACATGACGCAGCCGGCCGCCTCCAAGCAGATCAAGGATCTTGAGGAGATGCTCGGCGTGCGCCTGTTCGACCGCCTGCCGCGCGGCATGGAGCCGACCCTGTACGGCGAAACCATGATCCGCCACGCCCGCATGGCGCTCACCAGCCTGTCGCTGGCGCACGACGACATCGTCGCCCTCAAGGCCGGACTGGCCGGCCAGGTCGAAGTCGGCGTGATCATGGCGCCGGCGATGGCGCTGCTGCCGCGCGCGATCGCCCGCATCAAGCAACAGGCGCCGTTGCTGCGCATCGGCGTGCAGCTCGAGTCGAGCAACGTCCTGCTCGACAAGCTGCAGCGCGGCATGCTCGACTTCATGATCGGACGCATCCTCGAAAACGTCGACAGCGCCGGGCTGATCTACGAGGAGCTTACCGACGAGCCGGCCTGCGCGGTGGTGCGGCCTGGCCATCCGCTGCTCGCACGGCCGGACCTCGCGCTCGGCGACATTGCGGCGATGCCCTGGATATTGCCGCCGCCGGGCAGCATCCTGCGCCACCGCTTCGACATGATGTTCCGCCGCGCCGGGCTCGAGCCACCGGTCAATGTCGTCGACAGCACCGCGCTGCTGCTGGTGACGTCGCTGCTGCAGCAGACCGATTCGCTGCACGTGATGCCGCGAGAAGTGGCGTTGTACTACGCCTCGCTGGACGTGCTGAAGATTTTGCCGATCGAGTTGCCGTGCAAGATGGACGCTTTCGGCATCATCCGCCAGCAAGACCATTTGATGTCGCCTGGCGCCGACCTGTTGCTCGCGGCCGTGCGCGCCGTTGCCCTCGAACTGTACTGACGTAGATGTGCGGGTCTGACGTACGTCAGACCCCAAAACAGCACACATAGTTCCCGGGATTGGCGCGTCCGATCGACACCGATCGCGCGGGCAGATCCAGATTGTTTGGTCTGACGCCGGTGGCGCTAAGGCGGCAAATCGGGGCAGACTCCCACCGGCACAACCGGGGTCCGACCCCGACCCTCTACCGGACCGCCTCGTAAAACTCCGCTTCGACGATCGCCAGCACGCTTTTCGACGTCCGGTTGGCGCCCGTATCGGTGATCGCCTGGTTGGCCACTTCGACCAGCTTGAGGCTATCGCCTTCGGTGGCGGTGCCGACCAGTTCGACCTTGACGACCCGGCCGCTGACAGGCTTGAGCGGCAAGGTGACGTAGCCGAAGCCCTTCGGCGTTTCGCCCGTGTACACCTCCTGCCCGTCGACGCTGATGCGCACCGGATAGCTGCGCTCGCGCCAGCCGGCCAGCTTGAACGTCGCCTCGGTCAAGGTCGCGGGGCGCTTCAATGCGTAGGCGATCCATGCCTGGCCGGCGCCGCTGGCGCTGACCCAGGAGGTAGTTTCGTCATCGTCGAACGATTTGGCAGCGCTGTCGGCGTTGCTGCCGGCGGTGACGCTGGCCACTTCGGCGGCGCGGCGCGACACCTTGAACGACGGCGTCGGCGGCGTCGGGCCGCGGCCGAGGTAGGAAGGCTGGCCGTCGGCGACTGGTCCGAGCCCGCCGTCGACCTTGACCGGTTGCGATTGCAGTTCGAGCGTGGCCGCCGCCAGGCCGGCGGCGCTGGCGCGCACGACGATCTTGCCGGCCTGCGTGGTCGAGCGCACCAGCACCCGATTGACGCCGCCTTCGACCGGCAGGCGCCTGGACAGGATGAAATTGTCGGCGCCCTGGGCGATCCCGCCGCGCCACTCGGCCGGACCATCGAGCGTGAAATCGACCGTGTCGAGCGCGACCGGATTGCGGCGGCCGGCCGCATCGACCACTTCCACTTCGAGCAGCGCCAGGTCGGCGCCGTCGGCGCGCAGGCCGCCCGGCGCGGTGCGTTTGGTCAGCCGCAGGGCGACCGGCGCGCCGGCGGTGACGAGCGTGCTCTCGCACAGCTGCTTGCCGTCGGCCGCGTAGCCGACCGCGCGCAAGGTGCCGGCTTGCCAGCCGACGTGATCGAAGGTGAACAGGAAGCGCTCGCTCTGTACGCCGTCGCCCAGCGGTTTGCCGTTCAAGAACAGCGCGACCCGCGCGGCGCTCGACACCACGGTGATCGCCTTGCTGGTGGCCGGCGCATAATTCCAGTGGCCGATGATGTGGATGCGCGGCTGCTCGATGTCGACCCAGCCATCCCACATCACCTGGTGCGCAAAGAAGCCGTCCTTGGCAATGCGCATGGCGTCCACTTCGCCGCTGCGGCGGTAGTTCTCGGCGCCGCGATGGTGCGTGTTGGAGTCCGAGAAGATGATGTTGACGCCGCCGCTGCTCACGCGCGTGCCGGTGCCGGGCCGCTCGCGCCAGTAGTCGTACCAGCGCTTGACGTCCTCGATGGCGTGGCTGTCCTGGTTGCGGTTGTAGATGCTGGCGTCTTGTCCCTTGTACTGCGGGCCGTCGCCGTCCTGGTGGAACGGTGCGCTCAGATTGTCCCAGTACTTGCGGGCGCCTTCGTCGCGCGAATACTCCATCGCCCAGAACGGAGCGCGTGCGCTCTTGTTAATGTAGAGCATTTCGCCGCCGTATTCGGCCACTTGCGAGGCGAGCATTTCGCGGCTGCCGGCGGCGCGGCCGCCGTGCGGATCGTACTGGTCGCGCAGCGCCTTCATGACGCCCATGTGCGCTTCGCTCACGCCGCGGTTGCCGGTTTCGTAGAACAGGATGCTGGGGCTGTTGCGGTTGTAGATGATGGCGTCGCGCATGACGGCGACGCGCTGTTCCCAGCGGCGGTCCTTGACGTCCGCTTCGGAGTCGCCGGCCGGCATGGCCTGCGGCAGGCCGATGCGGTCGAGCGATTCGATGTCCTGCTTCCACGGCGTGACGTGCATCCAGCGCACCAGGTTGGCGTTCGAGTCGAGCATCAGGCGGTTGCTGTAGTCGCTCAGCCACGGCGGCACCGACATGCCGACCGCCGGCCATTCGTTCGAGGTGCGCTGGGCGTAGCCGTGCACCTGCATGACGCGCTCGTTCAGCTTGATCATGCCGTTGGCGAACTCGGTCTTGCGAAAGCCGGTGCGCGTCGTCACCTCGTCGACCGCCCGACCGTCGACCTTCAGCGTGGTGCTGACGTCGTACAGGTAGCCGTAGCCCCAGCTCCAGAAGTGCAGGTCGGTGACGCGCGCGCTGGCGGTGACGGTGTCGGTGGCGCCGGCGGCGATGGTATGCGGCTGGCCGGCGAAGCTGGCCACGCGCTTGCCGTCGCGGTCGCGGATGGTGACCTCGTAGGCGAAGGTGCGCGCCTGCGCGTACTCGTTGCGTACCTGCGATTCGGCGCCGACGGTGGCGGCGTGGCCGGCGATGTCGAATTCGCCGGCGTGGATGTATACGCCGGTGGTGCCCAGGTTCGAGAACAGCGGCAAGGTCTGGTACAGCCGATCGGCGACGTGCAGCCTGACGTTTTTAGGGATGCCGCCGTAGTTGGCGTTGAAGTTCTTGTCGGACCACTGATAGCGCTGGCCGCTCGATGTTTCGCGATAGTCCCAGGCATTGTCGGTGCGTACGGCGACCAGGTTCTCGCCGGCGACGGCGGCGTCGCTGATGTCGAGGCCGAACGCCATGATGCCGTTTTCGTGCAGGCCGACCGGTTTGCCGTTGACGAAGATGCGCGCGCCCTGGCGCACGCCTTCGAATTCGAGGAAGATCTTTTTCCCGGCGGCGCCGGCCGGCAGCGTGAAGTGCTTGCGGTACCAGGCGACGCCGGTCGACAGGTCGGTGATGTCCTTGCTGAAGGCTTCGTCCTCGTTCCATGCGTGCGGCAACGTCACCGCTTTCCAGCGGGTGTCGTCGACGCCGGCGCTGGCGGCGTCGGGAGGGTCGCCGACGTGCAGCTTCCAGCCGGGGTTGAAGTCGTAGACCGCGCGCGGACTGGGGGCGGGGGCGGCTTGCAGCGGGCCGGCGAGCAGCAGGGTGAAGAGCAGCGGAGTGGGGTTCATTTGGCGATGACTCAGGGCGGGACTTGAGTATCGATTTGCGCGCCGGTGGTGTCAATCGGGTTACGCTGCCTGGGCGAGATAATCACCGGTTTGAGCGGGGGCGTCGTCCGGCTGGCGACGGACCCTTGCCGGCGCTGGGGTCAGGTCT